>JBEVJD010000377.1:0-11540 GCA_040510435.1 Pyrinomonadaceae bacterium | reverse complement strand
AGCCCCGAGAAGTTCGAGCGCCCCTCGGCGTCGTAGACGACCCAGATTTCGGGGCGGTCAACGGTCAGTTTTTCGAGGTTAACGTCGCGCGTCAGCTTCAGCGACCAGAGGTCTTCGATGCGGACGGTGGCGACGATGCGGCCGATGTTGCCGATGGGCGCGCCCGTGGCGGAGTTGTAGAGCTTGAGGTCGTTGATCTCGACCTCGCGGGGCCCCAGCCGCGTGCTGAACGAGCCGATCTCAGCCCGCACGTTGTACTTGGCGAGCGTCGAGACGATCTGGGTCGCGACGTAGCGGTCTATCTGCCCCGTGCGGTAGAGCAGGAAGAGGATGAAGGCGAGCGCGACGACCGCGACGACCGCGACGATTGCCGTCCACATCGCGTTGCGCCGGTTGACGACCCGCCTCAAGCCGCGGCGTCGCCGGACGGCGGACGCCCCGACACTACCACCTTCATCGGGCGTTTGGGGCGCAGGGGAATCGCCGCCGCCCTGCGGCGCGGGTGTCGGCGGAGCTACTGGCTCGTCGTGCTCGTCCGTCGGCATATCTTTTCCGTGAAGTGCCGCCCGGGGGAGTGGCGGCCGAGAAACTGAATCGGGAAGAGACCCTAAACCTTGTTCAGTGGAAACAGAACCGCGAGCGGTAGCGAGCGGGTCACGGTAACATCAGGCCGGCCGCACGCCGGAGGACTCACCCGCTCGCTACCGCTCGCGGTACTGTCTCAGGCCGGCGCCACGTCCGGGCCGGGCGTCTTCGCCTCGCGGGGCACGCGCTCGCCCTCGCGCGCGGGTGTCCCGAGCGGGACGTTGCCGACAATCTCCAGCTCGAAGCCTTCGAGCGCGGAGACGCGCGGCGGGTGGTTCGTCAAGAGCAGGATGCGACGCAGCCCCAGCTCGTGGAGTATCTGCGCGCCGACGCCGTAGTCGCGGTCTGAGCCGTAGCCGGTCTGGACGCTCGCCTCCTCCTTCGACACCCCGCCCTCGCGCATGAGCTGGTAGGTGCGGAGCTGGTGGATGAGGTCGAGGTTGTTCTGCCGCTGGCGCAGATACAAGACGACGCCGCGCCCCTCGGCCGCGATGCGTTCGAGCGCGGCGTGGAGTTGGAACCCCGTGTCGTCCACGAGCGAGCCGAACATGTCGCACGTCACGTTCTCAGTGTGGACGCGGACGAGGACGGGGTCATCGGTACGCACCTCGCCCATCACCATCGCGAGGTGCACCTCCTCGCTCAGGACGTTCTCGAAGGCGATGGCGCGGAACAGCCCGTAGACCGTCGGCAGGTCGGTCTCGACCGCGCGGCGCACCAAGACCTCCTTCTGCATGCGGTAGCGGACGAGGTCTGCGACCGTGATGATCTTCAGGCGGTGGCGCGCGGCGAACTCTTCGAGCTGCGGCATGCGCGCCATCGTGCCGTCCTCGTTCATGATCTCGCAGATGACGGCCGAGGGGTCGAGCCCCGCGATGCGCGCGAGGTCAACGCTGGCCTCGGTCTGACCGGGCCGGACGAGCACGCCGCCGCGCTTGGCGCGCAGGGGGAAGACGTGGCCGGGGCGCGCGAGGTCTTGCGGGCGCGTTTTGGGATCGACGGCCGTCAGGATGGTCGTCGCGCGGTCGGAGGCACTGATGCCGGTCGTCACGCCTTTGCGCGCCTCGATGGAGACGGTAAACGCCGTGCCGAGGAAGGAGGTGTTGTCGGCGACCTGCATCGTCAGGTGCAGCTCGTCGCAGCGCTCCTCGGTGAGCGGCATGCAGATGAGGCCGCGCGCGTGCGTCGCCATGAAGTTGACGACCTCGGGCGTCACCTTCTCGGCGGCGCAGACGAGGTCGCCCTCGTTCTCGCGATCCTCGTCGTCCACGATGATGATCATGCGGCCGTCGCGCAAGTCAGCGGCGGCCTCTTCGATGGAAGCAAAAGGCATCAGTTTTCGGCCTTTAAAATCAACTGTGGAGAGCTTTAGCAGTCGGCGTTCATGTTACCCGAAACCGGCCGTTTTGGCGAACGGATTGTGCCCGCGAAAAAAACGTCCGGCCAGCGAAACCTTTGGAGAGTTTCGCCGGCCGGGCGGGTTGCCCGCTGCCGCGCGCGGGCGGTGACCGAATCAACGCTACCGCGGGGCGAAGCGGGCGCGGTACTCGGCCGAGTCGAGGAACGCCTTGACCATCTCGGCTTCGATGAAGTCGCCGCGGAAGGTGTTGAGCTTCGAGAGCCAGAAGTCGTAGCCCTGCACGTCCGGGTCGCGCCGCAGGTAGCCGTAGTATTGCATCAGCACGAAGGCGCGGTTGAACTCCTGCCTGACGAAGTCGGGGTGCGCGGCCATCTTGCGCAGGACGGAGGCGCGCGTCTCGGTGCCGGAGGCGAGCCCCTGGATGAGCTGTTCGCGGTCGGAGTCAGAGAGCGCGCCGGCCTCGGTCTCGGGCCAGGGGTGCGAGATCAGGTTGTCGAGCGCGTCCACGTACTGCGCGGGCGCCATCGTCTCGGGGTAGCGCTCCCTGAACTCGGCGCGCGCGACGAACTCGTCGGCGAAGCGCCGCTGGTTCTCCTCCAACAACGCCTGCCAACCGGCGCGCCCCACGACGACGCCCTCGGCGGCGCGGCGTGTGTCGGCGAAGAACTCCGCCATGCGCGGCGCCTGCCCCGAGGCGGCCTTGTGCATGCGGTAGACGTAGAAGCCCGTCTGCTGCGACTCAATCGAGAGGAAGAACGCGGCCGAGACGTTGACGCGCTTCACGTCGAGGCACGGGGACGGGACGAAGGGACAGTTCGTGACGATGTCGTAGTACCAGAAGGTGAGCCCCTCGGCGTCGGGCTCGCGCCCGAGGAAGTCCACGTAGTGCTGGCGGACGAAGAAGGCCGCGTCGTCGAGCGGGTGCATGGACGGCGGGCGCGCCGTGCCCGCGGGCGTGAACGGGACGCTCGTCTTGCGCGCGCCGTCCGAGAACTCGACGCTGACCGTGAAGGTCTCGTTGGCGGGCAGAGTGCCGAGCGAGAAGACGCGCCGGTCGCCCTTGTTCACCAGCGCCGAGGCGCGCCCCGTCCAGCGCTCAAGCTTCACGCGCGAGACGAAGTCGTTGCCGGCGCGCGCCGGCTCCTGCCACTCGACGACGCGGTAGCCTTCGTCGGGGAAGTTGAAGGAGACGGCGGTGAAGGTGACGCCGCCCGCCGTCCAGACGGCGAAGCCGGTGTTGTTCGGGAGCGAAGCCTCCTCCCAGCGCTCGGCGATCTGGCTCGGGTCGAAGGCGACGCTCTTGACGGCCGCGCCGCGCGACCTCACCGTGAAGGTGTAGTTGCCCTGCGCGAGCGCGCTGAGGTCGAAGAAGTACTCCTTGAGGACGATCACCTGTACGCAGGCGCCCGTGAACTGCTCCGTCGTGAAATCGACGGACAGGTCGTGGCCCTGCCGCGTGACGGGGCCGACGCCCGCGACGCGGTAGCAGGACGAGGGCAGGGTCAGGTTGACGCGTGCGAACGTCTGGTCGCCCGCCGTCCAGACGCGGACGGCCGCCATGTTAGGGCTCAGCGTCCACGGCTCCCACGTCTCGTTCCGGGCGCGGGCGGTCGTACCGGTGGCGGCCAGCAGCAGCGCGAAGAGGATGGCCCTCTTGCAGACGCGAGTTAAGCGAAGGCGGTACTTCATAGGACTGCTCCCTTGCGGCGCGAAATTATTCTCCCGCCATAGAGACGCTGCAACCGGCCGCGAACCCACGGACGTTTTACTGTCCGCGAAAGAGCGCGCGGCACACGGTCGAAAGGCCCGCAAACCCACGCGGAGTTTCTTCACCGCGCCGCCGCCTCAGAGCCCGGCCGCTTCCTTGATCTGCTCGCAGACCCGGACGAGCGCGGAGTTAAGCTCCGCGCCGCCGAGACTGTCGAGCGGCCGCTTCGGGTCGTTGGCCGCCTGGTAATCCGCGACGGCGGTGTCGGCGTAGAGGCAGTCGCTGACGGCCACCCAGATGACTTTCAGCCCCTCCGCCTCGGCCGCGTGTAAGAGCGGCGGCAGCTCGTACTCGGCGATGAACTCCGAGGCGAGGAAGCCCGGGCTCACCAGCAGCACGGCCACCTTCGCCGAGGCCAGCGCGCGCCTTATCTCCTCGCGCCAGCGGTCGCCGGCCCTGCTGTCCGTGTCGGCCCACACCGAGAGCTTCCCGCCGCGCTTGAGCGGCGCCAGCATCGTCTGAAGTCGGTCGAGCCATTCTTTATCCTCATGGCTGTAGCTGACGAAGACCTGCTCGCGCGGCGTCAACCCGACATTGCCCGACTCGGCCGCCCTCCAACCGTCCGCGCGCGCGCCGGCCGTCACGTCGTCGAGGAGCCCGCGCACAGCCACCATCCGGTAGCTCTTCTGACACTGAATGTGCTCCTCCGCGTCGTCGATGAACTGGCGCAGGACTTCGGCCGGGTAGAAGTGCGGCTCCTGGCTACTCCCGCACTTCGCGCAGTTGCAGGGGATGAGCTTGCTGTAGCGGAGGCGGTTGTATGACGCGTGAATCTTGTCCAGCTCGTAGGAGACGACCGTCATCAGCTCTTTCCGGCGGCGCCCCACGACGCGGATTCTGATCTCGCGCCGGCCGTAATACTCGATGACCTCGGCGCGCGTCGGGCCGTCCTCCACGATGACGCCGCTGCGCCAGACGAGCCCCTGCCCCTCGCCCGCGATCATCCGGTGCATGGCGACGATGAACTGCGTGAGGATGCCCTTCGGCATGAACTCGTAGGTGTAGCGCAGCAGGACGTTGCCTGCCTCGTCCCACTCGTAGTGCGGCTGATTCTCCGTCAGCAGTTGCGGCGCGATGTAAAGTTCACTGTTGGGTATCTGGTAACACAGCTTGAAATTGATCATCAGTCGCAGCAGCTCGTCGTGCATCTCCGCGTACTCGTCCGCACGCCAGATGTCCGCCAGGTCTTCGCGGTCGAACTTGCCGAGGTTGCCGACGACGCGGTTGTTATCCAGCACCTTGTAGACGGCGTCCGTCCCCCACCGCGGCTTGAGAATGATGGTCTTACGCAGCAGCGGGTCTTCCTGAAAGTGCAGGCAGACGCCGAGGTCGTGCAGGTAGCCGCTCAGTTGCAGCTTGTTCTGCGACCCCTTGAACCCGTTGCGCTCGCAGGTGTCGAAGTACTCCTGAAGGCCGATGTAGTTGCGCGCGTCCTTTTCAAGCGCCTCCCTCACCTTCACCCACGTCCTCGGCAGCGGCGACCCGACGTGCGGCAGCCCTGTCAGGTAGTGCTTGACCTCCGCGAGTATCCGGTCGAGCCCGCGGTTGTCCTCCAAGTTGGTCGCCAGCGTCTCCTTCAGGTTCTCAAACTGCCCGCGCAATTGCCGGTCGTTGATCTCGCGGCGGCGATTCTGCTTCTCGTTCTTGACGATGAGCAGTGGGCTCCCGCCGCTCAACATCTCCACGATGTTGAGCCAGTAGTAGAAGTTCGTGTCCTCCTTCCGCGTGTCGGCCACGAGCACGTAAAGCGAACGCTTGGTCAGAAAAAACTGATGCGTCGCGTGATAAATCTCCTGCCCCCCGAAGTCCCAGATGTTGACGCGGAACTCCCGCCCGTCCTGCATCGGGAAAGACCAGCGGATGACCTCGATTCCCTGGGTCGAGTCCTCCTCCTCTTTGAGACGGTAGTGCGGATTCTCGATCTTTTTGGCTAAGCTCGTTTTCCCCGCGCCGCCCTCGCCTACGACTAGCAACTTTGCCTCATACAGATGATCTTCGCCCTCGGCCTTGAGTTGCAGAAAGTACCTTTTGATGGCTTCGGTGCCCCTCTTCAAAACCTCTGGTGGGGGCGTCTCAAGCGGGTTTTCGCTCAAGAAAATCTCTTTAAGGTTCTTTAGTTGCAGAACACGCGGGGAAATTTCTTTGATGCGGTTGCCTACGAGGACGAGCGTCTCCAACTTGTTTAGATCGTAAAGAAAGTCCGGGATAAATGTTATCTGATTATTGACTATGTTCAATGCTTTGAGGTTCCGCAACCGGTTGATGAAACCCGGAATCTCACTCAGATTGCAGCTACCCAGACCCAAGTGGGTTAAGTTACGAAGGCCGGCAATCCAATCCCACTCGGGTAAAGATTCCCAAGGGTTGCCGGACAACCAGAGCAGATTTAAGTTCTTAATCTGAGTGATCGATGAGGGTAAAGTTTTTATTTGGTTGCCGCTTATATCGAGCACCCTGAGATTTTTCAGTCGAGAGATTGATTCCGGAATAGATTCGAGCTGGGTGTAACTTAAGTTCAATGCTTCCAACTGCTCCAACTCGAAGATTTCCGGCGGAATGATGGACAGCTTATCGCCGACGAGGCTTAGCTCTTTAAGCTCATTCGACTTAACAAGGCGTACTCTTTCCAGGACGGGCTCGGGCGTTTTCTGCATGTGCGTGCCCCTATCTAGGCATCTCGGGTGCCTGTCGCCGCGCCACGGCCCGGAGTAAGTCCGAAGTTGCGGGCGGCGGCCGGTCGAGGTTGCGGGTTCGGTGCAACGCCTTGTGAGGCGCTGGGTGGTCTGTGACGAACGGACTGACGGGCGGGTCTATTTGTATCCCAGTTCGGCCAATTTTTCTACGGTTAATGTCGGCTCGTTCTGGCGGGCGCCGACGGAGAGGATGCGCTCGACGTACTTGGCGATGATGTCGGCTTCGAGGTTGACGGCGTCGCCGGGGCGCAGGGCGGAGAGGTTCGTCACGACCCAGGTCTTCGGGATGACAGCGACCTCGAAGTGGTCGTCCGCCAGCGCGGCGACGGTGAGGCTGATGCCTTCGACCGCGACCGAGCCCTTGAAGACGAGGTAGCGCGCCAGTTCCGGCGGGTAACCTATCCGCACCGTCCAGGAGCCGCCGTGCTCGTCGGCCGAGAGGAAGCGGCCGCGCGCGTCCACGTGCCCCTGCACGATGTGGCCGCCGAGCCGCGTCGAGGGCGTCACGGCCCTTTCGAGGTTGACGACCGCGCCGGAGCGCAACGCGCCCAGCGTCGAGCGCTGCAATGTCTCGCGCGAGCCGTCGGCCGCGAACGAGTCGCGCCGCACGTCGAGCGCCGTCAGGCACACGCCGTTGACGGCAATCGAGTCGCCCTCGCCCGTCCCCTCGGTGACGACGCGCGCCTCCACCGTCATCCGCACGCCCTCGCCCCGCCGCTCCAGCGAGCGCACGCGCCCCAACTCCTCGATGATGCCTGTGAACATAAACACCTCTTGTAAAGATAAAGGCCGCCCGTGAGTTAGTCACGGGCGGCCCCGGCCGCAGTTATGCGACGGCTAACGCGTGGACTGTGATTCGAGCTTCTCGATTCGCTGATTGAGTTCCCGCTGGTTGGCGCGTATGTGCGGATTGTCCACTTTCTCTCCGAGCGTCGTTAAACGTCCGTCCAGCGCGTCAACTTTAGCTTCGACGCGAGACTCAAACCTGTCTATCCGCGCGCCCAGTGAGTCGAAGCGCGCGAAGACGCGGTCTTCGAAAGAGCGGGAGTCGGGTACTGCTTGCGTAGGGTTGTCGCTCATGGCGTTGGCCTCTGGCGGGTGATTATGGAGCCTCCCCGGAGGAAGACTCAAGCCTCTGCCTCACCCCGTTCGGCACCGCCGGCCTGTCGGGACTGGACGGTTCGGAGCATCGTCTGGAAGACCTCCTCGACGGAGAGTTCGGTGGTGTCGATGACGACGGCATCTTCGGCGATGCGGAGCGGCGAGTCGGCGCGCGTGGCGTCGCGGAGGTCGCGGTCGTTGATGTCGGCGAGCGTGGCCTCGTATTCGCGCGCGGCGTCGCCCGCCTGCTCCTCGTCGAAGCGGCGGCGCGCGCGCGCCTCGGGGGCGGCCGTGAGGAAGAACTTTACGTCGGCCGAGGGGAAGACCACCGTGCCGATGTCGCGCCCGTCGAGCACACAGCCCCCGCCCGACTCGCCCATCTCGCGCTGGCGGCGCACGAGTTCGCGCCGCACCTCGGGGACGGCCGAGACGACCGACGCCCCGCGCCCCGCCACCTCGCCGCGTATCTCGGCGGACACGTCGCGCTCGTCGAGGAAGACGCGCAGCGAGTCCGGGTCGCCTTCGAGCCGTATGCGCGCGCGGTGCGCGACGCGCGCCAACCCCTCCGCGTCCGACTCGCTCACGCCGCACGCGGCCGCGGCCAGCGCCACGGCGCGGTACATCGCGCCCGTGTCGATGTAGAGCAGCCCCAGCTCACGCGCCAGCCGCCGCCCCAGCGTAGACTTCCCCGCGCCCGAAGGCCCGTCGATGGCGATGATGAATGGTTTGGTCATGATTTAAGTAGACAGGAGTCAGTAGTCAGTAGAACAACCTTCGCAGTCCAGTAGTCAGGGCGTTAGTGTCAACGACCTCAGCGCGGAGCGCTACTGACTATCGACTACTGTCTACTGTCTACTGCTCTGCTCACTGACTATTTCTTTCAAAGCACGAATAGCGACCTCGATGTCGTCGCGCGTAACGTCGTAGTGCGTGACCATGCGGATCGAGTCGCCGAAGGCGGAGCAGAGCACGCCGTGCGAGGCGCGGGCGCGGGCGCAGATTTCGTCGGGCGTAAGACCCGTGCCCGTCACGTCGAAGAGGACGATGTTGGTCTGGGCGCGTTCGGGGTCGATGCGGACGCCGGGCAGTTCGGCCACCCCCTCGGCGAGCCTGCGCGCGTTGGCGTGGTCTTCCGCGAGGCGCGGCGGCGTCTCTTCCAGCGCGACCAGCCCGGCCGCCGCGAGCACGCCCGCCTGCCGCATCCCGCCGCCGAGGAGCTTGCGCCAGCGCCGCGCCTCCTCGATGAAGGCGCGCGTGCCCAGCAGCATCGAGCCGACGGGCGCGCCCAGGCCCTTCGACAGACAGAACATCACCGAGTCGGCGGGGCCCGCGAGCGCCGCCACGGTCTCGCCGAGCGCGGCGGCCGCGTTGAAGATGCGCGCGCCGTCGAGGTGCACGCGCAGCCCCAGAGAGTGCGCGCCGTCGCAAATCTCCTCCGTGCGTGCGCGCGACATCAACGTCCCGCCCGCGAGGTTGTGCGAGTTCTCCAAAGCGACCAGCCCCGTGCGCGCGACGTAGTACGGCGCGTCGTCGGCGTGGACGGCGGCCCTTATCTCTTGCCAGCGGAGCACGCCGGAGCCATCGGCGCTTTTGACGGGCCGCGCCAGCGCGCCCGAGACGACCGCCATCGCGGCCATCTCGTAGTTGTAGATGTGCCCGCGCTCTTCGATGACGACCTCCTCGCCCGCGCGCGTGTGGAGCTTGACGGCAATCTGGTTGCCCATCGAGCCGGTCGGGACGAAGAGCGACGCCTCCTTCCCGAACATCTCGGCGGCGCGCTCTTGCAGGCGATTGACCGTCGGGTCTTCGCCGTACACGTCGTCGCCCACCTCGGCCTCGGCCATCGCGCGCCGCATCGAGGGCGTCGGCTTGGTCACGGTGTCGCTTCGCAGGTCAATCAATCTCATAAACGCGTTCAGACGAAGGCGGTAAAGACTTCGTTCGAGAGGAGCGCGCCGGCCGGCGTGAGGCGGAGCACGTCGCCGTCCAACTCGATCAGGCCGGCCTCGTCGAAGCGCGCGAGGTCGGCGGCGTAGTCGGCGCGCACGTCGAGGCTGAAGCGCGCGCGGTGCTCGGCGAGGTCAACGCCGCGCGCGAGCAGGCGCAGGCCGAGGAAGAGCGCCTCGGCGCCCGCGCCGCGCTCGTCGAGTTCTTCACGAGAGACGACCGCGTTGTCCTTCTCTTCTATCAGCTTCACGTAAGCGCGCGCGTCGCGCTCGTTCGACCAGCGCAGGCGCGCGCCGTCGAAGGAGTGCGCCGAGCAGCCGAAGCCGTAGAAGGGCGCGCCCGTCCAGTACTTCATGTTGTGCCGCGACTCGCGCCCCGGCAGGCAGAAGTTGGAAATCTCGTACTGCTCGTACCGGGCGGCGTGCGCCCGCTCGACCAACACGCGGTACATCTCGGCGGCGAGGTCTGGGTCGGGCGTCGAGTAGCGCCCCTGCCGAATCTGTTCGGCGAGCGGCGTGCCCTCGTGCACTTCGAGCAGGTAGAGCGAGAGGTGTTCGGGACGGAGCGCGAGCGCCTCTTCGAGGTTTCTCTTCCAGGCGCGTAAGGCTTGGCGCGGGAGGCCCGCGATGAGGTCGAAGCTGATGTTGTCGAAGCCCGCGGCGCGCAGTTCTGCGAACGTGCGGCGCGTGTCGTCGGCGGTGTGTGTGCGGCCGAGCCGCTTCAGCTCGCGGTCGTCGAAGGTCTGCGCGCCGAAGCTCGCGCGGTTGACGCCGGCCTCGCGCAGCGCGCGGAGGCGCTCAGGCGTGACCGTGCCGGGGTTCATCTCAAGCGTCACCTCGGCGCGCGCGTCCACGTCGAAACGTTTTCGCACCGCGCCGAGCACGCGCGAGACCTGCGCGGGCGTGAGCAGAGAGGGCGTGCCGCCGCCGAAGTAGACGGTGTCAACGTCGGCGCGCGCGCCGACGAGTTCGAACGACTCTATCTCGCGCGCGAGCGCGCCGACGTAAGCTTCGGCGAGCACGGCTTCGAAGGCACCGGTAGCGAAGTCGCAGTACGAGCAGCGCGAACGGCAGAAGGGGACATGGATGTAGATTCCGGCGCGGTTCATCTTTTAAAGATTCGTAATTATAACACGCGCGGGGCGAGGCGAGTTCCTGTGTGCGTTAGCCGACAGATGCGGCGGCGGCCTGTACGCTTTTAGCGGGGAGCCTGTATGACTTTAATTTTGTACACGATAGTACCAATCCTCGGAGCGGTTTAAGCGCGCGGCGAAAGTCGGGCAAAGTGAAAGAGTTTAATTTCTAAAACTCGCGGCGCCGCCGCGGCCGGGCGTGGCATGTGGTTTGTTGCGTAACGGAACAAATGCAGAACAAGTCGGGTGACTGCGCGTGGCCATCTCATCGTCTCTTCTTTTGAAAAGTTCGCGCGTGTCATCTGAGGGCTTAAAGAACAACACCAACACTTGGAGGATGCGTTTATGGTAGACAACGAAGAAGGAACTGGCGGCGGTAGCACCGGCGGCGGCGGCGGCTCTTCGAGCGGCGGCGGCGGCAGCTCCTCTGGCGGCGGCGGTGGTAGCTCCTCCGGCGGCGGCGGCAGCAGTTCGGGCGGCAGCTCGGGCGGCGGCGGCGGCTCGTCGAGCGGCGAGGGCGGCGGCGGTAGCTCGTCCGGCAGCGGTGGCAGCGAGGGCGGCGGCGGCAGCTCCTCCGGTGGTGGTGGAGGCGAAAGCTCGTCCGGCGGCTCGGGCGGCGGTGGCAGCAGTTCCGGGGGCTCGTCCGGCGGCGGCTCTTCGAGCGGCTCAGGTGGCGGCGGCGGCAGCTCCTCCGGCAGCGGTGGCGGCAGCGGCTCGGGCAGTGGTGGTGGAAGTGGCTCGGGCGGCGGCGGTAGTAGCTCCGGCGGCGGCGGACAGTAACGCCACGAACGCGCTCGCCGCGCACGGCAACCCCAGACGCCTGGGCGCGCGAGCGACAACACAAAGCGTCAAAGCAACAGGCGGGGGGCGGCCCGGGCCGGCCCGCGCGGGGGGGGGAAAATACACACAGATACCCCTCGTCGCGCAGGCGGGCACGGGCGTGGGCCGCGGGGG
>JBEVJD010000376.1:0-6211 GCA_040510435.1 Pyrinomonadaceae bacterium | reverse complement strand
CTGCCATCTGCCTACTGCTTACTGTTCCTGCCTACTCTTCATCGGCCGGGGCCTCCATGCAGTCTGTGTCGTCGCCGCGGAGCAGCGAGTCGCCGGTAATCACGCCGTCGCCCGCGATGACCCCGTCGCCGGTGATGACCCCGTCGCCGAAGACCTGCCCGCTGCTGACGACGCCGTCGGCGAAGAGCGCGCCCGCCGCGAGGAAGGGGTCGCCGTCGCCCGCGATGACGCCCGCGCTCGTCATGATCTGGTCGCCGGTGATGACGCCGTCGGTAATCACCGCCCGGTCGCCGGTGATGACGCCGTCGCCCGTGATGACGCCGTCGCCGAAGAGGCGGCCGAGGCCGTAGACCTTCTGGTAACGCGTGACGAGGTCGGGGCCGGTCGCGTAGGTGTAGTTGAAGAGCACGCCACGCGACCATGTGAACGTGTGGAAGGCGATGGTCGTGCGCGGCTCGGGCGCGGCGCGGACGAGGAGCGGCGCACCGAGCGTCGTCGTCGAAGAGAGGTCTGTGCGGACTAGCCGCGCCAGTCGCACCGCGCCCTCGACGTTCAGCACGCCCATGCCCTGCTCGAAGTAGTTGAAGCCCGCGAGCGGCTGCGCCGTGTACATCAAAAGGGCCTTGACGAGGTTGGGCGTGAGCCGCGGGTTGGCCTGCAAGATCAGCGCCGCCGCGCCCGCGACGGCGGGCGTTGCCATCGAGGTGCCGCTCAGGCGCATCATGCGGCGCGACTCGGATCGGCTCACGCCCGCGTCGAGTTCGGGGTGCTGTGTGACGAGCAGGTTGTTCGGCGACTCG
Organism: Pyrinomonadaceae bacterium; assembly: GCA_040510435.1. Taxonomy (GTDB): domain Bacteria; phylum Acidobacteriota; class Blastocatellia; order Pyrinomonadales; family Pyrinomonadaceae; genus QHXN01. The sequence goes on along the minus strand of JBEVJD010000376.1, from coordinate 5,411 downwards.
GCCGCGACGAGCTTGTTGCCCGGCGCGACCAGCTCGGGCTTGACGAGGTTGTCGTAGTGCTTCGCTCCGAACGCGTCCGTCCAGTAGCCGCGCGTCGGCCCGCGCGAGCTGTAGGTGGCGACCGAGTCGTCGCCGCGCGCGTCCGAGCCGAAGGTGTTCGCCGCGCCGACCGTGATGACCGAGGGCTCGATGCCGGGCGAATGAATGCGTCCGTAGACCTTTCGCCCCGTGGCGTCCTTGCCCTCGTTGCCCGCGGCGGCCACGACGACTACGCCTGCGTCAACGAGCTTGCGCGCGGCCTTGCAGAGCGGGTCGTGGCGGTACGAATCAACGGCCGAGGTGCCCAGCGAGAGGTTGACGACGCGGATGTTGTAGGCCGCGCGGTTCGACAGCACCCAGTCGAGCGCGGCCAGCAGCCCCGAGGCCGAGCCCGTGCCGCGCGAGCCCAGCACGCGCAGGTTGACGACGTTGGCGTTCGGGGCGACGCCCGTGTACGCGCCGTCCGAGACGCGCCCGTTGCCCGCCGCCACGCCCGCCACGTGCGAGCCGTGCCCGAAGGGGTCGGAGGTCGTCCCCTCGCCCGTGAAGTCGACGCTCCTGACGACGCGCGCGCGGTTCGACTTGTCGAGGAGAGACTTGTGGCCGGCGTAGACGCCGGAGTCTATGACGGCGATGCCTATCCCTGCGCCGTCGAGCGCCGCGGCGGAGGTGCCCGGCTCTTCGCGCACGGCATCGGCGCCGGTCGTGGCCGAGAGGTGGCCGAGCAGACGGACGGGGCGGTCTGCGGAGACGAAGGAGACGAGCGAACTGGCCGCGAGTAGCAGGACGTTACCCGCGGGGATGTCCAACGCGCGCACGTTGAAGTTCTGATAGGTGCGCGAGGTGCGCGCGCCGAGGGTCTGAAGTAAGAGGTCGAGCGTAAAGCCCCAGAGGCCGCTCGACTGGACGACGACGGGGACGCGCCGCGTGGCGGGCACGTCCGCGACGAGGCGGAGCAGGTCGGGCGAGACCTTGACGACTCGCGTCAAGGTCTGCGTCGTCTGCGTGACGGTCTGCGTGAGCCCGGAGAGGAGTTGCGCCCGCGCGGGGCGCACGCCCACGTGCAGCAGGCAGAGCGAGAACAGCAGCGCGAGGGAGATGAGTCGCTTTGTCGCCGTGGGGCGATTTAAACGCATGGCAAAACTCCCGACCTTGTGCCAACAGACGCGTTGCAAGTAAGCCGCGCGGCGCGACCAGATTGTGAGAGGGGCGGCTTCGCTGTGGCAAAATTCGTGCCCGCCCCGGCCCGGCGCGCAGGCTCAAATTTTTAAGGAAAACTGAAGCGTGCGGCGCGGACGTGCGTTCAGGGTCGGTCAGACTTTATGTCAGCCTGACTGACCGGCTCGGTCAGGCTGAAAGAGTTGGTCAGTATCACGCGCGGTAGCGGCTGGTACTGACGCGGTTGCTGCGGCGGGCGGGCGGGTTGTAAAGTCTCCGCGGCCCTAAGCCTTGCCGTCAAAATCTTTCGCCGAACGGAGCTGCAAAGACCCCTATGCGTAAAACGAGACTCCTCTGTGTCCTCCTGCTCGGACTGCTGGCGTTCGGCGTCGCGTCGGCGCAGCGCCGCGGCCGACCGCGCTTCGCGGCCGTCTGCGGCGACCCGACCGTGCGCTGCCGGACGACCGTCGAGTTCCAGCCGCACCAGTTGCCCTTCGCCGTCCCGCCCAACGGGGTCATCTGGGAGAGCGAGCAGTTCTACGCCGTCATCCTCAAGAGCGTGCGCGACCCGAGCGGCGGCGACTGTGACCTCTTCATCCCGGAGGCGGAGCGCACGGCGGCGCAGGCGCTCTTCCCGCGCCACAAGGTCTTCACCTCGCGCTGCATGGAGCCGGCCGACCTCTTCTACACGGGCGTTGCCGAGGACGTGCGGTTCATGGCCGTCTACGCCGGCCGGACGCGCGCCGATGCACAGGCGATGCTGGCGAAAGTGAAGGCCGCGGGTCAGTTCCCCGGCGCGAACATCCGCCGCCTGCGCACGGGCTTCAACGGCACTTGAAGAAGGGGACGCGGTGAGAGAGGCGGGGACTTAAACTCTCGCCCGCCGCGTTTGCCAACCCGCGCGCGGCGGGTTAAAGTCTAAAGCTGAAAGCTGACCGCCGAAACGCCGGCAGCTTCTTGACAACTTATCAGGCTTCGGGCTCCGCACAACGCTTGCCCCGCGAACCCCGCCAGGCCGGGAACGGAGCAACGGTAGTGGCGGCGGCGTGTGTTGCGGGTCGGTCCGGAGCCTGGCCACATCTGAAGAGTTGCCGCGATGTCGGGCTTGCCGAACCGCGCCGCGTTGGAGCACAATCCGACGACGCCGCCCAGAGGTTCCGCCAAAGCCCCGCGCGCGGCAACTCTTTCTGTTTTGCCATGAAGATACAATTCAAACGCTTCGACCACGTCCAGGTCTGCATCCCGCGCGGGACTGAGACGCAAGCGCGTGACTTCTACGGCCGTCTGCTCGGCCTCGAAGAGATCGAGAAGCCCGAGGTGCTCAGGAAGAACGGCGGCCTGTGGTACTCGGTCGCCGACGTGCAGCTCCACGTCGGGGCCGAAGACGTGGTCGCGCCGTCGAAGCGCCACCCGGCGTTCGAGGTGGCGGACGTGGCCGGCGTCAGGGCTTACCTCGAACAGCACAACGTTCGCACCAAGGACGAGCCCGACATCCCCGGCGTCGTCCACCGCTTCTCCTTCTTCGACCCCTTCGGCAACCGCATCGAACTCCTGGAGAAGACGAAGAGCTAACGACTTTCACATGTCCTATCAGGTCATCGCACGCAAGTGGCGCCCGCAGACCTTCGACGAGGTCACGGGGCAGGAGCACATCACGCGCACGCTCAAGAACGCCGTCGAGCACGAGCGCCTGCACCACTCGTATCTCTTCTCGGGCGCGCGCGGGGTGGGGAAGACGACGACGGCGCGCCTCTTAGCCAAGGCCGTCAACTGTCACAAGTCCGACCGCCCGACGCCGACGCCCTGCCGCACGACCGACGCCGACGCCTGCCCCTCCTGCCGCGAGGTCGCCGACGGGCGCTCGATTGACGTGCTTGAGATTGACGCCGCCTCGAACACGGGCGTGGACAACGTCCGCGAGGCCATCATCAACACCGTCGGCACACGCCCCGCGCGCGACCGCTACAAGGTCTTCATCATCGACGAAGTCCACATGCTCTCGACGCCGGCCTTCAACGCGCTGTTGAAGACGCTGGAGGAGCCGCCCTCCCGCGTCCTCTTCATCATGGCGACCACGCACGCGCACAAGGTGCCGGAGACGATCCTCTCGCGCAGCCAGCAGTTCGAGTTCCGCACCATCGCCGCGTCGAAGATAGTCGAGCGCCTGCGGCTCATCGCCGACGCCGAGGAGATCAAGGTTTCGGACGACGCCCTGCGCGAGGTGGCGCGCGCGGGCGAGGGCTCGATGCGCGACGCGCAGTCGGCCTTCGACCAGGTCATCAGTTTCAGCGAGGGGAAGATCGAGGCGTCGGACGTTGAGGCCGCGCTCGGCATCGCGGGCTCCGAGATGCTCTCGCGCGTGATGCGCGCCGTGGCCGGGGAGAAGCCGGCCGACGCTCTGGCCGTGGTCGAAGAGCTTTCGGCGCGCGGCCACGAGCTGCGCAACTTCTGCCGCGACCTGCTCGCGCACTTGCGCGACCTGCTCGTCTTCAAGGTCGCTGGCGACTCGGCGCTGACGGACGCGACCGAGGCCGAGCGCCGTGCGCTTCAGGAAGAGGTGCGCGACTTCTCGGAGTCAGACCTCGTGCGCTTCTTTCACAGCCTGACCGACACGGAGGCGCGACTGAGTTCGGGCGCGCACCCGCGCTACCAGTTGGAAATCGGGCTGGTGAAGCTCGTCGAGATGCGACGCCTCGCGCCCCTCGGCCGCATCGTCGAACGCTTGAACGCGCTCGAAGAGGCTCTGCGCACGGGGGGCGCGCCCGCGGGCGGCGCGGGCTCACCGCCGACGCCCTCGGCGCCTCCCTCGTCCTCGACGCCGCCGCGACGCGGCGCGGCCGGGGGCGGCGGTGCCGCCACCTTCTCCGGCACGGAAGCGGCACCCGTGCCGGAACCCGAAAAACTCACGGCGAAGAGTGTGGAAGCGGAGCCTCTTTCTATCCCTGCTGCTCCTGCTGCTGCTCCTGCTGCTGCTCCCGCTCCCGCCGCTCCCGCCGCGCCGCAGGCGAACGGTCGGGCGCAGGCTCAGTCGTCGAGCACGAACCTGAAGCTCGTGCCCCCGCCCGCGCAGTCCGGCGGCGCGGCCTCCTTCGCGGAGGGCGCCGCGGCGCGCGCCGCCGAAGCACCGTTCGCGCTCTCGGACGGCGCCTCCACTCAAGAACTCTTCGAAGCCCCGCGCCCGTTCGTCGAGGGCGCGCGCGCGGGCGAGGACGTGGTCGGCGCGCCCGTCTCGCTCGTCCCAGCTCAGAGTCCCGCGCAGGACTCGGGCGCGGGCGACGTTGAGAAAGTGGAGCTGGGCTTCGGTGCGGACGACCAGGCGTCGCTCTTCAAGCGCGGGCTCGAAGGGCGCGGCAAGCCGCTGCTCGCCGTGGCGCTCGACAGCGCGCGGCGCGTGTGGGTCGAGGACGATGAGGTGCGCGTCGAGTTCGCGCCCGACGGCAAGCACCTGCGCGACACGCTGACGAAGCCCGAGAATCAGAAGTTGCTGCGCGAGGTCTGCTGCGAAGTCCTGGGCCGCGCCGTCGGCATCCAGATCAGGCTGAGGGGGCCGGGCGAGGCTGAAGAGGACGAACAGCTCACGGCCGACGACGAGGCGCGGCGCGAGCAGAGACAACTCCGCGAGCGCGCCGAGAGTCACCCCGTCGTCCAACAGTTGCTCAAGACTTTCCGCGCCGAGGTCGTCGACGTGCGCCGCACGGACAACGCGCCAACGCCAACTCCAACGCAGTAGGCGCGCGCGGCGCTTTGGCCGAACAAAGCCGCCGGGGCGGGCGTATAGGAGCGCGGAGGTAAAGTAACGATGCGCGACCCTGTCCTTGCGGGATTTCTCAGCTTAATCATCCCCGGCGTCGGCCAGCTCTACAACGGGCAAATCTTCTGGGGCATCCTCTGGCTGCTCTTCACCCCCGGCTTCTGGATCGGCACGGGCGGCCTGCTCGGCTGGCTCTGCCACATCATCGCGGCCTACCTCGCCTACAGCTACGCGAAGTCGCACCCCGTGCGCTACTGACAAGTAGCCAGTAGCCAGTAGACAGACAAAGCGGTGCGTCCGACCTGAAGGTTAAGACGCACCGCCTCTTTTTTCTACTGACTACTGAGAGCCTGTTTGAAAACTAAATGACTGCCGGTCAAGTACGCGGGTAAGCTTTGGAGTGTGTGCAACCAACGCTACCCCACTGACCTGACCGACAGCCAGTGGCATCTTATCAAAGACT
>JBEVJD010000375.1:0-9437 GCA_040510435.1 Pyrinomonadaceae bacterium | reverse complement strand
TGTGCTAGACTCGCCGAAGCTTTCCCGAAAAGGAGTTCCGCCGTGCCGCACTTCACCGTCCGCGCCGCCGCCGCCGCCTTCGCATTCATCCTCGGGCTCGCAGCGGTCTGGCTCTCGGGGCTGACCTTAAAGCGCGAAGCCGCCGTCGCCGAATGGCTCGTCCCCGCGTCGGACATCTCCGTCCCGGCCGTCCGCGTGGCGGAGGACGACGCGCAGCAGGTCTACAGGACTGTGCTGCAAGAGATGTTCGGCGGCGACGACGCGTGGCGACTCCTCGTCATCCGGGCGGAGACCCTGGACTGCTCGTTTCGTGATGAGGAGACCGGCGTGACCGAGTTCGGGGGACTGGCGAGCGAGACGGTGTCCAACTATAACGCCGTGCGCGGGCTCCCGAAGCGGCTCCCGGTCTTGCCCGGGATCAAGGCGCGGCTCGCGCTCCTCGAAAGCTGCGAGTACGCCTCGATGTTCAAAGGCCGCGAGCCGGACGGGCGGGCGAACTTCAACCAGAAGTTCCCCGGCTCGTCAGGATACATACAGCTTTCGGCGATAGGCTTCAACCGAACCGGCGACCAGGCGTTTCTTTACGTCGCGAGGAATTGCGGCTGGCTCTGCGGCGACGGCTGGCACGTCCTGCTGAGGAAGACCGCGCGCGGGTGGGAGGTAGAGAGCAAGCAGATGAACTGGGTCTCCTGACGCGCCGCGAGACGGGTAGAGATTAAAGAGCCCCGGCGGGACGGAAGAGGTCGGACAGCAGCATTCTCGTGCTCGTCCTCTTCCGCCCCGCCGGGGCTCCGTCGTTTTTCTACAGACTACTGCCTGCTGACTTCCTTCTCCGCCGCCCACTTCGGCGTGACGCCGAGGTTGTGCATGAGGAAGGCATAGATGTCCGTCGTCTGCTCGATGGCCTTGGTGGTGGAGCTGGCGCCGTGGCCGGACTTGGTGTCGATGCGGATGAGGACGGGGTTGCCGCCGCCCTGCGCCTCCTGCATCGCCGCCGCGTATTTGAAGGAGTGCGCGGGGACGACGCGGTCGTCGTGGTCGGCCGTCGTGATGAGAGTCGCCGGGTACTTCGTCCCGGCCTTCAAGTTGTGGATGGGCGAGTAGGCGTAGAGCGCCTTGAACTCGGCCTCGGTGTCCGACGAGCCGTAGTCGGCGATCCAGTTCCAGCCGATGGTGAACTTGTGGAACCGCAGCATGTCCATCACGCCGGCCTGCTGGATGACGACCTTGAACAGCTCGGGCCGCTGGTTCGCCACCGCGCCGACGAGCAGGCCGCCGTTCGAGACACCGTGGATGGCGAGCCGTTCGGGCGCGGTGTACTTGTTCTGGACGAGCCACTCGGCCGCGCCGATGAAGTCGTCGAAGACGTTCTGCTTCTTGAGCTTCGTCCCGGCCTCGTGCCACTTCTCGCCGTACTCGCCGCCGCCGCGCATGTTCGCCGAGGCGTAGACGAAACCCTGTTCGAGCAGCGCCAGCCGCAGAGCGCTGAAGTTCGGCGTCGTGTTTGCGTTGAAGCCGCCGTAGCCGTAGAGCAGCGTCGGGTTGCGGCCGTCGAGCTTCAAACCCTTCTTGTGGACGACGAACATCGGGACGCGCGTGCCATCCTTGCTGTTGAAGAAGACCTGCTTGACCTCGTAGTCGGCGGGGCGGAAGCCCGGCAACACGGGCGCGCGGAAGAGCGCGGACTTGCGTGTCGCGATGTCGTAGCGGTAGATGGACGGCGCGAAGTTGAAGGTGCTGAAGGTGTAGAAGACGAAGCGGTCGTCCGTCTGCCCGCCCAGCCCGCTTGCGATGCCGAGCGCGGGCAGTTGCACCTCGTTCTCAAGTTTGCCGTCCAGCGAATAGACGTAGGCGCGCGTCGTCACGTCCTTCAGGTACGTGGCGAAGAGCTTGCCGCCGCCGGTGTTGGCGCTCTGCAAGGGCTCGGGGCGCTCGGGCAGCACGTCCTTCCAGTCCTTCTCCGCGGGATTCTTCGGGTCGAAGAGGAAGACGCGGCCGTTGGGCGCTTTGTGGTCGGTCTCGATGAGGAGCCTGTCGCCGACGTTCTCGACGATGTAGAAGGACGAGTCGCCGACCTCGGCGACCACGGGGCGCCAGGTCTTGTCGGCCGACTTCGCGTCGCGGAAGAAGAGGGCGTTGCCGTTCTTCCCCTTGCCGCGGTCGGAGATAGACAGGACGGCGAAGCGCTCGTCGTCGGTGGACGAGACGATGTTGAAGCGCTGCGCGTTGGCGGGGTCTGAGTAGGCCAGCTCGTCCGCAGACTGCGGCGTGCCGACGCGGTGGAAGTAGACCTTGTGGTTCTCGTTCTTCGAGGTCAGCTCCTTGCCCTTCTCGGGCGCGTCGTAGCGGCTGTAGTAGAAGCCGTCGCCCGCCCACGCCAGCCCCGAAATCTTGACCCACTTCAGCTCGTCGGCCAACTGCTTCTTCGTCGCCACCTCCATCACGTAGCAGTCGAGCCAGTCGGAGCCGCCCGCCGACTTGCAGTAGGCGGCGTACTTCGCGTCGCGCGAGACGGAGAGCGCCCCGAGCTTCGTCGTGCCCTCGGCCGAGAACTTGTTCGGGTCGAGCAGGACTTCGGGCGCGCCGTCAATCCCCTTCTGGACGTAGACGACGTTCTGGTTCTGGAGCCCGTTGTTCTTCGAGAAGATGTAGTAGTCGCCGCGGCGGTAGGGCGCCGTGTAGCGCTCGTAGTTGTAGAGCCCGGTCAGTCGCTCCTTCAACTGCGCGCGGTACGGAATCTTGTCGAGGTAGGCGAAGGTGACCTTGTTCTGCTCCTCGACCCAGCGCGCCGTCTCGGGCGCGCCCTCGTCTTCGAGCCAGCGGTACGGGTCGGCGACCTTCACGCCGAAGTACGTGTCGAAGTGCTCGACCTTCTTCGACGCGGGGTACTGCAACTTCTGCGCGCCGACGGCCGGGCACAGGACGCAAACGAGGAGCGCGAAGGCGGCGAGCCTTCTCATGCGAATGGAAAATCTTTTCATGATCTTGTCCGGGTGTGGAATCACTGCCCTCGCGGGCTAAAAAAATTACTGCCCGATGCCCGCCGACGGGCACAGTTTGGCTAAGACGCACTCGCTACAGAGCGGCGTCCGCGCCTTGCAGACCTTGCGGCCGTGGGCGATGAGCAGGTGCGAGAAGTCGATCCAGTCCGACTCGGGGAGCAGCCCCACGAGGTCGCGCTCGATCTTCTCGGGAGTCTTCTCCTGAGACAGGCCGAGCCGCGCGGAGAGGCGCGAGACGTGCGTGTCCACGACGACGCCGGAGGCGATCTGGTAGGCGTTGCCGAGGACGACGTTGGCCGTCTTGCGCGCGACGCCGGGCAGCTCAAGCAGTTCCTCCATCGAGCGGGGCACGGTGCCGCCGTGGCGCTCGCCGATCCGGCGGCACGCACCCTGGATGGATTTGGCCTTGTTGCGGAAGAAGCCCGTCGGGCGGATGTCCGCCTCCAGCTCGGCCGCGGGCGCAGAGGCGTAGTCCTCCCACGTGCGGTACTTGCGGAAGAGGCTCGACGTGACGACGTTGACGCGCTCGTCCGTGCACTGCGCCGACAGGATCGTCGCCACCAGCAGCTCCAGCGCGTTGCCGTGGTCGAGGCTGCAACGCGCCTCGGGGTACTCCTTCCTGAGGAGCCTGACGATCTGCCCGACTCGCTTCTTCTCGAAGGGGGTCGCTTCCAAGCTATCGCTCCTCGTTCACTTGCGCCGCGTGCGGCCCCTGCGGCGGGGCGCGGGCTTCGCCTTTGTGGAGCCCGCCATCTCTTTCTTGAAGAGGTCGTTGACCGTCTTCTGCGGGACGGAGACGCTGAGCAGCAGCGCGTTGCCCTCGGTGCGGTTGACGAAGGTCTTGATGGCGTTGAGCGCCGCGCGCGTCCGGGCGTAGTCCTTGTGCTTCGGCGTCTGCTTGGCGGCCTCGGAGCTGAGCCCGGTCTGCGCGGCGAGCACGCCCATGCGGACGATGCCGCTGAAGGCCGAGGCGTGCTCGGGCGCGTCCGTCAGCACCGACGCGCTCATAGAGTAGTTCAGCGCGTCCATGCCGTGCGCGAGGCTCAACTGCTTGACCCAGCCGACCATCTGCTCGGTCTCCGGGTTCGCGGGGGCACCGACCTTGCGCAGGTGCTCGTAGAGGTTGGGCGGCAGCTCCACCGTCAGGCTCCAAAGCGCCTGCGGGTCGCGCGAGGCGAGGTCAACCATCGAGCCCCTCAGCGCGCCTTGCCCGCCGGCCGCGTCCACCATCGCCTTGACGTACGAGGGCACGCCCGCGACGAGCGTGTTGGCGTCGAGCGCCATCACGGCCAACTCCGGGTACGGCATCGGCGTCGGCGTCGGCGTCGCGTCGCCCTCGCCGGTGCCGCTCCCCGTCCCGCCCTCGGGCTTCTTCTCAAGACTTCGGAGGTCGATGATCTCAAGGGTCTTCGAGCCGTAGGTCTCGCTGCGCGGCGTGACGTTCTGCGCGCTTGCGGCCACGCGGCCGAGCGCGAGCAGCGTGTCGGCGTTGAAGCTGCCGCGGATGACGACGACGAACTCGGGCAGGTTGTTGGCGGGCGGCGGATCCGCGAGGCGCGCGCCGACCGCGACGTACTCGATGCCGCGCATGTCGAAGCCGACCTTCTGCGCCTCGCTCAGCATCTTCGCGTACTCGGCCGGCGGCATCAGGCGCGGCAGCACGTCGTTGATGATGCGGTGCGCGTTGACGTAGAGCACGGCCTGCGAGTCGGGCAGGGTCGAGAGCGCGCCGCGCGCGTCCGTCTGCGCCGCCGCCGACTGCGCGAGCGCGAAGAGGAGGGCCAGAGGCAGCAAGAGCCTCACGGGCTTCAGTTTACTCATTGGTTCCGGGCTTCCTTTCAGAAAAGAGGGCGAGCATTGAACACGCGTGAACGCGAGTCCAAAATAAAGCTTCGATGTGTAAAGTTCAAGGAAGGAGCAGTAGTCAGTAGGGCTCCGCCGTGCGGAGGTTGTTGATGACAGCCGAACTGTTCGAGCGATAAAGGTTTTTCTACTGGCTACTGACTACTGTCTACTGGCTACTGTCTACTGCTACTGCCTTCCAACTGCCTACTGTCCACCGGCACGTCGAGCGCGAAGCCGCCCGTGCGTGCGCGCGAGCCCGGCTCCGTGAAGCGGAGGTCTGCGAACTGCGCGACCCAACCGGCTCCGCCTTCGAGCCGCCGCACACGCGCCACTGGGAAACGCGCGAAGTCGAGCAGCACGCGCGCCGCCTCGTCCTCCGAGGCACGACGCACGACCTCCACGTCTTCGCCCGCGGGCTTCTCGTAGCGCACGACGCCGCGCAGGTCGCCCGGCTCGGTACGCCCGAGCCTCATGTCGAAGCGCGCGGTCGAGCGCTCGTTCTCGGCGAGGCAGCGCCAGGCGAGCGGGTCGGCCAGCACGGGCGTCGCCGCGACGCGCAGCACGCGCTCGTCCGTCCGCGACACGAGGCTGCGCGCCACCGACTCGGCCGACGCGCGCGCGCGCACCTGCACGACCGAGAGGGCGCAGCAGTAGAAGACGACGAAGACGAGTGCGGCGGCCGCGACCTTCCACTCGAAGCGACGGCCCAGGCGCTTCCAGCGCAGGACGGCGAACGCGGCCAGCCCCGCGCACCAGATGCCGAGCGCGCCCGCGGGCACGTCCGCGTCCGGTTGCGAAGCCACGCGGAAGAAGAGGGCCGTGATGGCGAGCGCCAGCAACCCCCACCCGGCCGCGCGCCAGCGCGACTCCGCCAGCAGGAAGCACGCGCCGAGGAGCACGAGCCACACCCAGGGGTCTATGACGAAGAGCAGGTCGCCGTAAATCCAACTGCCGTCCCACGGCAGCCAGGGCCGCACGCCGTAACCGTTCGTCCAGTCGAGCAGCGGGTGCGAGGCCGACAGCAGGAGCGAACAGATTAGCAGCCCCTTCAGTCGCGCCCGCGGCTCCCTGCCGCTCACGCGCGCCCACGCGCGCTCGGCCGCGTAGAAGAGCAAGGGGAGCGCGACGGCCAGCGCCAGCATCCCCACAATCGAATGCGTGATGCCCCGGTGATGCTTCAGGTAGAAGGCGGGCCCGCGCGCGAGCGCGACGATGTCGATGTCCGGCAGGTTCGCGGCGGCGACGCACACGAACGTCGAGTAAGGCGACAGCCGCCCCAGCCCGGCCTTCGCGGCTGCCAGCCCGACGAGCGAGTGCGTGAGATTATCCACTTAAGGAAAGTAAAAAGTGATGAGTGATAAGTGATAAGAAAAGGCTTCTACCGCTCTCTCTTATCACTTATCACTCATCACTCGTCACGGCTCTTACGATCCGAGCAGGCCGGCGGGCGTCGGCTCCTTCGGGAGTTGCCCGTAGCGCTCGGGGCTCAACTCCTGGAGCTTGTCGGCGGCGGCGCGCGTGACGGACGATTCGGGCATCGGCTTGCCGTCCTTGCCCTTGGCGTTGCGCGCCGCCTCGACCATCTCGTAGAGGATTTTGACGGCGTCGTCCTTCTTGCCCTGCTTCTCGTAGACGGAGGCCAGCCGCAGCTTGACGGCGTTCTGCGAGACGGCGTCGGACGGGTTCTTCAGAAGCTCCTGGTAACCGGCGGCCGCGGCGTCGTACTGCGCGTCGGCCTCGCGCGCCTGTGCGAGCGCGAAGCGGGCGCGCGCCGCCACGTCCGCGTCGCCCTCCTTCGAGAGCGCCTCAAGCTCGCTCAGGCCCTTCGGCCGGTCTATCGACAGGAGGTTGGCCGCGGCGAAGTAGCGCGCGATCTCCTTGTAAGGCGAGCCGTACTCGTTCTGCACCTTCTGGAACGCCTCGACAGCCTTCTGCGCGCGCTCGCGCTCGGTCGGGAAGGTGGGGCCGGGCTGGTTCGGCGCAGGCGTGGGCGAGACGGGGGCCTCGGCGATCTTGATGGCCTGGCCGAGGGCGAGCTGCGCGGCGTCCGCGCGGCGCTCGCGCCACCAGTTGAAGGCAAGGAGAAGGATGACGAGTGCGACGGCGCCGCCCACGGCGTAGAGGATCGTCCGCCCGCGCCCCTCGAAGCGGTGCGAGAGGCGGCCGTAGGCGTCGAAGGTCGTGTCACGGAACTTGTCGTGCTTGAGCTGCTGTGCGCGTTTTTTTGTCGTTCGGGCCACTGCTTTTATCCGGTGCAAGACCGCACTGTCGGGTGCGTTCTCCTATGTGGAGTTAGAGGCAAAAACCCACTCTAACGGGGGGTTAGGGGGATGTCAAGCAAGCCCGAATGGGAGATTTTCATTGCCGGACGGCGCCGCGCGGCGCTATGCTGCGAACAGTCCGGGCGCGCCGCCGCATCTAAATAACCGCGTGAAACAATTTTCGGAACAAAGGCTGTCGAACCGGTGTCGAACATCCCAGTTGGAGGGAGTGAAGCCCTCCGACAGACCCTCCCGGTTCGACGGAGGACGTTTGTGAGCTTCGGGGAGCCAATCGCCCTCCGCATGGAAGCGGAACTGGAGAGAGGTGCCGATACGGCGGCCTCGGCGGAGGCTCGTTCTCTTCCCTCGGCCGAAGAACAGTTCCTTGAAAGACTCCGTGCAGGCGAGGCGTCGGCCTTCAACCGCCTGGTCGAGGAGCGGCACGGCGACATCTACGCCCTGCTCTACCGCCTGACGGAAGACCCCGAGGAGGCGCGCGACCTGACGCAGGAGACCTTCCTCCAGGCGTTCCGCCACCTGGCGAATTTCCGCGGCGACGCAGACCTGCGGACGTGGCTCTACCGCATCGCCGTCAACCAGGCGCGCAACCGCTGGCGCTGGTGGAAGCGGCGCCGGCGCGACCGCACGGTCTCGCTCGACGCGCCCGTCTCCGACGACATCGACACCCCGCTCTCGGCGGGGCTGGCGAGCGACGAGGGGCTCGACCCCGAGCGGCAGGCGCTGGCGCGCGAGCGCGAACTGGCCCTCCACGCCGCGCTCAAGTCGCTCTCGCGCCCCTACCGCGAAGTCATCGTGCTCCGCGACATCGAGGGGCTCAGCTACGAGGAGGTCGCCAACACGCTCGACCTCAACGTCGGCACGGTCAAGTCGCGGCTCTCCAGGGGCCGCAACGAGCTGCGACGCAGGCTCGAAGGCTCTTTGTAATTTCAGTTTTGAGTTTTCAGTTTTCAGTGAGGAGCCGCCGCTCTGAAAACTTAAAACTGAAAACTCAAAACCGTTCTTCCGGATGGCTGCCCCGCCCCGGCTTCAACCGACAACCCCGGTGCCATGTGGGTCAGGAAGCGGCGGAGGCAGGCGAGTCCCGCGCGGTCGTCGCGGGGCCGAGGGGTCTACGGCGGGCGGTCTTGAAAACGTGGCCAGCAACACCCGTTTTTCTACCGCCGCCCGACGTGACACGCCCCGCGGTCACACGGCGCACACAAGCGGGCCGAGTCGAGCCGCAACTGCTTCCTTTCTAAAAAGGGAGCAGCCGGGGTCGGCCAGCCATCCGGAACTAGAGGCTAGAGGCTAGGGACTAGAGGCTAGTAATTACACCCTCGTCCCAGGGCTCACGCAGAGTAAAGCAAAGCTCTTTCACTAGCCCCTAGCCCCTAGTCCCTAGCCCCCGAATTTATGATGACGTGTTCGGAATCTCAGAAGGCTTTCTCGCCGTACCTCGACGGCGCGCTCTCGCACGAGGCGGGCGCGGCGCTGTCCGGGCACGTCGGCGCGTGCCCGGTCTGCCGTCATCAGCTAGAAGAGACGCGCGCGCTCGTGCGCGGCCTTTCGCTCATGGCGCGCCCCGCCCCTCCGCCCGACCTCGCGGCCTCCATCCGCGACGCGCTCATCATCGAGCGCGCGGCACGCCACGCCACGCCGCGCCTGACGCCGGCCGAGCGCGTCTCGCACTGGATCGGCGCGCGGCTGATGCCCTACTCGGTCGGCGTGGTCTACTCGGTCGTGCTCTTCATCGCGGTCTTCGGCGCCCTCAAGCAGAAGTTGGTCGTCCTGCGGAACCTGGCCGAGGCGCAGGCGCTCGAAAACGGGCAGCAGCCTCGTTGGGACGACGGCCGCGGCGGCTACGACGTGACCCGGCCGCTCTCGCCCGACCTCGCGGCCGCGGCGCGCGCCGTCTGGGGCCCCGAGTCGCCGACCCTGAACCCGCGCGGCGCGCTGGCCGCGCTGACGGTCACGCCGCCGAGTGACGGTAATCCCGACGACGACGACATGATCGTCGTCGCCGACGTGTACTCCAACGGCAGCGCGGTGCTTGCCGAAGTGGTCGAGCCGCCGCGCAACCGGCGCGTGGTCGAAGACCTACAGATCGCCCTGCGCAAGAACCCGGCCTTCGTCCCCGCCTCGCTCGACCGGCGCCCGCAGACCATGCGCGTCGTCTTCGTCCTCCAGAAGATGAACGTCGCTGACAACAGCTACTAAACAGAACCGCGAGCGGTAGCGAGCGGGTGGGGGGGTGAGAAGAGGTTGAAGAGAGCTTGCAACCCCCCCCCCCCCGTACCCCCCCCGGGTGGGGGGTAGTTAATTGGGTCCT
>JBEVJD010000374.1:0-9592 GCA_040510435.1 Pyrinomonadaceae bacterium | reverse complement strand
CCGCCGGCATCTACTCCATCAACGTGGACTCGGTCTACGAGATCGAGCTGAGTGAAGCACGCGCGAAGGCACTCGGCAAGCGCGCCCGCGTCGCGCTCCGCCTCGTGCCGGAGATCGGCACGCGCTCGCACCTCGGGCTCCAGACCGCGCTGATGACCTCGAAGTTCGGCATCACCTCTTCCGAAGTGCTCGACGCCTTCCGCCGCGCGCTCCGCTCGCCCGAGCTGCTCCACGTCTCCGGCATACACATCCACGTCGGCTCGCAGACGCCCGACGTGGAACCCTTCGCCGCGGCGTTCAAGACGATGTGGGAGCACCTGAAGACGATCCACGAGGAGTCGGGCCACGCGCTCGAACACATCAACCTCGGCGGCGGCATCCCGGTCAACTACCTGCGCGACCGCTCGCAGGCCGACGAGTTGCCGGAGAGCGAGCGCGAGATGCTGGGCGCGGAACTGGAACCGTCCGACGTGCTCTCGGCGGCGCTCCGGGCGGCGCGCGAGTCGGCGCGCACCGTCTCCGCCGAGCACCTGCTCGAAGGCGTCACGATTCTCCTTGAGCCCGGCCGCAGCGTCATCGCCGACGCGGGCACGCTCCTCACCACGGTGCGCAACATCAAGCGCCGCCCCGAGACGGGCGACGTGTGGCTCCTCACCGACGCGGGCTTCAACCTCCTGCTCTCGATGACGACCTACAAGTGGTACTACCACGTCGTCTCCGCCTCGCGCGCAGACCTCGCGGCCGACGAGCCTTACAAGATCGCCGGCCCGCTGTGTGATTCAGGCGACGTTTACTTCGACATCGAGCGCGAAGGCCGCCTCCCCGACTACCGTAAACTCCCCGAGGGCGTGCGCCCCGGCGAACTCCTCGCGCTCCTCAACACGGGCGCCTACACCATCGCGCAGATGTTCCCGTACAACGGCCGCCCGCTCCCCGCCGTCGTCCTCGTCCGCGAAGACGGCCGCCCCGAACTCATCCGCCGCCGCGACACCTACGAAGACCTGCTCGCGAACGAAGTCTGGTAATACACCACGCCCGACACGAGGGACTTCATGTCTGAAGCTTCGAACAGAAACGTCACGCTGGTGCGCGGGCTCGGGCTCGTGGCGGCGATGTCGATCATCATCGGGAACGTCATCGGGACGGGCGTCTTTCTGAAGGCGCGTGTGATGACGTGCAACGTGGGGTCGCCGGGGATGGTCTTGACCGTGTGGGTCGTGGCGGGGCTCCTGAGCCTTGCGGGCGCGCTCACGTACGCGGAGCTGGCGGCGATGATGCCGCGCGCGGGCGGCGAGTACGTCTTCATGCGCGAGGCTTACGGCCGCGGCGCGGGGTTTTTGAGCGGCTGGATGCAGATACTGATCGCGAAGACCGGCTCGCAGGCTTCGGTCGCGCTCATCTTCGCCAACTCGCTCAACGACCTGTCGGGCAAGTCGGTCGAGGGCTGGGCCGGCTTCGCCGTGCAGTTGACGGCGATACTGGTCATCGTCGTCATCACGCTGCTCAACTGCGCCGCGGTCAAAGTGAGCGGGTGGGTGGCGATGGCGCTCACGTGCGTGAAGGTCGCGCTGGTGCTCGGGGTGGGACTGGGCGCGTTCGTTTTGGCGCAGGGCGACTGGGGACATTTCGCGCTCGCCAACGCGGGCGGCGTGTGCGAGGGCGTGAGCCCCGGCGCGATGCTCGGCGTGGCCGGCTTCGGCGCCGCGATGCTCGGCGCGCTGTGGGGCTACGACGGCTGGAACAATCTGACGTTCGTCGCGGGCGAGATAAAAGAGCCGCAGCGAAACATTCCGCTCGCGCTCATCGGCGGCACGATCCTTATCATGCTGCTCTACGTCTTCATCAACGCGGCCTACTTCTACGCCCTGCCGCCGACGACCATCGCCAGCGTCTCGGCCAAGTCCTCGGTCGCGGCCGAGGTGACGAACTCCTTCATGACAACCTTCAGCGACTCGGCGAAGGCGCTCGTCGCGGGGCTGGTCGCGGCGGCGCTGATGGCCTCGTCGGTCGGCACGCTCCACACGTCTGTGCTGACGGGCGCGCGCGTCCCTTACGCGATGGCGCGCGACGGACTCTTCTTCAACAAGCTGTCGAAAATCTCCGAGACGACGCGCGTCCCGGCCCGCGCCGTGCTCGCGCAGGGAATCTGGGCGTGCACGCTCGTCATCATCCTTCAGAGCTTCGACAAGCTGACCGACTACGTCGTCTTCGGCTCTTACATTTTCTACGGATTGGTCACGGCCTCGATCTTCGTCTTCCGCCGCCGGATGCCGCACGCCGAGCGGCCGTACAAGGCGTGGGGCTACCCCGTCGTCCCCATCCTCTTCCTCCTCGTGACGGGCTTCCTGCTCGTCAACACCTTCTGGGCGGCGCCGCTCGAAGCCCTCTTCGGCCTCCTCCTCATCGGGCTCGGCTTCCCCGTCTACTACCTCTTCTTCCGCGGGCGCGAGGTCGTCGTCCCCGAACAGCAGGATGAGCCCTGAGCGGGCGCGAGCGTCACTTACCCAAAGCGGAACGCAGCGCGCCCTCAATCTCGGGGTGCCTGAACTGGTAGCCGGCCTCCTTCAGCCGCGCGGGCTCGACGCGCGTGCTCGCCATCAGGGCGGCGTCGGCAATTTCGCCGAACGCGAGCCGCAGGGCGAAGGCCGGCACCGCGAAGACGGTCGGGCGGCCGAGCACGCGCCCGAGCGCCTTCGTGAACTCCTCGTTCGTCACCTGCTGCGGCGCGACCGCGTTGATTGGTCCGCGCATGTTTTCGTCTTCAATCGCGCGGCGGATGACGCCGACTAAATCTTCGAGCGCGATCCAGTTCATGTACTGGCTCCCGCTCCCGAGCTTCCCGCCCAGGCCGAGCTTGAAGGGCGTGAGCATCCTCTGCAAGGCCCCGCCCTCGCCGCTCAGCACGACCCCGATGCGCAGGTGCACGACGCGGATTCCGGCCTGGCTCGCCTGAAGCGTCGCCTTCTCCCACTCGCGGCAGACCTCGCTCAGAAAGTCTTCGCCCGAAGCGCTCTCCTCCCGCAGAATCTCCGCGCCGCGGTCGCCGTAGAAGCCCGTGGCCGAGGCCGAGACCAGCACCGGCGGCTTCGCGCTCAAGCCCGCCAGCGCCCCCGCCAAAAGGGTCGTCCCCTTCACGCGGCTCTCAAGTATGCGCCGCTTCTTCTCGTCGTCCCAGCGCCCTTCCCCGACATTCTCGCCCGCGAGGTGGACGGCCGCGTCGTGACCTTCCAACGCCCCCGCGTCAATCTCGCCGCGCTCCGGGTTCCAATGCACCGCGGCCGTCCCCGGCGCGCGAAAGCCCTGCGAGTCGCCGCGCACCAGCCGCGTCACCTCGTGCCCGTCGGCGAGCAGCGAGCGAATCAGCGCGCGGCCCACGAGGCCGGTCGAACCCGTGACGATGACTTTCATTCAATGGTCTCCTTTTATTCAGTAGACAGTAGTCAGTAGTCAGTAGCCAGTAGAAAAAACTAGCCGCTCGAACCGTGCGGCTGTCATCCTTAACGTCAGCAGGGCGGAGCCTACTGGCTACTGACTACTGTCTACTGTCTACTGCTTTCTTCCAGCGCCTCGTGCGCGACCTCGCGGTCGTCGAAGTGTCGCTTCTCGGTGCCGACGATCTGGTAGTCCTCGTGCCCCTTGCCCGCGATGACGACGATGTCGCCCGCGCGCGCCTCCGCGACGGCCCGAAAAATCGCTTCCCTCCGGTCGGTTATCTTCAGGTAGGGCCGACCCGACGAGCGCAGCCCCTCCTCCACGTCGCGCAGGATGGCCTCGGGGTCTTCGGTGCGCGGGTTGTCGGAGGTCGCAATCACGACATCACTCAAGCCGGCGGCGGCCTCGCCCATCGGCGCGCGCTTCGTGCGGTCGCGGTCGCCGCCGCAGCCGAAGACCGTGATGACGCGCCCGCGCGCCACCTCGCGCGCCGTGCGCAGGACGTTGCGCAGCGCGTCGTCTGTGTGCGCGTAATCCACGACGACGGCGAAGTCGCCCGCGTGCGCGACGCGCTCGAAGCGGCCGGGCGCGCCGCCGCAAACGCCGAGTGCCGCCGCCGTCTCTTCGAGCCCGAGCCCCAGCGCGTGCGCGCACCCGGCGGCCGTCAGGATGTTGTAGACGTGCGGCCGCCCGACGAGCGGCGACAGAATCTCCCGCTCGCCCTCCGGCGTCCGCAGCGTCAGACGCGTCCCACCCATCGAAGACTCGACGCCGCGCGCCGTCACTTCCGCTTCAACTTCACGCAAGGAATAACGGAGCACGCGGAGCCCCGACGCCTTCACCTCCTCGTAAAGCCGCGCGCCGTACTCGTCGTCAACGTTGATGACGCACGCGCGCGGCGGCTCTCCCAAACTGCCGTCGAAGAGCCGGCGCTTGGCGTTGAAGTAAGCCTCCATCGTACCGTGATAGTCGAGGTGGTCGCGCGTCAGGTTCGTGAAGGCCGCGACCTCGTAACGCAGCGCGTCACAGCGGCGCAGGTCTAACGCCTGCGACGAAGCCTCCATCACCGCCACGCTGCAACCCGCGTCCACCGCGCGCCGCAGCAGACGTTCCACGTCGCTCGCCTCCGGTGTCGTGTGCAGCGCCGCCTGCCTCTCGCCCGCCACGCGATACTCGACCGTGCTGACGAGCGCCGTCGTCACCCCCGCGCTTTCGGCCACCGACGCGACGAGGTACGCGGTCGTCGTCTTCCCGTTTGTCCCCGTGATGCCCACCAGCTTCAACTCGCGCGAAGGGTGGCCGTGGACTTCGGCCGCGGCCAGCGCGAGCGCGCGCCTCGCCTCGGGGACGCGAATCCAGCCGCCGCGAAAATCCGACGGCCGCTCCGATTCGGAGACGACGCCGACCGCACCCCTCCGCTCCACATCCGCGACGAAGCGATTGCCGTCCGACTTCTCGCCCCGAATCGCGACGAAGAGCCAGCCCGCTTCGACTTGACGCGAGTCGTGCGTCACGTCCACGACGCGCGCGCTGTCGTCTCCCTCAATCTCTCCGCCCACTGCGCGCGCCAACGCGCCGAGCGTGACCCCGCCTTCTCTCTTCAAGAAAGTCCTCTTCCCCAACCCTTAAATTTTTATCTCTCGGAAAACTTACGCGCTGATTATAATCGCCCCCGCCGTCACAGCAACTTTCCGGGGGAACCCCGCTACATGCACGCCCTTGTTAAGAATCGAATTTCCGTCAGCACCATTCTCATCATCGCCTGTCTCGTCGCCGCGAGTCTCGTCACGCCCCGCCCCTCCGCGGCGCAGAGGCGAGCGCGAACAGCGACGAACGAGGCCGAGTATGACCTCGTCATCAGAGGCGGCCGCGTCGTGGACGGCACGGGTCGCCGCGCCTTCCGTGCGGACGTGGCCGTGCGCGGCGACCGCATCGTGCGCGTCGGCAACGTCCCGGCCTCCGCGCGCGCGCGGCGGACGATTGACGCCGCCGGCCTCGTCGTCGCGCCCGGCTTCATAGACATGCTCGGCCAGTCGGAGCACTACGTCCTCATCGACCCGCGCGCGATGAGCAAGGTGATGCAGGGCGTCACGACCGAAGTCACGGGCGAGGGCGGCTCGCCCGCGCCGGTCAACGAGCGCATCCTCAAAGAGGACGAGCCGTTCAACCGCCGCTACAACCTGATGGTTGACTGGCGCACGCTCCACGAATACTTCCGGCGCCTCGGCGTCTCGGGCTCGGGCGTCAACCTCGCGACCTTCGTCGGCGCCACACAGGTGCGCGCCTACGTCGTCGGCTTCGACAACCGCGACCCGACGCCGGATGAGTTAAAGCAGATGAAAGCGCTCGTCGCCGAAGCGATGGAGGACGGCGCGCTCGGCCTCTCGACCTCGCTCCAGTACGTGCCCGCGCGCTTCGCCAAAACGGACGAGATAGTCGAGTTGGCGAAGGTCGCCCGCCGTTACGGCGGCATCTACGCCACGCACCAGCGCAGCGAGGCGAACGCGCTCGACGCCTCGCTCGCCGAAGTCTTCGAGATCGCGCGGCGCGCGCGCATCCCAGCCGAAATCTGGCACCTCAAGGCCGCCTACCGTAAGAACTGGGGGCGCATGCCGCAGGTGCTTGCGAAGATACGCGCCGCGCGCGCCCGCGGATTGGACGTGACGGCGGACGTTTACCCTTACACGGCCGCCAGCACCGGCCTCGCGGCGTGCCTGCCGCCGTGGGCCGTCGAGGGCGGCGGCGAGAAGTTGCTCGCGCGCCTGCGCGACCGCGAGACGCGCGCGCGCATCAGGGCCGACATCCTGAAGGACTCGAACGAGTGGGAGAACATCTACCTCGGGAGCGGCGGCGCGTCGGGCGTGCTCATCGGCTCGGTCTTCAACCGCGAACTCGAACACATGCAGGGCAAGCGCGTCTCGGAGATTGCGAAGGAGCAGGGCAAGGACGAATTGGAGACGCTCTTCGACATCCTCCTCGCCGACCGCGCGCAGACCGGCGCCATCTACTTCATGATGAACGAGGACGACCTGCGCGCGGCGCTGCGCGAGCCCTTCGTCAGCATCTGCACCGACAGCGGCGCGCGCGCGACCGACGGCCCGCTCTCGGGCTCGAAGTCTCACCCGCGCGGCTGGGGCTCCTACCCGCGCGTGCTCTCGCGCTACGTGCGCGACGAACGACTGCTCACGCTCGAACAGGCCGTCCACAAGATGACGGGCCGGCCCGCCGCGCGCGTCGGCCTGCGTGACCGCGGCGTGCTGCGCGCCGGGGCTTTCGCCGACATAACCCTCTTCGACCCCGCGCGCGTCCGCGACCGCGCCACGTTCGAGCAGCCGAACCAGTACCCCGAAGGCGTCGAGTACGTCATCGTCAACGGTCAACTCGAAGTGGACGAAGGCAAACGCACGACCCTCAACGCCGGCCGCCCCTTGCGCGGCCCCGGATACAGAAGGAGATAGGCATTTTTCTTGACCCGTCGCCCTTTTTTCTCCGACCTTCGAGATTTTTTCCAGAACGTTCGGGCTTTTTTCTCTAACCCCCGAGCTTTTTCCCCAAATGTTCGAGCTTTTTTCTCGAATCTTCGAGCTTTTTTCTCGAAAGTCGGAGCTTTTTTCTCGAACCTTCCAACTTTTTTCCTGAAGTTTCCGGCTTTTTCCTCGAAGTTTCCCGCTTTTTTCTTGAGGCTCCGGGCTTTTGTGCTCGACCGTTCGCACTATTTTCTCGGAACGCCGAGCCTTTTTCCCGGGTCTCCCTCCCGAAGCGCCCGTGAGCCGAGGATTTTTCTCGAACGTCCAGACTTTTTGCTCGAAACCCGGAGTTATTTTCTCGGAGTCCCGGGCGCGCGGGGAGAAGCGCCGGGAAACAGGTCGGAAGGCTGACCTAGCGGAAGCGGACGACGACGGGGCGGTGGTCGGAGGCGAGTGTGTCGGAGACGGAGGCGTCGGACGCTTCGGCGTCGCCGAGGCCGCGGTAGAAGACGTAGTCGATGCGCTTGGTCGGCTTGTCGGCGGGATAGGTCAGGCCGCCCGCGGGGAGTTGCGTGCCTGAGCGCGTCCAGCCGTCGGCGAAGCCGGCCTTGAGCATCAACTCGTAGGCGCCGACGCCGGGCTCCTCGTTGAAGTCGCCTGTGACGACGAGCGGGCCGCGCACGTCGGCGAGCGCTTCGAGCAACTGCTCGGTCTCGAAGATGCGTCCGTCCAATAATTGATAGTCCAGATGCGTCGTGACGAAGTTGAGGCGGCGCCCCTCCACCTCGACCTCGACGCGGATGAAGCCGCGCCGCTCGCGCTCGCGCCGGTTGGCGTAGCGCCGGTGGTCGATGGCGAGGATGGGGTAGCGCGAGAGCACGGCCACGCCATACTGCCCGCCCTGATAATCGAGGTTGTGCGCGAAGGCGTAGTCCATCCCCGTCAGACGCGCCAACTCTTTGATTTCATCCACGCGCCCCGTCCGCTCGACGCCGCGGTCAACCTCCTGAAGCCCGACCAGGTCAACGCGCTGCCGCTTGATGACCTCCGCGAGGCGCGCGAGGTCGAGCTTCTTGTCCATGCCTATTCCGACGTGGATGTTGTAGGACATCACGTTCAGACGGACGCGCTTACGCGCCGGCATGGCATGCGCCAGGCCGAGGCACACGGCCGAAGCTATTAACAGAACCGCGAGCGGTAGCGAGCGGGTGCGTCTCATACCTTGATGAAGATGTTCCGGCGGTAGAGCAGCCACATCACGCCGAGCCAGACGAGCACGAAGCAGACGGCAAACGCGAGCGAGGCGTTGACGGGCGACGCCCACGAGAGGAAGAGGTTCTTGAAGATGAGTCCCTGGAGCGAGGTCGTTCTGCCGTCCGCGCCCGTGAACCTGATGACCCCGAGCAACTCCGCGCAGATGCCCGTCAGGAAGAAGACCGCGAGCGCGTTCGTGCCGTAGACGGCGAAGGGCACAGACCAACGCCTGTAACCCTTCATATCAATCAGCCAGTAGCAGACGGCGAGCAGTTGCAGCCCCAGCCCCGTCGTCAAGAGCACGTACGAACTCGTCCACAGAGGCTTGTTGACGGGGTGCCAGTAGTTCCACGCCCAGCCCGCGACGACGCAGGCCACGCCTGCGACAAAGAGCGCCGAAACCTTCTCCGCGTCCGCGCGGCGCGAGCGCAAAAGGTGCCCGGTCAGCACGCCCGCCATCGTCGTCGCCAACGCGCCCAGTGTACTCAGAATGCCTTCCGGCTCGTAGACGCCCCTCCCGCCGCTCCACATGTGTTTGCCGAGCAGGACGCGGTCGAGGTGAGAGGCGATGCTCCCCTCCTTCGTCATGTCGCCCGCGGCGAAGCCCGGCGCGGGGATGAACGTCAGGATGGCCCAGTAGGCGACGAGCAGCCCCGCGAAGATGTACGCCTGCTTGCGCCAGTCGGTCTTGAGGAAGATGAGCGCGGCGAAGAGGTAGCAGACGGCGATGCGGTTGAGCACGCCCGACAGTCGCAGGGTCGAAAGGTCGATGAAGGTGTTTCGCGTGAAGTCCCAGAACGGGAAGGCCGTGAGGAAGAGCCCGAGCCCGAAGATGATGGCCGCGCGGCGGACGATCTTGACGTAGAGGTCGCGCTTGCTCCCGCCCGTCTCCGCCCTGCGCGACAGCGCGAGCGTGATGGAGACGCCGACGATGAAGAGGAAGAACGGGAAGACGAAATCGGTCGGCGTCCAACCGTGCCACTCGGCGTGCTTGAGCGGGCTGTAGATCGCGCCCCACGTGCCGGGGTTGTTAACGAGAATCATCCCCGCGACCGTCATCCCGCGGAACACGTCGAGCGAACGCAGGCGGGTCGCGGACGACGCCGGACTGAGTCCGTCGCCCCCGTGCGCGCCGCCCGCGCGGACGCGCGCCGCCTCCTCTTCCTCTCTCACACCGGTCTGGGACTCGCCGACTGTCATGCTCATGACTCTCGCCTCCTCAAGAGTTGTGTAGAGGGGGGAGTTCTTAACACAGAGACACAGAGGCACGGCTGGTTGACTGCTAAAGGTAAAGCTGTGTTTTAGCTGTGCCTCTGTGGTTAACCCTGCCGTTCGTACAACTCTTGAGGAGGCGAGAGTCATGAGCATGACAGTCGGCGAGTCCCAGACCGGTGTGAGAGAGGAAGAGGAGGCGGCGCGCGTCCGCGCGGGCGGCGCGC
>JBEVJD010000373.1:0-13127 GCA_040510435.1 Pyrinomonadaceae bacterium | reverse complement strand
ATGTCGTTCGTGCAGTGGTTGACGAGGTCACGTCCGACGGTGTCGTGGACGCCCGTCATGAAGGCGACTTTGAGCTTCGTCCCCACGCCGTCGGCCGAGGCGACGAGCACGGGCTCACGCATCCCGGGGAACGCGCCGTCGAACATCCCGCCGAAGCTCCCGATCTCGGAGAGCGTCCGCGCGTTGAAGGTCGAGCGCGCCAGCCCCTTGATCTTCTCGACCGCCGCGTTCGCCGCGTCGATGGAGACGCCCGCATCGGAGTAGGTGATTGATTTGCTCATCTCGTTTTTGCGCGCGGCACGGGGCGCGGCGCGGGCAGACCCGCGACCTTGTGGTTCCCGCAGCCCGCGTCGCCGAAGACCTGCAAGTGCTCCGGCTGCTTTCGCGACGCGTCCACCTTGTACTGGAGCAGGCAGATGTCCGGGCCGCTGACCTGCACGTAGTAGACGCCGGGCCTCAAGCCCTTGAACTCGAAGTCGCCGCTCTGCCCGTTAGTCCACTTCGCCGCGACGCGCCGCTTGGCGCGCCCCTCGAACAACTCGATCAGGAAGGCGTAGTCATCCGGCGAGTTGTTCGTGAAGTAGACGATGCCCGACACCGTGCGCTCCGGCTTCTTCCGCCCCGTCTGGCCGGCGGCCTGCGATCCGCCGCAGAGGAATGAAAGCAGAAGAACGAACAGGACTGTTCTCTTCATACACCGCGCCTTATCAGGGACGACCCCTTCCCGTTCGGAACGTTTCATCGTCGTCAGAGCTTGAAGCTCTTCTGACCCTCGCCACCGCGCTTCTCAAGCTTCTCCTGTAATGACTTGACGCGCTCTTCCGCCTCCTTGCGCGAGGCTTCGTCGAGCGAGACGTTGATGACGAGGTGACTGCCCGCGTCGGCGCCTTCGGGGAGGAGCGCGGCGGGCAGTTCGACCTTGAGTTCTTCTTCGCCTGCGAGCAGGACGGCCGTGCCGCCGTCCTCCACGCGGTCAACGACGGCGCGCGTGCGTTTGGACTTGCCCTGCTTCTCTTCAGACATCGAGCGTCACCTCGCCCCGCCCCTCTTCGTGTTGGCGTTCGCGTTCCGCGAGTTCGAGTTCGAGCGCGCCTCGTCCTTCGGCTTCGGCGCGGGCGGCAGGTCGCCGAAGTCTATGAAGCCGCGGCGGGACGAGTCGTCGCGCAGCGCCGGGCGCCCCGCCCACATGTCCTGGTCGCCCTTCGGCTCGCGTGCCGTCGTGATCTTCACGTCGTCCTCCTGGCCGCGCGTCGAGATGGCGATCTCGCCCTGAAAGTCCGTGCGGTAGATTTTCACGCCCGCGGCCTTCAGCCGGTCGAGCACCTCCTGCGAGGGGTGGCCGTAGCGGTTGTCGAGCCCGGCCGAGATGACGGCGTACTTGAACTCGCCGCGCTTGAGGAAGTCTTCCGAGGTCGCGTACTTCGAGCCGTGGTGCCCGACCTTGAGGACGGTCGCGCGGATGTTCGCGCCGTTCTTAATCAAACGCTCGCGCTCGGTCTGCTCTTCGGCGTCGCCGGTGAGCAGCATGGAGAACGCGCCGTAGTCCAGACGCGTCACGACCGAGTTGGCGTTAGGCTCGTTGCCGCCCGAGCGCAGGTCTTCCTTCTTGAAGAAGGGCTCGACGGGCGCGAGCACGCGCATGACGGCGTTGCCGCCCAACTCGAACGTCTGCCCGGGCTCGGCGCGGAGCAGCGGAATCTTCTTCTCGTCCACGGCCTTGAGGAAGTCTTCGTAGTTCTTCGTCGTGTTCGGCACGCCGGAGTAGAGGACGTTGGCGACCGGTATCCCTTTAATGACCTCGTCGGCCGCGCCGATGTGGTCGGCGTGCGCGTGCGTGGCGACGAGGAGGTCGATGTGGTCAACGCCGTACTTCTTCAGCGCCGCGAGGATGACCTTGCCATCGCCCGGCTCGCCCGCGTCCACGAGCGCCGTCTTGCCGCCCGGCGTCACGACGAGTATGGAGTCGCCCTGCCCCACGTCCAGCACGAAGACCTTCGTCTCGTCGCCCGAGGCCGGCGGCGGCGCCTCCTCCCGCTGCTTATCGAGGTACGGCTTAACGACGAACCTGTAGCCCAGGTACGCGCCGACCAGCAGCACCGCCGCCAGCGCCACCAGCGTACACCCGCACCCTCGCCTACTCTGCGCCACTCAACTCACCTCTTATCTCTTCCCTGACTGCGCCCGACATTAAATCATCGAATTTCGACCAGCGGCTGTCCCGAGTTTAAGAGTCCCATTGCTTCCGGCAAAGCATTCGTCAGTATCTGCCTCAAACGTGCGTTCGAGGTGTTGCCGCAAGTAAGCCAAATAACTTGTGGTGGAGGGCCAAGCTCTTCGAGAAGCCTGACGAAGTCGATGTCCTTCGTCATCACGACAGCCGACTCGCTCCCCGCGGCTAGAAAGATGTCGCGGTCGGCAGCCTCGCGCAGTCCTAAGTCCCGCACGGCGATTGACTGAACTCCAAAGGTACTGGTCAGCCAGGTCGCTATGGCCGGCGAGAGCTGGGCATCAACCCAGATAATCACGCAGCTACTACAGGGTGGTCGAGCCAGCGCGCCGCGTAAAGCAGTGACGCCTTCAGGTCGTCGGCCTCAAGGTCGGGCATCTCTTCGAGAATCTGTTCGGCGCTCAGGCCGGCGGCGAAGAGGTCAAGCACGTCGGTCACGCGGATGCGCATGCCGCGGATGCAAGGACGGCCGCCGCACTGCTCCGGGTTGACCGTGATTCGTTTAAGGAGGTCAGACATTTGTCACTCCGGTTCAGTCGGAAGGGACGGGCTCGCGCTCGCGCGCGTACTGGGTCTCGGCGACGGGGCTGATGCGGGTCGGGTAGCGCCCCGTCCAGCAGGCGACGCAGGAGGTCTCGGCGGGCAGGCCGCAGGCTTCGAGCATGCCCTCCATCGAGAGGTAGCCGAGCGAGTCGGCCTCGATGAAGCGGCGCACCTCCTCGACCGACATCTGCGCGGCGATCAGCTCCTGCTTGTCGGGCGTGTCCACGCCGTAGTAGCAGGGGCTCACCGTGGGCGGGCAACTGATGCGGACGTGCACCTCGCGCGCGCCCGCCTCGCGCACGAGCCTGACGATCTTCTTCGAGGTCGTGCCCCGGACGATGGAGTCGTCAATCAGGACGACGCTGCGGCCGCCGAGGAGGTCGCGCACGGGGTTGAGCTTGAGGCGGACGCCGAAACTGCGGATGGACTGTTTGGGCTCGATGAAGGTGCGGCCGACGTAGTGGTTGCGCACGAGCCCGAAGCGGAAGTTGATGCCGCTCTCGGCGGCGTAGCCGATGGCGGCCGCCACCCCCGAGTCGGGGACGGGGACGACGAGGTCGGCGGCGGCCGGCTGCTCGACGGCGAGCCGCTTGCCCATCTTGTGGCGCGACTCGTTAACCGAGCGGCCGTAGACCATCGAGTCGGGTCGGGAAAAGTAGACGTGCTCGAAGACGCAGAACGAGCGGCGGCGCTCGGGCAGTTGGAACGTGGAGCGCATGCCGGCGTTCGTGATGACGATCATCTCGCCCGGCTCCACGTCGCGGACGTAGGTGGCGCCGATGAGGTCGAACGCGCACGTCTCGGAGGCGACGACCCACGCGCCGTCGAGTTGGCCGAGCGCGAGCGGGCGAAAACCCCGCGGGTCGCGCACGGCGATGAGCGCGTCGGGCGTCAGGAAGAGCATCGAGAACGCGCCCTCCGTCTCACACAGCACTTCGGGGACGGCCTCCTCGACGGATTCGGCGCGCGAGCGCGCGATGCGGTGGAGAACGACTTCGGTGTCGGAGGTGGAGGAGAAGATGGCGCCGTCGCGCTCCAAACGCTTTCGCTCCTCGGTGGCGAAGGGGAGGTTGCCGTTGTGGCAGACGGCGACCTGGCCGTGCTTGCACGCGATGAGGAAGGGCTGCGCCTCGCGCACCGAGACCTCGCCCGCCGTCGAGTAGCGCGTGTGGCCGATGGCGGCGGTGCCGGGCAGACGGTTCAGGCGCTCCTCGTCGAAGACCTCGCTGACGAGCCCCATCGCGCGTTCCGAGCGCAGCAGGCCGTCGGAGGCGACGATGCCGCACGACTCCTGCCCGCGGTGCTGTAACTGGTAGAGCCCGAGGTACGCGAGGCGCGCGGCGTCGTCGTGCCCGTAGATGCCGAACACGCCGCACTCGTCGCGGAACCCGTCCCTCGCCGTCTCGCCCACGCCGCCGTCGTTTAAAGTCATGTGCCCGCCGAAAACCCTTGACCGAATTTTAAGTGACATTGTAGCAGGAAGAAGTAGTCGGGAGACAGTAGTCCGTAGTCAGTAGTCAGATAGCAGTTAAGAGCTGTTCGAGAAGCCCCGGAGGGGCGGGATGTTTATAGCTGCCGGCAATAATATTCATCACAAGCTCCGGAGGAGCGGCATGTAGATGTCGCCCCTGACGGGGCTCGGGGTTCATTAGAACGCCGGGGCTCTAAACATCCCGCCCCTCCGGGGCTCACTGCCTACTGCTTACTGCCTACTGTCTCCTGCCTGCTCGTTCCTGCTATCATGTTCCTGCGGATTTTTGAAGGCGGAGGTGACGCCCGTGTTCGGAGTGAAGGTCTACGGCGCCGAAGGTTGTGAGGACACACGGCACACGCGCGAATATCTCGACCGGCTCGGCGTGCAGTACCAGTACGTAGATGTCGAGCGGGACGAGGCCGCCGCCGCTTGGGTGAGGGAACAGAGCGGAGGCCGCGAGCGCGTGCCGGTCGTGGACATCGCCGGGCAGGTGTTGACGGTGCCGACCGAGCACGATTTGACGGGCGCGCTGCGCGAGCGCGGCCTGATGGCCTGACGGCTGAAAGACGGATGAGAGACGGACAAAGCCCCACACGCAGAATCGCGACCGCGCTGGCGGGCGTCGCGCTCGTCGCGGCGCTGGGCGGGGCCGTGTGGGGCGTCTACCGCCGTCTGCCCGAGGACGAGCGCTCCGCACAACGCGCCGCGCGCGGCTCGCAGCGCACGACGGTGCTGCGCGTGCGCCTGCGCCGCGAGGGCGTCGGCTTCCCCGTCTCGGCGAAGAAGGTTCCCATCCAACTCTTCCCCATCAACATGGCCGCCGCGCGCAGCGAGTACGACTCCGAGCGGCGGCGCGGCCAGCGCTTCGAGGATTTCGCCACGCGCCTGATGGGCGGCCGCCAGAAGCTCGACGCCGAACTGGACGAGCGCGGCGAGGTCGCCATCAACGTCCCGCCCGGCCGCTGGTGGATACACGCCGAGATCGAAGGCGAACGCGAACTCACCTGGCGCCTCCGCGTCGAAGTCGCCGGCCGCGAGAAGACCGTCGAACTGACGAAGGAGAACGCCTACCTCCGCGCGAAAAGATTTTGAAGGCCGTGATAAGTGATGAGTGATAAGTGATAAGAGAAGGCAAGTCCCGCCGTTTCTTCTTAACACTTATCACTCATCACTTATTACTTATCACTCCATGAAGGCTCTTCGATTCGAGAACGGTCAACTGGGCGTGGCGGACGTGGCGGTGCCGGAGCGCGAGGGCGAGGCGCTGGTGCGCGTGCGCTTGGCGGGCGTGTGCAACACGGACTTGGAGATCGTGCGCGGGTACGCGGGCTTCGAGGGGACGCTCGGGCACGAGTTCGTGGGCGAGGTCGAGAGCGCGCCGGGGGCGCCGGAGCTTGAGGGCCGCCGCGTCGTCGGCGAGATCAACGCCGGCTGCGGCCGCTGCCAGCTCTGCCGCGCGGGCGACGCGCGCCACTGCCCCGCGCGCACCGTGCTCGGCATCGTCGGCCGCGACGGCGCGTTCGCCGAATACCTCAGACTTCCCGTCGCCAACCTCCTGCCCGTCCCCGACGAGGTGCGGGACGAGCGCGCCGTCTTCACGGAACCGCTCGCCGCCGCCTGCGGCGTCACGGAGCGCGCGAGAATCGAGACGGAGACGCGCGTCGCCGTCGTCGGCGACGGCAAGCTCGGGCTGCTCTGCGCGCAGGCCATCAGGGCGGCGACGGGCGCGGGCGTCACGCTCGTCGGGCGCCACGAACGGAAACTTGAGATAGTGCGCGAGCGCGGCGTCCGCGCGGTGAAGTCGGACGAGCTGCCCGCCTCATACGAACGCGCCTTCGACGTGACGGTCGAGGCGTCGGGGTCGCCCGCCGGGTTCGAGACCGCGCTCAAACTCTTAAGGCCGCGCGGCACGCTCGTCCTCAAGTCCACCTTCCACGGCACGACGGAGCTGAACACCGCGCCCGTCGTCGTGGACGAGATCAGCATCGTCGGCTCGCGCTGCGGCCGCTTCAGTCCCGCGCTCGAACTGCTGCGCCGCGGTGCCGTCGAGACCGACGCCCTCATCACAGACGAGTTCCCCCTCTCCGACGGCCCGCGCGCGCTCGCACGCGCCGCCGAGCCCGGCGTCCTCAAAGTCCTGCTCAGACCTTGAGTAGTCAGGAGTCAGAAGTCAGGAGTCAGAAGTCAGGACAGCATCGCTCTCATGCTTCTTCACTTCTGACTCCTGACTCCTGACTCCTGACTTCTACATATGAAGCTCAAGACGAATCTGGCCGCCGACGGCGCGATACTGTTGACGACGGTCATCTGGGGCTCGACCTTCGCGGTCGCACGCGGCGTGCTCGACAGTTGGCCGCCGCTGACGTACCTCGCGCTGAGGATGCCGCTGGCGGCGCTCGTTTTCGCGGCGCTCTTCCCGCGGCAGGTCTTCGGCGCTTCGCGCGCGGCGTGGCGCGCGGGCGGCGCGCTGGGCGCGTTCATCGGGCTCGGCTTCATCGGGCAGACCGTGGGGCTGCTCTACACGACGCCCGCCAAGTCGGCCTTCATCACGGGCATCACGACGCCGCTCGTCCCCGTCGTCGCCTACGCGCTCTGGCGCACGCGCCCGAGCCGCGAGAATCTGTTCGGGATAGTGCTGGCCACCATCGGCGGCGCGCTCATCCTCGCGCCGGCCGGGGCCGCCAGCTTCAACGCGGGCGACCTCGTCACGCTCTCGACCACGCTCCTCTTCGCAGGCCACATCAACCTGATGAGCGCCTACGCGCGCCGCTTCGACGTGCGGCAGTTAAGCGCCTTGCAGATCACGGCGGCCGCGGCCGTGGTACTCGTCGCGTGGCTCGCGGTGCGCGCGGCGGCCGCGGTCTGGGGCGTCGCGGCGCTGCCGCCGGGGCTGGCGCGCGAAACGGTCGCCCCGGTGTGGGACGCGGGCGTCGGTTTGCAGGTCGTCTACCTCACGCTCGTCGCCACGGTCGCGACCTTCCTGCTCTGGACGTGGGGGCAGGCGCGCATGCCCGCCACGCACGCCGCCGTCATCTTCAGCCTTGAGCCGGTCTTCGCCACCGCCTTCGCCGTCCTCCTGCGCGGCTCGGCCGAGTGGACGGGGCGCCGCGCAACTCTCGGCGCGCTCCTCGTCCTCGCGGGCGTCATCGTGTCCGAACTGCGTTGGGTGAGGGAGGGAAAGCCGTGAAAGGCCGTGAACCGTGAAAGGCCGTGAACCGTAAACCGTAAACCGTGACAAGAAAGTCCTGTTCTTCACTTATCACTTATCACTCATCACGGTTCACGGCCTTTGGGTCTTCGGCTTCTCTTCGGGTGAGGTTTGTAGGTTCAGTTCTTCGCCCTGCATCGAGAAGCCGCGGCGCTCGGCCAGCCGTTTGATGAGGTCGTCGGCGTATCTGGTGACGGCCTCGCCGTAGCGTCCCGCCTGAAGCGAAGGTCTCATGACTTTCGCCATCTCAGCCGTCTCGTCGTTGGGAAGGTCGGCCATCAGCCTGTCGCTCACCTGCAAACGCCACTGGCGGTCTTTGATCGAGAACAGCAGCAGCAAGCCCCCGCCGTCCTGCCCCTCGGGCGGGCCGACGCCCCAGCCGCGAGCGAGCGCCAGCGAATAGTCGAAGATGCTCTGCGCGCCCGTCGTCTCGATTGTCACGACGGCGAACTCGATCCGCGCGTTCGCCTTCAGTCGCTCGAACTTCGTTTCGAGCAGCTTCTCCGTCCGTTCGTCGATGACGTTGGCGAAGTCGTTGACGAAGCCCTGCGGCTTCGGGAGCGGGCTCTCGACCGCGGGGCTCGGCGCGGGCGCGGGTCGTGTGTTTTGGGATTGGGTCGAGGCGGCGAACAACGCCTGCGGCGGCGCGTTCGCCTCGCCGCCGGCCGGGGCGGAGGTGCCCCGCGCGCAGCCCTGCGCGAGCGCCGCGAGCGACAGCGCCGCGGCGCAGAGCATGACGCACGCGGCGGCCCTGAGTCTCAACGCGTTAACTCTCAAGGGGAACCTCCTGCGGCCTTTTATTCGGCCGCGGAAATTATAAAGGAGGAGTGCGGCCACTCAACATATATTTTACGGGGCGGCTTCCGGCGAATCGGTCTTTGCCGCGGGGGGCGGCATTGGTTATACTCGGGTCTCGCCACTGTGGCTTCTGAGTCTCCCTCGTCTCGGCGCACAGAACAGGCGGCCGGGCCGTTCCTTTCCTTGAGAGCGGAGGCCGCAGACCCTACCTGCTCCTTTTGAATTTTAGAAGGTGAATAGTTTTATGTTGCAAATCCCGAAGGGCCATACGACTGAAACGGAGCGAGCCATCCTGCGCCACCTCCGCGTGTGGATCGCGGCGCTGGCCGCCGGCTGCCTTGTTGTCGGCGTCGGCGTCGGCGCGATGCTCAGTCGGACGAGCGTCTTCGCGGGCGAGGGCGACCAGCCCGCCACCCCGGCGGCAATCGCGCGCGCGCCCGAGGCCCTCTCGGCCTCCTTCGCCGAGATCGCGCGGCGCGTCGAGCCCTCGGTCGTCAACATCGACACCGTCTCGGTCACCCCGCAGGTGGCCGACAAGGAGGGCGAGGACGACGACGAGGAGGAGGGCGGCGAAAACCCCCTGCTCGACATGCTGCGCCGCAACGCGCGGCGGCCCTCGCGCGGAGTCGGCTCCGGCTTCGTCGTTGACCCGAAGGGCATCATCCTGACGAACTTCCACGTCGTCGAGAATATGACGGGCATCATGGTCAAGCTCCAGACGGGCGAGCAGTTGCGCGGCACCATGATCGCCTCGGACGAGGAGACCGACATCGCCGTCATCAAGGTCAACGCCGGGCGCGACCTGCCCTCCGTCTCCCTGGGCAACTCGGACGACACGCAGGTCGGCGACTGGGTGCTCGCCATCGGCTCGCCCTTCGGGCTGGAGCAGACGGTGACGGCCGGCATCATCTCGACCAAGGAGCGGCAGACCGACCCGGGCGCGAGCTTCCGCCGCTTCATCCAGACCGACGCCGCCATCAACCGCGGCAACTCGGGCGGCCCGCTCGTCAACATGCGCGGCGAGGTCATCGGCATCAACTCGCAGATCGCCACCTCCACGGGCGACTACAACGGCATCGGCTTTGCGCTCCCGACCAACATCGCCTCCTCCGTCTACAAGCAGTTGATGACGACGGGCAAGGTCAGGCGCGGCTACCTCGGCGTCTTCCTCGACTCGGTCAGGCCCGAGTTCGCGCGCGTGTATCAGTTGCCGAAGGCCGCGGGCGCCATCATCAAGGACGTGGCCGACGACAAGGGCCCGGCGGCCAAGGCCGGCATCCAGACCAACGATGTGGTCGTCGAGTTCAACGGCCAGCCGGTCGAGAACGCGCAAGACCTCATCAACAAGGTCGCGTCCACCCCGGTCGGCGAGTCGGTGCCCGTCATCTACCTGCGCGAGGTGGCCGACCGGATGGAGCGCCACTCGACCAGCGTCACGGTCGGCGAGCGCCCGCCGCGCGCGTCCGCTTCAAGCGGCGGCGAGACGAAGCCGGAGGAGGAGAAGCCCGGCCAGATCGAGAACCTGCAACAGGAGGGCGCGCCCAGGGAGAAGAAGTTCGAGCGCCCGGTGCTGGGGCTCAAGCTGAGCGAACTGACGCCGCAGATCGCCACCGAGCGGAACCTGAAGGGCGTACGCGGCCTCTTCGTCCAGGACGTTGACCCGGCGGGCATCGCCTCCGACGCGGGCGTCCTGAAGAGCATGGTCATCCAGCGCATCAACCGGCAGTCGGTCGGAACCATCGAGGACTTCGAGCGCGTCATCAACGGGCTCAACCCGGGCGACCCCATCGTCCTCCATGTCTCGGCCTACAACGGCGAGCGCGTCACGCAGGCGATAGTCCAGTTCACGTTTCAATAAGAGCCGCGAACAGTAAACCGTGAACCGTGAACCGTGACAAGAAGCCAACCTCTTGTCACGGTTCACGGTTCACGGTTTACGGCTCTTTACGGTTTACGGTTTACGTCACTTAGTTTACGATAAGAACAAATGGCACAGTCTAAGAAGGCTCTCGGGAAGGGTCAGAAGAAGAACGGCGCGGCGACCCGCGCGGGCGTCAAGAGGTATCCGAACTATATCGGGGGCGAGTGGGTCGCTTCCGCGTCGGGCGAGTGGTTCGAGGACGCGAACCCGGCCGACACGCGCGACGTGGTGGGCCGCTTCCCCGTCTCCACCCGCGAGGACGTGGTGGCCGCGGTCGATGCGGCCAGGAGTGCGGCCGACCGCTGGCGCCGTCTCCCCGCCCCGCGCCGCGCGGAAATCCTCTTCCGCCTCGGCGAAATTCTCATCCGCCACAAGGACAGGTTCGCGCGCGAGATGACGCGCGAGATGGGCAAGGTCTTGAAGGAGACCGGCGGCGACGTGCAGGAGGCCATCGACTGCACGTACTACACGGCCGGCGAGGGCCGGCGCCTCCACGGCTTCACCACGCCCGCCGAGATGCCCGACAAGTTCGCCATGTGCGTGCGTCAGCCCGTCGGCGTCTGCGGCCTCATCACGCCGTGGAACTTCCCGATGGCGATACCGTCGTGGAAGCTCATCCCCGCGCTCGTGTGCGGCAACACGGTCGTCATCAAGCCCGCCGAGGATACGCCGCTCTCCACCTACAATCTGGTCAAAGCCTGCGAGGAGGCGGGCGTGCCCGCGGGCGTCGTCAACCTCGTCACCGGCTACGGCGAGACGGCGGGTGCAGGAATTGTCGAACACCCGTCCGTCAGGCTCATCTCGTTCACGGGCTCGACCGAGACGGGGCGCGTCGTCGCCAACGCGTGCGCCGACCGCAACGCCATCTGCTCGCTTGAGATGGGCGGCAAGAACGTCATCCTGGTGATGGAGGACGCAGACCTCGACCTCGCCGTCGAGGGCGCGGTCTGGGGCGCGTTCGGCACCTCGGGTCAGCGCTGCACGGCCTCCTCGCGCGTCGTCGTCCACAAGAAGGTCTACAAGAAGTTCACGCAGATGCTCGTCGAGCGCGCGCGAGGGTTGAGGGTCGGGAACGGCCTTGACGAGAAGACCGACGTCGGCCCGGTCATCAACGCCGACGCGCTGCACAGGATTCTCGGCTACATCGAGATCGGCCAGAAGGAGGACGGCGCGCGCCTCGCCTGCGGCGGCAACCGCCTCGACAAGGGCGAGCACGCCAATGGCTACTTCGTCGAGCCCACGGTCTACGCCGACGCCGCGCCCGGCATGCGCATCTCGCAGGAAGAAATCTTCGGCCCCGTCACGACCGTCATCCCCGCGGGCTCGCTCGAAGAGGCGGTCGAGATAGGCAACGGCGTCCGCTACGGGCTCTCGGCGTCCATCTACACGGCGGACGTCAACCGCGCCTTCCGCGCGATGCAGGAGATGTACACGGGCATCTTCTACGTCAACTCCTCGACCATCGGCGCGGAAGTCCACCTGCCCTTCGGCGGCACCAAGGCCACCGGCAACGGCCACCGCGAGGCGGGCACGCAGGTCTTAGACATCTTTACCGAGTGGAAATCGATCTACGTCGACTACAGCGGCAAGCTGCAACGCGCGCAGATCGACGAAGTGAACTTCGAGTAACCTCGGGCGCGCCGCCCTTCGGAGGGGACATGGCGAGGCGGGCCTTTCGCAAAACCCAACTGGCTGTCTGCGTGCTGGTGCTGTCGGCCTGCGCGGCGGGCGAGCGGGCGCAGGGGGCGACCGGCGGGGCGCGCAAGTCGCCGCCCGCGGGCGCGTCGGACGCGCGGGTGATTAAAGACCTGACGGCGGCGGACAGGCGTAAGGCCGCGCGGGCGGTTCACGAGGTGTTGGCGCGGGGCGGGCGCATGATACCGCACCTGCTGAAGCTCAAAGGCGACCGCCGGTGCTTCTTCGGGGACTGGGAACTGGGCACCCACGTCGGCGGCTCGGTTCGGCTCATGCCTCTTAAGCGCGACCAGTGTTACGAGGAAAGCTCCGCCTCCACCGTGGAAGTCGCCGCCCTCTTCCTGATCGAGTCGGTCTACCGTAACGACCTGAAGTTCGCGCAGGGCGCGACGCTCGCCGAGTGGAAGGCGGGCGGGGAAGAGCGCACGGACGTCGAAAAGAACGGGCGTGAACTGCTCGAACGCGCGTGGGTCGTGACCGAGAGGTGGTCGAAGGAGTTCGAGCGCGAGGGCCTGGAATCGTTGCGCGCCAAAGACCGCGGGCCGTTCGCCGGGACCAGGCTGGGGTTCTACTGAGGTCGGCACATTCTGGCTTAGAGATTGGAGATAAACAACAGTGATCGTCGGACTCCCCAAGGAGATTAAGGACAACGAGTACCGCGTGGGGCTGACGCCCGCGGGCGCGCGCGCGCTGGCCGACGCGGGGCACAGGGTCATCGTGGAGCACAGCGCGGGCGAGGGCTCGGGCTTCGAGGACGCGCTCTACGAGCGCGCGGGCGCTGAGATCATCCAGAGCGCGGACGACGTCTGGGCCGAGGCCGAGATGATCGTCAAGGTCAAGGAGCCCATCGAGCCCGAGTACCCGCGGATGAAGGAGGGGCTGCTCCTCTTCACCTATCTGCACCTGGCGCCCGACCCGAAGCAGACGCAGGCACTCCTCGAACATAAGGTGACGGGCATCGCCTACGAGACGATCACCGACCGCAAGGGCACGCTCCCGCTCCTGACCCCGATGTCGGAGGTGGCGGGGCGGATGGCCGTGCAGGTCGGCGCGCAGTACCTTGAGAAGATGAACGGCGGGCGCGGCGTGCTCATCGGCGGCGTGCCGGGCGTGCCCGCGGCGCGCGTCGTCATCCTCGGCGGCGGCGTCGTCGGCACCAACGCGGCGAAGATCGCCGTCGGCATGGGGGCGCAGGTGACGATTGTCGATAAGAACCTCGACCGCCTGCGCGAGCTCGCCGACATCTTCCTGTCGAAGATTT
>JBEVJD010000372.1:0-7905 GCA_040510435.1 Pyrinomonadaceae bacterium | reverse complement strand
GCTCGCGCAACTCGCTTCGATAGCCCGCGCCCAAACGCCGGATGAAGCCGTCGGCGTTGACCTTCAGCGCCGCCTCCTGTAAACGCTCGTCGCTGATGTCAACGTTGCCCAGCCGGATGTTGCCCGCGATGTCGCGCGAGAAGAGGAAGCCGTCCTGCGGCACGACGGCGAAGTGCGCGCGCAGCTCTTCGGCGCCGAGGTCGCAGATGTCAACACCGTCGAGCAGAATCTGCCCGCGCTGAACTTCGTAGAAACGTAACAGGAGACTCGTCAGCGTGGTCTTGCCCGCACCAGTGTGGCCCACGAACGCGACGTGCTGACCCAGCTCGATGACGAAAGAGACATCCTTCAGCACCCAGTCTTCGCTGCGGTAGGCGAACCAGACGTTGCGGAATTCTATCCGCCCGCGCGCAACGGAAGCGCGCCCCGGCCCCGCCGCCTCGCCTTCGGCCGCGGGCTCGTCGAGCACCTTGAAGACCCGCTCCGCGGCGGCCATCGCCGACTGCCAGAGGTTGTACTTCTCGCTGATGTCGCCGACGGGCTCGTAGAACATCTCCACCAGTTGCACGAACGCGATGACGGTGCCGAGCGTCGCGACGCCCTGAACGACCTGCCCCCCACCGTACCAGATGATGAGCGCGACCCCCGCCGCCGCGATGACTTCGACCGCGGGGAAAAGGACGGCGTGGTAGAAGGCCGTGTCGAGGCTGGCGCGACGGTTGGCCGCGCCCAGTCGTTTGAAAGACTCGGCCTCGCCCTCTCCGCGGTTGAATAACTGCACGACCGACATGCCGGTGATGTGCTCCTGCAAGAAGGCGTTGATGTCCGCCACGCAGGCGCGCACCCGGCGGTAAGCCTGCCGCGAGCGCCGCCGGAACCACAGCGTCAGCCCGACGAGCAGCGGGAGGATGGAGAAGGTGACGAGGGTCAGCCGCCAGTTGGCATAGAACATCCACACGACGATGTAGAGGATCAGCGCCACGTCGCCGAAGACCGAGACGGCGACCGTCGTCAGCATCTCGTTGAGCGCCTCCACGTCACTCGTCAGGCGCGTCATCAGGCGGCCGACCGGGTTGCGGTCGAAGAAACGCATCGGCAGCCGGTGCAGGTGCGCGAAGAGCGCGTTGCGCAGGTCATACATGATGAGCTGACCCATGCGCTGCAAGACCGCTAGCTCGGCGTAGGCGACCAGCGCCGCCGCCATCTGCGTGAGCAGAAATACGACGGCGACGAAGAAGACGCCGCCGAGCGGGGTGTCGCCGAAGCCGAAATACTCGGCGCCGCGTTTGACGAGGAGCGTGAAGCCCGCGGGCGGGCGCGAGGGGTCGGGGACGAGGTAGAGGTCTACGGCCGCGCTGACGAGCGTCGGCCCCGCCACCGCCAGCGGCGCGCCCACGACCGTCAGCACGAGCGCGGCCACGACGTAACGCTTATACGGCGCGAGGTAGCGGGCCAGCCGCCACATCAGGCGCGCGTCGTAGATGTTCTCGTTCTCTTCTTCTTGTGCTTCGTTCTCAGGCATGGCGCCGGGCTTTAGTTGGTCGCAAGCTCTTCCTCAAGTATCTGCCGCGCGTACAGGCGCGCGTAGTCGCCGCCCTTCGCCATCAGCTCTGCGTGCGAGCCGACTTCGGCGACCCGGCGGTCTTCGAGCAGGACGATGAGGTCGGCGTCCTTGACGGTGGAGAGGCGGTGCGAGCTGATGAGGTTCGTCCGCCCGGCACGGACGCGGCGCAACTGCGCGAGAATCCGGGCCTCGGTCTGCGTGTCCACGGAGGAGAGCGCGTCGTCGAGGATGAGGATGCGCGGCCGGCGGATGAGCGCGCGCGCGATGGCCGTGCGTTGTCGCTGCCCGCCGGAGAGCGCCACCCCCCTTTCGCCCACGAGCGTTTCGTACCCTTGAGGGAACTCGCCGATGTCCTCGGCCAGCCCGGCCTCGTCGGCGGCGCGCTCCACCTCCTCGCGGCTCGCCCCCGCCGCCCCCCACGCGATGTTCTCGCCAATCGTCATGCTGAACAGAAACGTCTCCTGCGGCACGTAGCCGATGGCCGCCCGCAACGCGTCGAGGGGAATTTCGTCGGCCGGCTCCCCGTCGATGAGCAGTTGGGCCGAGCCCGTCTCGTACATCCGCGGCACGAGGCTCAGCAGCGTCGATTTACCCGCGCCGACTCCCCCGACGAAGGCCACCGTCTGGCCGGGACGGATACGCAGGCTGATGTCTCGCAGCGCCGGCTCGGCCTCGCCGGGGTAGGTGAAGGTGAGGTCGCGGAATTCGATCTCGCCCTTGATCTCGTCGGCGCGGCCGTCACGCGCAGCAACATTGGCGGCCGGCTCGGCGGACATGATTTCGTGGATGCGCTCCATCGAAGCCATGCCGCGCTGGTAGAGGCTGGCGACCCAGCCGAACTCGTGGAGTGGCATCACGAGGGCTTCGAGGTAGAGCGTGAACTGGACGAACTGCCCGACGCTGATCTCGTTGCGGAGCGTGAGGCTGCCGCCGTACCAGAAGGCCCCCAGGAACCCCAGCGCGACGAGGAAACGAAGGACGGGGTAGTAGGCGGCCGTCAGGTGGATGAGCTTCACGTTGCGTTTGACGAGGTCGGCGTTGACGCGCCGGAAGCTCTCCACCTCGGCGCGCTCCTGCCGGTAAGCGCGCACCACGCGCACGCCCGAGAACGACTCCTGCGCCTGACTGGCGACGAGTGACGTGTGCTCCTGCACCCGCCCGGATTCGTCGTGCAGGCGCGTCGCCATCACCCGCGTGGCGAGGGCCACCAGCGGCAGCGCCGCGAAGGACGCGAGCGTGAGCCGCCAGCTTATCGACATCATTAGCGGCAGAATGAGCGCCGTGGCGAAGACCGTGTTGGTCGAGTACATGATGACGGTGCCGACGATGACGCGCACGGCCCCCAGGTCGCTCGTCGCGCGGGTCATCAGGTCGCCCGTCCGTCGGTGCTCGAAGAACTGGAGCGGGAGCCTTTGCAGGTGCGCGTAGAAATCGACGGAGAGGTCGTATTCGAGGTTGCGCGCCGCCAGCGCCATCAGGCGACGCTGGAGGAAGAGGAACGCCGCGCGCGTGAGCGCGACGCCGAGGAGCAGGCCGCCGTAGCCGAGCAGCTTCGAGCGCGAGACGCCGGCCGTCAGGTCGTCTATCGCGTAACGCAGAATCGCCGGCCCGGCCAGCATCGCCAAATTGGCCGCCAGGATGCAGGCGATGCCGAGCGCGATGATGCCTTTGAACGGCGCGACGTAGCGCCGAAACATCTGGCGGGGCGTAGGCATCTGCGGCTCCCCCGGCTTGAGTCTCACGGTCGGCTCCCTTTCACGCGAGTGACGTGCCCGTCGTCGTCCTCGTCGCCGTCGTCACCCCGCGCGGACGGCCTCCGAGGAGGAGGCGCTCGTCGGCTGATCGAAAACGATGGAACAGCAGTCGTGCTCGGCGCCCACCTGTATCGTCTCGCCGGCACGCACCGTCAGCTCGTGTTCGAGGCACTGGACGGCCTGCTCCCAGTGCGTCGTCGAGCCCGGCTCGTTCGAGATGGAAATCTCTTCGTCGAGCTGCATGTCGAACCAGAAGACGACGGCGTGGCAGGCGCCGTCGCGCGTGACGGGGACGGCGAACTTTTTATGCGCCGGGCGGATCAGCTCGCGCGCGAAGTCGAAGCGGAAGACTTCGAACGGCTCGGTCAGCGCCTCGTACTCGAAGGCCGCCAGCCGCACGGGGAAGTAGTTGAGGGTCTTATATTGTTGTATCAGCCCCACGTCGAACCCCGCGCACCTGTTCACGTAGTTCAGGCCGCGCAGGCGTTTGCTCTCGACCACCATCGCGTAGACGGCCGCCGAGCGCGGGATGATGCGCGCGTCCTCGGTCAGCAGGTTGGCCCGGGCGTGCGTGATCGAGGGGACGATGCCCTCACCCAGCAGCCCGCAATCGACCGTCTCGGTGACGAGCAGGTTGGCCCGCTCCGGCATATCGTCGCCGACCGAGAGGTCGGTCGACTTCTTACCCATGATGCGAATCTCGTCCGCGAAGCCGTTGCGCGCGACCACCTCGCGGGCGAGGTCGGCGAGCGGGGCGACCATCTCGCAGGAGAACGTCTCGCGCGCCCCGGCGCGCGCCGCCATCATCGCCAGCAGCCCCGTGCCCGAGCCGATGTCGAGCACCAGCGAGTCGGCCGTGATGACCTTCGCCAGCGCCCGCTCGAACGCCTCGTTCCGCTGCTCGTCGTTCAGCATCTCGAAATGCCAGCGCGGGATGATGGTACACATGGCGCGGCTGCGGCCCATGTGCGCCTGCCGGTTTTCGGGGTCGAGGTAGAGCGCGGACTCGAAGCAGTCTACCGCCGAAGAGAACTGCTTGCTGTCGAGATGCGCCTCGCCCATCGAGTTCAGCCGCGCGACGAGGTCGCTGAGGCGTTCGGCTTTCGAGACGCCCGCGCCCGACGCGAGGGTATTGATGACGGCCACCTGTAAGAGGCTGTTCAGATGATTGCTCCGCAGAGAGCGCTCCTCCTCAACCATTGCCTGTGTCCTCCTGTCCGTGCGGCGGCGTCCGTTGAGGCGGTGCCGCCTGTCAGTCGTTCGAGCGGGGCGTCAGGCTCCCAACGAATCAGTTCTCGCAGCCGCCGGGCTGCGCGAGGATGTGCTTGCGCGCGAAACGAATCTCGGCGTGCGGCGCGGCGTCGAGCACGGCGGTCACGCGCCCGCCGCTGTAGACGAGCGGCACCCCCTGCCGGCGCAGAACCCGCTCCGGGTAGCGGGTCTGGTGTGAGGGGCACACCAGCGCCCCGCCGGCCGCGTCCCACCCCCCGAGGTGGAGGGGACTGCCCCTGTGCGCGCAGCGGTCTTTGAACAGGATGCGGCCGCCGCCGGGCAGACGCAGCAGGAAGTAGGCTTCGTCGCCGGCCACCACGAAGTTGAATTCGCCGGGATCGAAGGTGATGACGATCATGCCTTGCCGTCCTTTAGCTCGTAGGTGTGGTAGAGGCACCGGGGCGAGGTGCTCGAAAGCCCGTGCAGGCGGTGGCGTGGGATGCGGACGCCCTCGCCCTCCCGGAGCTGAATCGACTGTCCGTGCCCCGCCACCACGTCGAGCGCGCCGGAGTCCACGCGGCACAGCAGCTCCGTGTCGCAGGCGCGCGTGATGACCGCGTCGCCCTCGTGCGCGACGCCGGCCGTCTTCGTGGCCTCGACCTCGTCGCCCAGGTCACCCCCGAAGAGTCGCGCCGCGTCGTCACGGTGCTTTTCCAGTTCGCCCGCCCACGCCACCTGCGCCATGAAGTCCTCGTCGGCGAGGGTGGTAATCAACTGCAACTCCTCCATCCCGCGGATGATCTCGGGGATGATTGAGTCGCCATATTTGGCGACGGCCGGCGCGACCACGTTATCGACAGCCATGCGGCCGTGGTGCGCGTCGATGTGGTAGTGCTCGTCGAAGTAGTAGGTATCGACCTTGCCGCCGAAGACGGCGCGCAGCATCTCCGAGAACTTGCGGCAGGTGTGCGCGAACAGCGACTCGCCGATGGCGATGGCCCCGAGGGCGCGGAAGACCTTGCTGTGGTCGCGGCAGACGTAGTGGTAGTAGTTGTTGAGCGCGAGCGAACCCGTCAGGTAAAAGTGCCAGTAGGCGTGCGCGTCCGCAAGGAGACCGCAGGTCGTCATCGTGTTCTCGAAGAGCGTGCTGTGCTTGGCCTGGTGCACGCCGTAGCCGTAGTCGTCGAGGGCGATCTTGAACAGCTCGGACTGGACGGAGCCGAATTTGCCGAGCAGGTTGCGCGCCGACGAAGACGACTCCGTGAGGAAGTCTCCGGCGACCTGAATCAACAGCGCGGCGGCGGCGCGCTCGGGTTCCGGCGCGGAGAGGATGAGCTGGAGGCTCGTGAGTTCCGAGCGCTCGTGGCTTTCGACGACCGACTGCAAATACGCCTGCACGGCGGCACCCGACCACTTGCCCGAGACCTCAATCTCATCTTCGAGGAACCCGAAGAGGTGCGACTCAAGCGTGGGCCGGATCAGTTCGCCGAGCAGCTTGTTCTCGTTCGAGTAGAAGGAGACGAAGTCGCCCCGCTTCGCGGCGAAGTCCTTCTCAGGCAGGAAGACGAGGTCGGTCTCGTAGACGTTGAACAGCATGCGCTGCGCGGCCAGCGCGCTCGCGTTGAGCGCCTCTTCCCGCTTCAGCGGCCGGCTGAAGTCGTGCCGCGTGACTGTCTGTTGATCGACGGGTCGGCGGTAAGGGTTGT
Organism: Pyrinomonadaceae bacterium; assembly: GCA_040510435.1. Lineage (GTDB taxonomy): Bacteria > Acidobacteriota > Blastocatellia > Pyrinomonadales > Pyrinomonadaceae > QHXN01. Next base: position 1,669 of record JBEVJD010000372.1, on the reverse strand, counting down.
CCGCGATCACCCACTCTTTGAGATACCCGAACAGGGGGTTGGCGGCGTAGAGCCGCACGTACCGGCGGATGTCTTCGGACGCGAACGGCGGGCCGGGCTCGGTTACGTCCGCGACCGCCGCCGGGAGTTCGGGCGCGAGTCCCGCGGCGCTTGAAGTGGAAAGAAACTCTTTCATGTTCGTGCTCCTGATAATCCGTCTAAAAAAAGAATTAACCACAGAGACACAGAGACACAGCTTGAAGAAACCAGCCGTGTATAAGCTGTGTCTCTGTGTCTCTGTGGTTAATTGGCTCAGCATATTCACCCGAGTGAAACCTGCTTTAGGCGGCGCCGACAGCCCCTTCTTCCGCGGCGTCCACGGCGAACGCGCCCTCGATACATGCGCGCAGACGCGCGGCCAGCGACTCGGCGTGGGGCGTGTCGATCATCGAGTAATGCGTGCCCGGCGTGACGTGCAGCTCCACGCCCTCGGCGGCCAGCGCATCCCACCCGTCCAGAGGGTCGGAAGGCGACTCGTCGAACCGCTGCCGCGCGCGGAACAGAGTGATGCGACCCGGATACTCGCGCGGCTCGTATTCGACCAGCGCCCGAATGTTGGCCTTGAAGACGCGGAACAGACGTTCTATGTGCCGCGGGTCGGAGCCGGCGGGCAGGACGTTAATCTCGACGGCAAGCTGCCCGAGGCGCGACAGCTTTTCGTCGAACGTGTGGCCGCGCAAGTCCTCCAACTCGACGCCGTGGCGTCGTCCAAGGTTTCCGGCGAACATCCCGAGCAGGGTCTCGTCGTCCGTCGGAATGGCTCCGGCGGCGGCGCCCGGTGCGTGGCTGTCCAGCACCGCCAGCAGCGCGACCGAGTGGCCCTGTTTGCGAAGTTGCTGCGCCATCTCGAAGGCCACGGGGCCGCCCATCGACCATCCGCCGAGCAGGTAGGGGCCGCGCGGCTGAACGCTCCGCACGGCTTCGACGTAGAGGGCGGCGAGTTCCTCGAACTTCGTCAACGGCTCGTCACGCCCGTCGAGGCCGGGCGCCTGCAACCCGTAGAACGGCTGCTTCTCGCCGAGCTGCCGCGCCAGCTCGGCATAGCAAAGTGTGTTTGCCCCCGCCGGGTGGACACAGAAGAAGGGCGGCCTCCGGCCGTGAGGCTGAAGCATGACAAGCGTCGAGGACGGTGACGCGCCAGCCTGAGAGACTTCGTTTCGTTCGACTTCATACCCGAGCGCGGCGGCCATCTCCCACGTCTCGGGCGCGAGGTCGTCGTGGCCGCGTTGCTCTCTCCACCTGTCGCCCACGCGCGCGTCTACGCCCGCGTGACTGTGAAACTTGACGTCGCCGAGCATGCGCGATTCGGCGTGGACGCCGTCCGTCATGCGCCGTCGCTGGTCTTGATAGGGGCTGCACATCTCCGGCGCAAACTCTATCCGCAGGAAGCGGCACAGCCCGCGCAGCACCGCTTCGGGCGTGTCGAGCAGCTCCTCGAAGCGCACGCGTCGCTGTCGCTCGCGCGGCACGCGTTCCAGAAAACGCGTGATGTTCTGGTGGCTGACGAGCCACGTCAACTCCGCCAGCTCGCGCCGTGTGAAAGGGTGCTCGTGCCTGAAGAAGATCTGCTCCATGCGCGCCTCTTCAAACGAGCGAATCATGCCGAACGGGTGTCGAATCAGGTGGACGT
>JBEVJD010000371.1:0-4361 GCA_040510435.1 Pyrinomonadaceae bacterium | reverse complement strand
CTCGTCACGGGTTCCGGCAAGACGGTCGGCGCGGCCATCACGGGTCACCAAGACTTACGGCTCATCTCATTTACCGGCTCGACCGAAACGGGGCGCATCATCGCTTCGGCCTGCGCCGAGCGCAACGCCATCTGCTCGCTGGAGATGGGCGGCAAGAACGTCATCCTCGTGATGGAGGACGCCGACCTCGAACTCGCCGTCGAGGGCGCCGTCTGGGGCGCGTTCGGCACGTCGGGTCAACGCTGCACGGCCTCCTCCCGCGTCGTCGTCCACAAGAAGGTCTACAAGAAGTTTACGCAGATGCTTGTCGAGCGCGCGCGAGGGTTGCGCGTCGGCAACGGGCTCGACGAGAAGACGGATGTCGGCCCCGTCATCAACGCCGACGCCGCCCACAAGATTCTCGGCTACATCGAGATCGGCCAGAAGGAGGACGGCGCGAAGCTCGCCTGCGGCGGCAACCGCCTTGAAAGTGGAGAGCACGCCAACGGCTACTTCATCGAGCCGACCGTCTTCATTGATGCCGCGCCTGACATGCGTATCTCTCAGGAAGAAATCTTCGGCCCCGTTACCACCGTCATCCCGGCGAACTCCCTGGAAGAGGCCGTCGAGATCGGCAACGGCGTCCGCTACGGCCTGTCGGCCTCCATCTACACGCAGGACGTGAACCGCGCCTTCCGCGCGATGCAGGAGATGTACACAGGCATCTTCTACGTCAACTCCTCCACCATCGGCGCCGAAGTCCACCTCCCCTTCGGCGGCACCAAGGCCACCGGCAACGGTCACCGCGAGGCCGGCACGCAGGTCTTGGACATCTTCACCGAGTGGAAGAGCATTTACGTTGACTACAGCGGCAAGCTGCAACGCGCACAGATTGACGAAGTGAACTTCGAGTAAGGGCAGTTTAACTCTTAAAGTTCGGGTTCGATTCAAGACCCGACGAGATGAGAGCATCGGTCACTGAAGTAGCCTTGCCCTCGTCCCAAAACTAAAAGATTGGAGACAAAAAGACAGTGATCGTCGGACTCCCTAAAGAGATTAAGGACAACGAGTACCGCGTGGGGTTGACGCCCGCGGGGGCGCGCGCGCTAACGGACGCCGGGCACAAGGTCATCGTGGAGAAGAGCGCGGGCGAGGGCTCGGGCTTCGAGGACGAACTCTACGAGCGCGCCGGGGCGACCATCCTCCAGTCGGCCGACGAGGTGTGGGCCGGGGCCGAGATGATCGTCAAGGTCAAGGAGCCCATCGCGCCCGAGTACCCGCGGATGAAGGAGGGGCTGCTGCTCTTCACCTACCTGCACCTCGCGCCCGACCCGAAGCAGACGCAGGCGCTCCTCGAACACAAGGTCACCGGCATCGCCTACGAGACGATCACCGACCGGCGCGGGACGCTACCGCTCCTCACGCCGATGTCGGAGGTGGCGGGGCGCATGGCCGTGCAGGTCGGCGCGCAGTACCTTGAGAAGATGAACGGCGGGCGCGGCGTGCTCCTCGGCGGCGTGCCGGGCGTGCCCGCGGCGCGCGTCGTCATCATCGGCGGCGGCGTCGTCGGCACCAACGCCGCGAAGATCGCCGTCGGCATGGGCGCGCAGGTCACGATTGTGGACAAGAACCTCGACCGCCTGCGCGAGCTGGACGACATCTTCCTGTCGAAGATTTCGACGCTGGCCTCTTCGGCCTACGCCATCCACGGGGCCATCGCGGAGGCCGACCTCATCATCGGCGCGGTGCTGGTACCGGGCGCGGCCGCGCCGCAGCTCGTCACGCGCGAGATGCTGAAGGACGTGTCGAAGGGCTCGGTCATCGTGGACGTGGCCGTCGACCAGGGCGGCTGCATCGAGACGACGCGGCCGACGACGCACTCCGACCCGACCTACTACGTCGAGGACGTGCTGCACTACTGCGTGGCGAACATGCCGGGCGCGGTGCCGCGCACCTCGACCTTCGCGCTGACGAACGCGACGCTCCCCTACGCGCTGCGGCTCGCCAACCGTGGCTTCCTCGAAGCCATCGCGTCAGACCCGGGGCTGAAGGAGGGCGTCAACACCTACGCCGGCAAGATCACCTACCAGGCGGTCGCGGAGTCACAGGGGCTCGAATACACGCCGCTCGACGAGATGCTCGGCCTCACGCCGCAGACCAACTCGAAGGCCGGCGGCGCCTGACGTATCAGGAAAAGTAACCGCCGCCGCAGAAGACAAAGGCACGGCTCGTTGAGTTAACTCAACGAGCCGTGCCTCTGCTTGTTGGTTAAAATTTTTGCTTCAGGCGAGCAGGCGCGCGAGGCTGGCCGAGAGCTCGTCGGCGGGGACGGGCTTCGAGAGGTAGAGGTCTGCGCCCGCCCCCGCGGGGCGCGCGGTGGAGTCGGCGCCGCTCAGCAACACGACGGGGATGTCTTTGAGCTTCGGGTGCTCGCGCAGGAAGCGGCAGAGTTCGTGCCCCGAGAGGTGAGGCATCAGCGCGTCGGTCACGACCGCGTCCACGGGCGTCGAGAGCAGCGCCTTCATGGCCTCAAGGCCGTCGGCCGCGGGCAGGACTTCGTAGCCCGCGCGGCGCAGGACGACTTCGAGGTAGCGGCGCAGCGCGCGGTCGTCCTCGGCGAGCAAGATGGTGTGTCGCGCGCGCGGCTCTTCCGTATGCGGGGCGTGTGTGGCGGGCTGTTCGAGCCCTTGTGAAGGGGTGACCATCTGAGTCTGTTTGAGAACCTTTCCGGCGTGCTCGACGGCTGGAGCGGGAGGGGGAAGAACGAACGCCGTCGTGAGCTTCTGCAACCCGCGTGCCCACCGTCGGCGGCGCCAACGGCGCTGAAACTAATGTAGAGGCGGCGACACGTTTCAGTCAATTCTTATCTTTCTGACCTGCCGACCGGTCAGTTTACCACGGCGGAGCGCGGCCCTGACGCATTCTCCGGCGGCGCGCGGCGAACCGGGCCGCCCTCCCCCTCATCTATCTCCTTTCGCCGCAACCGGCGCGCGCGCCGCCGGTTGAAGTGTGGGAAGGGTTCGGCCATACTCACGGGTCGGGTAAACGCGCAGGAACTATTCTGTGTCAGTCAGTCAGTCAGTAAAGACAGGTTCGTTCGAGATGTACGAGTTCGCAGTCACGCCAGCCGTCACGCAGATACGCCGCCGCGGCGTGACCATCACGGAGGTCGAGCCCGGGAGCCTCGGCGCCGAGCTTGAGCTTGAGCCCGGCGACCGCGTCGTGAAAGTCAACGGCCGCGCGGTGCGCGACTACCTCGACTTCCGCTTCCACACGGGCGGCGAGACGGAAATCACGCTCGACGTGCTCAAGCGCGGCGGCGAGGAGTGGGAGGTCGAGATCGAGCGCGCGGAGGGCGAGGACTTCGGCCTCCAGTTCGAGAACATCGCCCCGCGGCAGTGCGCCAACGAGTGCCTCTTCTGCTTCTGCAAGGGCAACCCGCCGGACGCGCGCCCCGCACTCTTCTTCCGCGACGAGGACGTGCGCCTCTCCTTCCTCTACGGCAACTACACGACGCTCACCTCCATCACCGAGGACGAGATGACGCGCATCGTCGAGCAGCGCCTCACCCCGCAGTACGTTTCCGTCCACGCGACCGACCTGAAGGTGCGCGCGTATCTGCTGGGGGTTGACGCTTCGCGGGCGGACATCGGCGACAAGCTGCGCCGGATGATGGACGCCGGCATCGAGATTCACGCGCAGGTCGTGCTCTGCCCCGGCATCAACGACGGCGAAGTTTTAAGCAGGACGGTTGAGGATTTGGCCGCCGAGTACCCGCGCGTGCGCAGCGTCGCGATAGTCCCTTTGGGGCTCACGCGCTACAACACGGACGAGCGTTTGACGCCGGTCACGCCCGAGTGGTGCCGCCAAATCATCCGCGAGGCCGGCGCGCTTCAGAAAGATTTGAAGGCGCGGCTGGGGACTAACTTCGCCTTCCTAGGCGACGAGATATACCTGCGCGCCGACGTGGACGTGCCCGGGCGCAGGCACTACGGCGACTACCCGCAGATCGAGGACGGGGTGGGGATGGTGCGCTCGTTCCGCGAGGACTTCGCGCGGCTGCTGCGGCGCGTCGAGAAGTCGGGTGTGCGCGACGCCGCGAGCCTGCACGGCACGGTTTTGACGGGGACGCTGTTTGCGCCCGTGCTCGAAGAGCTGGTCGGGCGTTTGAACGAGACGGCGGGGACGCGCCTGCGCGTCGTCGCGGTCGAGAACAGGTACTTCGGCGAGGAGATAGTCGTCGCGGGTCTGATGACGGGTCAGTGCGTCGAGGCCGCGCGGGGGAAGATTGAGGGCGAGTTCGTCGTCATCCCGCGCACGGCGCACAAGTCGGACGAGCCCGTCATGCTCGACGGCACGCGGCTCGACGAGTTGGAGCAGAA
>JBEVJD010000370.1:0-11289 GCA_040510435.1 Pyrinomonadaceae bacterium | reverse complement strand
GTCGCCGTCAGCGGCACGGGCATCCAGCCCGGCACGCTCCAGTTCTCTTCGGCCACTTACAGCGTGAGTGAGGGCGCGGGCAGTGTGACCATCACCGTCACGCGCACGGGCGGGAGTGACGGCGCGGCCACCGTCCAGTACGTGACGAGCGACGGCACGGCCGAGGCGGGCTCCGACTACGAGCCGCTCTCCGACGCACTGATCTGGCTGGCCGGCGACATGTCGAACAAGACCTTCAACGTCACCATCAACGAGGACGCCCTCGTCGAGGGCGCAGAGACCTTCGACATCACGCTCAACGCCCTCTCCGGCGCGCCGCTCGGCACGCCCTCCGTGGCGACCGTCACCATCACGGACAACGACGTGGCGCCGCCCGCGCTCTCGGTCGGCGACGTGTCGGTGGCCGAGCCCTCGTCGGGCATCAGCCACGCGGTCTTCCCCGTCACACTCTCGGCCGTCTCGGCGCAGACCGTCACGGTCAACTTCGCTACGGCCGACGGCACGGCCACGCAGCCCGGCGACTACACGTCGGCCAGCGGCACCGTCATCTTCGCGCCGGGCGAGACCTCGAAGACAATCGCCGTCGTCGTCAAGGCCGACGCCCTCTCCGACACGCCCGAGAACTTCAGCCTGAACCTGTCGAGCCCTTCGAACGCGACCGTCGCGGACGGGACGGGCGTCGCCACCATCACGGCGCCCAACGGCGCGGGCACCGTTCTCATCAGCGAGTTCCGCCTGCGCGGGCCGAGCACGGGGAACGCCGCGCCGACCGACTTCGACACGCCCCTCGTCGCCAGCCCGCCCGGCCGCAAGTTCAACCAGCCCGTGAAGAGCACCGTCGAAGAAGGCGACGACCCGACCGCGCCGCAGCCGCCCATCGTCAACGACGACGGCGGGGGCACGAACGCGCCCGCGACCCCGGAGGAGTCCGACGAGTTCATCGAGATTTACAACAACACCGACGCGGACATCGTCGTCACCGACGCCAACCCCGCGACCTGCCTGTTGCAAATCCCCACGGTGGAGCCGACGATGGCGTGCGGCTGGGCGCTCGTAGACCTGCAAGGTGCTGTGTCGAACATCCCGCGCTTCGTCATCCCCACGGGCACGATCATCCCCGCGCGCGGCCACTACCTCGCGGCGAGCACGGGCTACAGCCTCTCGACCCTCGCCCTACCCGACCTGATCTACGACCCGCCGGCCTACCCGGGCGCCGAGGCCGACTACACAGGGCTCGCGCTCTTCAAGACGGCCGACCGCGCGCAGTTCACGCCCGCGAACGTCTTCGACGCGGTCGGCTTCGACGGCGTGGCGACGCCGTACAGGGAGGGGGCGGGGCTGCCCTTGAGCGGCGGCGTGACCGAGGATTTGGAGCACAGCTTCGTGCGCAACCAGACTTCGAGCCTGCCGTCGGACACGGGCGACAACGGGGCGGACTTCACGCTCGTCGCCACCAGCCCGGCGCAACTCCTCTCGGGCACGGCCACGCTCGGCGCGCCGGGGCCGGAGAACCTTTCGAGCCCGGTCACGCGCAACAGCGGGTTCGCCGTCACGATTCCGCCGAGTGTGCCTTCGAGCGTGCGGAGCCTGACGCCGGTGACGAACGGCTCGCTCGGGACACTGTCGCTGCGACGGCGGTTCACGAACAACACGGGGCAGTCGCTCAACCGTCTGCGGTTCCGCGTGGTGCAGGTGACGACCTACAACAACAAACAGGTCTTCCCCAACCAGGCCGAGGTGCGCGTGCTCGACGCGCAGTTGACGGGACTCGGCGGGACGGGGCTCCTGGCGACGACCGTCGAGACGCCGCCCGCGCAGACTTCCGGCGGGGGCGTCAACACGGGGCTCGTGGTGAGCGGGTCGCTCGTGCTGGCGCAGCCGCTCGCGGCGGGGCAGAGCGTGGACGTGGAGTTCCTGCTCGGGGTGATGAGGGGCGGCTCGTACCAGTTCGTCGTCGTCGTGGAGGGCGCGCAGTGAGTCGGACTTCGATGAGAGGGTCGGGCCCGAGCGTCGGCGCGGAGGCGCTGATGCCGCGGCTTGAGTCCACGTCGGCTTGAATGCGTAAGCTCGACCGCCTCGGGTGGGCGGCAGGGATTGCGCTGACGGCCTACGGCGTGAAGGTCGGCGTTCGCGTCAGCGACGCGGCGGCGCTCGCGCACGTCGCGGAGCGTCTGCCGCCCGGTTGGAAGCCCGCCGCGTCGCCGAAGGTCTCGAAGCTCTACTCGCTCATCTCGGGCGGGGGGGAAGTTAAAGGGCGTGTGCGGCGCTTCCACCTGCTCTACTCGGGCGCGCGGCTCGCGGGGCGCGCGCTCGACGCGGAGGCGATCTTCGGGATGCTCGAATCCGACCTGCAAATCTACGTGGCCGAGCGCGCGCCGCGCCGCGTCTTCGTCCACGCGGGCGTCGTCGGCTGGCGCGGGCGGGCCATCCTGATTCCCGGCCGCAGCCTCAGCGGCAAGACGACGCTCGTCGCCGAGCTTGTGCGCGCGGGCGCGGAGTATTACTCGGACGAGTACGCCGTGCTCGACGCAGAGGGCCGTGTCCACCCTTACGCGCGGCCGCTGGCGGTGCGCGAGGGCGAGGGGATGGCGCAGACGCGCCGCGGCGTCGAGGAGTTCGGCGGGCGCGCCGGGAGCAAAGCGCTGCCGGTCGGGCTGGTGGTCGTCAGCCGCTACGAGCGCGGGCGTCGGTGGCGTCCGCGCCGCCTCAGTCCCGGCGAGGGCGTGCTTGAGATGTTCGCCAACACAGTCTCCGCGCGCAGAGCCCCGGCGCGCGCTCTGGCCGCGCTGTCGGAGGTCGCCGCGCGGACTGTTATACTGGCCGGCGCGCGCGGCGAGGCGTCCCACGCCGCCGAGTCCATCCTGAACGACCTCGGGGCCGCGGAATCATTCGTCCGAAGTTAAACGAGGATCGCTTCTTGTCGAGGGAAGGGAAGGGTATGTCCGACAAATATCTGCCCGCCGCGAGGAGGTCGAAGCTGCTGGTGCGCGAGCTGGCCGAGGAGGTGCTCGTCTACGACGAGGAGGGGCACCGCGCGCACTGCCTCAACCAGACGGCGGCGCTGGTCTGGAGGGCTTGCGACGGCCGGACGGCGGTGGGCGCCATCGCCGAGAAGGTCGGCGCGCAGATGTCCGCGCACGTCTCGGAGGACGTGGTGTGGCTCGCGCTCGACCAGCTCGCGGAGTTCGACCTGCTCACGACCGGCGCGGCGCGTACCGCGCCGGCGAGCCTCATGTCGCGCCGGAAGATGCTCCGCCGGTTGGGCGTCGCGGCGGCCGTCTCGCTCCCGCTCATCACCTCCGTCGTCTCGCCGACCGCCGCCGAGGCGCAGAGCCCCTGCAACGAAGAGAACTGCCCGCCGCCGATGTGCTGCTCGGGCGGCGTGTGCCTGCCCGAAGAGCAGTGCGGCGTCTAGCAAGGCACGCAGTGAGCCTCGCAGCGCCGCCGTCCGCGCGGAACAGAAGCACGCCCTCCGTCATCGCCGAACTCCTCTCGGGTTCGTGGAGGCACGAGCCGCCCGCCGTCAACCTCTCCGCCGAAGAACTCGGACGAATCGTCCCCGTGCTCAAGGGTTCGGGGACGGCGGCGCTCGCGTGGTGGCGCATCCGCGGCTCGCGCCTGCGCGACTCGCGCCCAGGCGAAGAACTCCGCGAGGCTTACCAGACCCAGTCACTACAGTCCGCACTTCAGGAGCGTGAGGTCGAGCACGTCTTCGCGCGCCTGCGCGCGGCGGGCGTCGAGCCCGTCCTGCTCAAAGGTCTGGGGGCGGCGCTGCTCTACGCCGAGCGCGGCCTGCGCCCCGTGGGCGACATAGACCTCTGCGTCAGACCCGAGCAGTACGAGGCGGCGCGGCGCGCCGTCTGGGGGCCGGGGCCGAAAAGCAAAGCACTCATAGACCTCAAGCACGACGACTCCGCACTGCTCGGCCGCGACGGCTGGGACGGCGTCTACGCGCGCTCGCTGCTCGTCGAACTGAACGGGTCGCTCATAGTGCGCGTGCCCGGCCGCGAAGACCAGTTGCGCTTCCTCTGCCTGCACCTGCTGCGGCACAGCGCCTACCGACCGCTCTGGCTCTGCGACGTGGCCGCCGCGTTTGAGACGACGCCCGCGGGCTTCGACTGGGACGCGGCGCTCGGGCGTGATGCGCTCAGACGCAACTGGGTCGGCTGCGTCCTCGACCTCGCGCGGCGTCTGCTCGGTGCGGAGCGCGACGGAGTACCAGAATCCGTGCGCGAGACGCGCGCGCCCTCCTGGCTCGTCGCCGAAGTGCTGCGGCAGTGGGAGCGCCCCACGACGGCCGAACACATGCCGCGCGAGCTGATGTCGGTCTCTCTGCGCAACCCCTTGCGTGCGCTGCCCGCGCTCGTCGGCCGCTGGCCCGACCCCGTCCGCGCCGTCGTCGGCCTCAATCTCCCCTTCGACGAGAGGGCGAGGCTCCCGCGTCAGCTCAAGTTCTACGTCGTCCAGTCCGCGGCCTTCCTCAGACGCCCGCTCCTGCCGCGGAAAAAATAAACAGCGGCGCCCAGTGCACCACCAACGCCGACTGCGCCCGCGGTTAGACGCCGCGCTCGCGCGTAAATCCACGTCCCGGGGCGAGGTTCGGGACTGGGTAATTTCTTCAAAAGTGCCCGGCCGGGTGGCGACTTTTGTCTACGGCGCACGCCCGGGCGTGAACGAATGTGGACGGCCCCGCGACTTCTGCCGACGATGCCTTACGCGGCCTGCGGGCCCGGCACACGGCGGCCGTGCCGTTCGCGTTCGACGGCCGCGCGCGCGTTTATTGAATTGACAAGCGGGAACCTTTTGTTAAAATCCCCACGCCTTTCACCCGGAACGCGTCGTTTGATGGTCGAGACGGGCGAGGCTTCAGCCATTCCAAGTCAATCGTCTTCAAGCAAAACCGGCGGGCCGACCTTCAAGCCCGCGCCCGTTCGTACTTAGAAAAATCCCAGCCTGCCTCACCCTGAGGATAGTTTTTTAGCACCTCACACGGAAGGTAGCCGCGCGCGTGCCACCCGCCCGCCCGACGAGCCCCGATGGAGAACAACTCTCAAGGAGCGATAGCACTGCTGGCGCTCAGCCACTCGCCCGTCGAACAGGCGCTCTACGAGGCGCTGCGCTCGGCGACGGGCGGCGAGGCGTCTTCGGTGGGGAGTCTGAGCCTGCGCCGCCTGCTTGAGCTGACCGGGCTCGGCAGCTACACGACGCTCCGGCGCGCGCGCGCGGGGCTGGTGGCGAAGCTCAGCATCGACTGCAAGCGCGTCGCGGCCGACGACGGCGGCGGCGAGGAGCAGGCCGGGAGTTTTTATCTCGTCTACGGCCCCGAAGAGATTTTCGAGCGCAGGCGCGCCGCGGGGCTCGACCCGTACCCGAAGGAGTACCGGAGCCACGCGCGGGGCGAGGGGTTCGTGCCCGCGCTTGAGCGCGTCGTGAGCGGCTACGACCTGAGCCGGCGCGAGGCGCAGGTCGCGCTCTGCTGCGCCGAGGGCTTGACGAACGCCGAGATCGGCGACCGCCTCTGCATCACCGAGCAGACGGTCAAGTTCCACATGCGCCACCTCTTCATCAAGTTCGGCGTGCGCCGCCGCGGGGAACTCATCTCGCGGCTGCTGCGCCAGGAGAACGGCGCGGGCGCAGGCAACGGGCGCCCGCGCTGAAAATTTCGGCCGCCTCGCCTTGAGGCTTCCCCCCGCGGGGGGCACGACGTGACGGGTCAGTAGTCCGGGCGGGCGAAAATCCCAAGGGCACGTGGCGGCAGAGGTGTGCGTGAAAGGATTGTTAAAAGTCAGATGAGCAGCGCGAAGCGAAAGGCGGAGAGGCGGAAGCAGAAGCGGACGGCGCAGGTCGTCTGCCGCGACGGCAAGTCGTTCTGGACGACGCAGGCGCAGTTCTGGCAGTGGGTGCGCGACGGCGTCATGGTGAAGACGGGCGACCGCCCGCTCGAGGGCTCGTTCGTCAACGAGGCGGAGGAGCTGAACGTCGTCCTCGGCAACACGGTGCTGAACCTCGCGCGCCCGAACCACCTGCGCGAGGCGATGCTCTCGCGCCGCATGGGGCTCGCGTCGAAGTGAGTGAGAAGTGAACTTATGAAATCCCCCATCACCTCAATCGCGCGCGGCTGCTTTTTGACGGCCGCGCTGTGTCTCGCCGGCACGGCCGCGGCGGGGCAGGCCGCGACGACCGCCCCCGCGGGCGCACCGGCCGAGCCGCAGCGCGTCGCGCCGGCCGAGCAGTACCGCATCGGGCCGCGCGACGTTCTGAACATACGCGTCACGGCGCCCGAGATCGTCGCGCAGTTCTCGGCCGAAGCGCTCGAAGTCAACGAGTGCGGCATGATCCCCCTGCTCTCCGTCCAGAACGAGGAGCAGAACGAGGTGCGCGCCGCCGGGATGACGACGAGCGAGCTGCAAGAGCACCTGCGAAGGTTCTACACCAAGTACAAGCGCAACCCGCAGGTCGTCGTCAAAGTCCGCGAGTACAACTCGCAGCCCGTCGCCATCAACGGCGCGGTGGCGCGCCCCGGCCAGTTCCAACTGCGCCGCCCCGTGCGCCTGCTCGAACTCTTGCAGTTCTACGCGGGCGGCGCGACCGAGCGCTCCGGTGGGCGCGTCCAGATCGCGCGCATGCCCGCGCTCGGCGCGTGCGAGGCGAAGCCCGCGAAGCCCGAACAGGCTACGCAGACCGCGCAGACCGTGACGCCGATAGACGACTCGAACGCGCCGTCGTTCCTCACCTTCAGACTCGAAGAGACGTTGAAGGGCGACGAGCGCGCGAACCCTTTCCTCCAGCCGGGCGACGTAATCACCCTGCCCGAGGCGAAGGAGGCGTACGTCGTCGGCAACGTCATGCGCCCGGGGCCCGTCCCCCTGCGGGACGACCACCTGACCGTCTCGCGCGCCGTCGCGATGGTCGGCGGCACGATGCCCGACACGAAGCAGGAGAAGGTGCGTATCGTCCGGCAGGAGGCCAACGGCGCGAGCCGCGAGTTCTTCGTCGACCTCAACGCCATCAAGAAGCAGCAGGCCGAGGACGTGGCGCTGCTGCCGAACGACATCGTCGAGGTGCCCGTCGCCGGGGGCAAGCGCATCCTGCGCAGCCTCGTCGGCGCCTTCGTCCCGTCGGTCGGCCAACTGCCCGTGCAGGTCATCCGCTAAGGAAGAGAGTGATAAGTGATGAGTGATGAGTGATAAGAAAGAACGAGCGGGCCTTGTTTTCTTCTTATCACTTATCACTCATCACTTATCACTCCGTGGAAGCGAGTAAAGTCTCATGAAGGAAATCAACGGGCGGCCCTTCGCGCTCCCCGAGCCCAAAGACCTCGACCGGCCGCAAACGACGCCCGCCCCGGCGGCGCTCCCCCCTTACGCGGGCTATGCCGCCTACGGCGAGATGGAGGGCGCAGACGACAACCACTTCCGCGAGTACCTGCGCGCCGTCCGCAAACACCTCTGGCTCATCTGCGGGCTGACGCTTTTGGTGACGGCGGCTTCGGCCGTCTACATCGCGCAGAAGCCCGACATCTACACGGCCGGCGCGCGCGTGCAGGTTGACCTCGAAAGCAACCCGATGAGCGGCGCGACGAAGGCCGGCACGGTCGTCATCAACAGCGCGACGACCGACCCGGCCTACTTCAACACGCAGTTACAGAACCTGACGAGCCCCGGTCTTTTGCGCCGCGTCGTCAAGACGCTCGACCTCGAACACAACCAGACGTTCCTGCGCCCCGCCACGGCGCAGAACCGCACCGTGTGGCAGAACCTCCGGCGCATGGCGCGGCTCGAAAGCAGGTCGTCGGACGAGCAGAAGGGGCGGGAGCCGTACGACCTGCCGCTCACCGGCGCGGTCGCCCCCGCCACCGCGCGCGACGACCTCGCCGAGGCCAAGCGGCTCGACCCCTTCGTCCGCATGTTGCAGGGCGGTCTGAAGGTCGAGCCCGTCAAGGAGACGCGCACCAGCTCTTACAGCAAGGACACGCGCCTCATCGACATCCGCTACACGCACGGCGACCCGCAGGTCGCGGCCAAGGTCGTCAACGCCATCGCCGACGCCTTCGTCCTCTCGAACCTTGAGAAGAAGACCGAGACGAACGCCACGGCCGGCGACTTCCTCCAGAAGCGCGTCGCCGAGTTGCAGGCCGACATCCGCGGCGCCGAAGAGCGTCTGGTCAACTACGCCAAGACGCACCAGATTCTCTCGCTCGACGGCAGCCAGAACACCGTCGTCGAACGGCTCGCGGGGCTCAACCAGCAACTGCTTCAGGCCGAGAACGAGCGCAAGGACGCGGAGGCCGCCTACCGCGCGGCGCAGTCGCCCGCCGCCGCCTCGGCGCTGGCCGAGAAGGAGAGCAAGCTCCGCGAGGACGTGGAGGGGAAACTCGCCGCGCTTAAGGAGCGGCGCTCGCAACTCCTCGTCAACAACACCGAGGAGTGGCCCGAGGTCAAGGAGATCGCCCAGCAAATCGCCACGCTCGAAAAGCAGTTGAGCGACGTGCGCGCGCGCGCGACCGCCGTCGTCACCACGAACCTTGAGACGCGCTACCGGCAGGCGCTCGACCGCGAGCGCGCACTGCGCGCCGACTTCCAGCGCCAGCAGGGCGAGACGCTGACGCAGAACGAGGCCGCCATCAACTACCGCATCATCCAGCAGGAGATCGAGACCAACAAACAACTCCTCGACGGGCTGCTCCAACGCTCGAAGGAGAACGACGTGGTGCTCGCCGGGACGCCGAACAACATCTACGTCGCCGACTACGCCATCGTCCCCGACTTCCCCATCGGGCCGCAGCGCCTTCGCAGCGTGGTGCTGGCCCTGCTGCTCTCGCTCGCGGGCGGCGTCGGCCTCTCCATCTTCCTCGAATACATGAACGACTCCGTGCGCTCGACCGAGGACGTTGACCGTTGGCTGCGTCTGCCCTCGATGGGCGTCATCCCGGCGGTCGGCGGCTTCGCGAAGCGGCGGCTGCTGCTGCCCTCGCGCGCGCTCGCGCGCCGCGGCTCGCAGGCGGGGGCCGACTCGCCCGAACTGCTCATCAACGCCGAGACGCGCTCGCCGCTCGCCGAAGCCTACAGGCACCTCCGCACCTCCGTCCTGCTCTCGACGCCGGGGCGCGCGCCGAAGTCTCTCCTCGTCACCTCAAGCGCGCCCGCCGAGGGGAAGACGACGACGGCCGTCAACACGGCGCTCTCGCTCGCGCAGACTGGCGCCAGCGTCCTCGTCATCGACGCCGACATGCGACGGCCGCGCCTGCACACCATCTTCGAGCTGCCGAACACGCGCGGCCTGAGCACCGTGCTCTCGAACGACATGAGCGAGGCCGAGATGCTCTCGTTGATCTGCCAGCACGAGGGGACGGGGCTCAACATCCTGACCTCGGGCGCCATCCCGCCGAACCCGGCCGAGCTGATCGGCTCCGAGCAGATGCGCCACCTCGTCCGCACGCTCGAAGGGACGTTCACGCACGTCATCATCGACACGCCGCCCGTCGGCTCGTTCACCGACGGCGTGCTCGCCTCGACCCTGGTTGACGGCGTGCTCCTCGTCGTCCACAGCGGCAAGACCTCGCGCGGCGTGGTGCGCCGCACGCGACAACTCCTCCAGGACGTGGGCGCGAAGGTCTTCGGCGTCATCCTCAACAACGTCAACCTGCGCGAGCACGACTACTACTACTACCGCGGTTACTACTCGACCTCCTACTACGGCGCCGACGCCGCCGCGCCCGAGCAGTCGGCTTCGAGCTGAAGTCTCCCCGACCCCAACACGGATGAAGCTCGCATTCCTCAGCGCCTTCGGCGAGATGGGCGGCGCGGAGCGGAGCCTGTACGACGTGCTGGCTTCCTTGCGCGCGGCGCGTCCCGTCTGGGAGTTGAGCCTTATCGTCCCGAGCGCGGGCGCGCTCGCGGAGCGGGCGGCGCGACTGGGAGTCAGCACCACTGTCGTCGAGTTCCCGCGCTCGCTCGCGCGACTCGGCGACGCGGGGGCGGGCGGCCCGGCCGGCAACGGGGTCGGGCGGACAAGACTCTCACTCAACCTCGCGGCGTCCGCGCCCGGCGTGCTGCTCTACCTGAGCAGATTGAGGCGCGAGCTGCGGCGCATCGCGCCGGACGTGCTTCACGCCAACGGGCTCAAGCCGCAACTGCTCTCCGCCCTGTCACAGACGAAGGGGCGGCCGCCGGTCGTGTGGCACGTCCACGACTACGTGAGCGCGCGCCCGCTCATGGCGCGGCTCATCAGACGCGCCGCCCCGCGCTGCGCGTTGGCGGTCGTGAACTCGCGGAGCGTGGCCGCAGACCTGCGCGGGGTCTGCGGCGACCGGCTCAAAACGCACCTGCTCTACAACGCCGTAGACCTCGACAACTTCTCGCCCGCGGGCTTCAGGCTCGACCTCGACTCGCTCGCGGGTCTGCCGCCGGCCGAGCCCGGCACCGTCCGCGTCGGCCTGCTCGCGACGATGGCGCGCTGGAAGGGGCACGAGACGTTTCTCAAGTCACTCTCGATGCTGCCGCGGGGCGCGCGCGTGCGCGGCTACGTCATCGGCGGCGCGGTCTACCGGACGCGCGGGAGCCAGCTCGGCTCGGAAGAGTTGCGCGCGTGCGCGGCGCGCCTCGGGCTTGAGGGGCGCGTCGGCTTCACGGGCTTCGTCGAAGACGCGGCGTCGGCCATCCGCGCGCTCGACGTGCTGGTTCACGCCAGCACCGAGCCCGAGCCGTTCGGCCTCTCGATTGTGGAGGGGATGGCTTGCGGGCGCTCGGTGGTGTTGAGCCGCGCGGGCGGCGCGGCCGAGATTCTTGAAGGCTGCGAGGCCGCGCTCAGTCACGCGCCGGGCGACGCCGACGGCCTGTCCGTACAGATAGGCCGGCTGGCCGAGAGCGCCGAGCTGCGCGCGCGCCTCGGGCGCGAGGGGAGGCTCGTGGCCGAGCGTCGCTTCGACCGCGCGCGGCTCGCCGAAGAACTAGTCAACGTCTACGAAGGGGCCGCCCGAGGCGCAGCCCTCTGATGCGAGTCCTACACGTACACAGCGGGAACCTCTACGGCGGCGTCGAGACGATGCTCTCGACGGTCGCGCGCCGCCGCGACGCGTGCCCCGGGATGGAGCCGCACTTCGCGCTCTGCTTCGAAGGAAGGTTGAGCGAAGAACTCGAAGCCTCGCGCGCGCGCGTGCATCATCTTCCCGACGTGCGCGTGAGCCGGCCGGCCACGGTCATGCGCGCGCGCAAAGCACTCGCCGCGCTGCTCCGCGATGAAAAGTTCGACGTTGTCATCTGCCACTCTTCGTGGTCGCACGCAATCTTC
>JBEVJD010000369.1:0-6276 GCA_040510435.1 Pyrinomonadaceae bacterium | reverse complement strand
CTGCCGGGGCCGACGCCGTACTGCGAGCCCTTCCACTCCGAGAGCGGGTTCACGCCGATGATGGTGGAGTTCTGCGCGTAGGGCTCCTCCTCCCAGATGTGACCATGCGTCTGGAACACCGCGTTGCGTGGGTGGCCGCCCGGTTGCAGGATGCGGAACCGCACCTGCTGGCCCGCGCTGGCCGTGAAGATCGGCGTCACAGGGTCTTCGCCGACCATCGAGTTCGACAGGACGTTCGTGAAGTCACGGTTGCGCGTGCAGTCCGTGATGATGTTCCCGTTCTCGTCCTCCTCGCCGCAGCTCAGGTGAGTCTCCGGCGCGTAGCCCATGCGCTTCCAGAGGGGCTCGGTCTTGTAGTTGAACCCCTTCTGACCCGAGTCCTCTGCGTCCTCGGCCTCGGCCAAATTCTTCACGGCCGTGCCGTCGGCGTAGCGGAGGTTGAGGTCGTTCTGGAAGAGCAGGACGAAGTCGCGGAAGGAGCGGCCCTCGGGCGCCGTCACCGTCAACTGCGCGCGCGTCTTGACGTAGGTGTTGGGGCTGGTCGAGTCCGGGTTGCGGATGAACTCGGAGTCGGGCCAGCTCGAACCCTGCGGCTCGATGATGAGCGCGCCGATGGCGCCCTTGTTGCTGTGCTTGATCTGATCCGACGACGTGAGGTTCACGGCGCCGAACTCGACCGGGGTGGCGACCCACTTGCGGGGTGCGAGCGGGTTGCTGTTGTCGATGCTGACGGTGCCCGCGTACCACTGGTAGGTGGTGGACTGGCCGGGCTTGACCGTCCGCACGGGGTTGTGACCGACGTTGAGGCCGGTGTCGCGGCTCACGTCGAAGAAGACCATCTGCGGGTCGAGACCCACTTCCTTCGACGGCTGGATGTCGTTGGCGTTGAAGCCGTTGACGATCATGGGCAGCGTGTTGAAGCCCGCAAGGTCGGGCAGCTTGCCGACGCTTGGCAGCTTGTTGCGCAGCGTGACCTCAATACAGTCGCCCGCCCTGGCGCGCAGGATGAGAGGCTCGGCCAGCACGTCGGCCTTGAGCTTGCCGTCGGTGCCGATGTCGTCCGTCCTCACGTAGAGGATGGCCGTCGGGTCGTGCAGTTTCCCGCCCTGGTTGCCGCGGTGGTTGTAGACGAGCGTGCCGCCCGGCAGCAGGTCACGCGCCAGGATGGCCGTGACATCGTAGGGCTGCGTATAGGCGTTCTTCGGGCAGACGCCGCTGAAGTCGCTCTTGTCTTCGACCTTCTCCAGACCCTTCGGATTGTTCGGCAGCTCCAGCAGCTTGTCATCCGGCAGGCTGCGCTTGGCGCTGTAGGCCCTGAGCATGCCCCACAGGCCGTTCCACAGGTCGTCCACGGCCGAGCCGGGGGCGTACCTGTAGTCCACGAAGTGTTGCTTCGCGCCGCCGGGGAACTGCGGTATCTCGAACTCGTAGTGCTCCGAGATGCCCATCATCTGGTTGCCGCGGAAGCCGGAGTTGGGGTCGGAAGGCTCGAAGAGCCAGCGCATCCCCTGCACCCCGAAGTTGTGGCTCTCCTCGAAGCCGCCGACCAGCACGCGCACCTGGACGCGGTCGTCCTCGTAGGCGCGCAGCATCGGCGTGGCCGGGTCGCCCGGCTTCACGTCGAGCGTCAGCGGCGGCACCCACGCGGGCTGGGTGTTCAGGTTTCCGTCGGCGCGGTTCGTCAGCGAGCGGAAGGCGTGCGACAGGTCGCCGGGCTCGGTCGGGATGCCGTTGGCGTCCTTCACCTGCTCGTTGTTGTTCGGGTTGCGGACGCGCAGCGCCACGGGCTCGTTGCGGTAGTTGACCACCATCGTGCCGGGGTCGGCCGCGGAGACGGCCTCGGGGCACGGCGGGGCGAAGTTGGAGCCGGGGCAGATGTTGGCCGGCTCGACCAGTTCGGGAAGGCCCGGCTCGTTCTTGGCCGGCGGGTTGATGACGTTGGCCGGGTCGGGGACGGGGAGCGCGGCCGTGCCGCCTCCGCCCTTCTTGTAGGCCAACTGGAAGTCAGAGAACTCCAGCAGGAACTCGCGGTAGCTCTCGTCCTTGTTGTTCTTCGGGTTGACCCAGAGGATGTCCGCGCGCCAGCTCGTCGGGCCGCCGTCGGGGCGACCGCCGAACACCTGACCCGTCTCGGGGTGGCGCCACGTCGAGCCCTTCGGCTCGACGACGAGCCCCTGGTAGAAGCCGACCTGCTGGTGGGTCGAGGGGCCGAAGTGGTCGTGCGTGAAGACGGTGCGCAGCGTGCGATCATTGCGCCCGTTGTTGAGCACGTCGTCGGCGAACCAACGCTGGATGGTCGTCTGCGCGCCCACCACGCCGAGCGCGTGCGTCTTCGGCGTCAGCGTCATGCGGCCCGTGCCGTCGGCCTTAATCATGCCGCCGTTGGCGTTGATGGCCTCGATGCGGCCCAGGACCTCCTCGGGCGAGAAGGTGCCGTCCTCGTAGTTCCAACCGTTGCCGGCGCCGTCCGAGGCCGTCACGTCAAACTTGACGAGGTGGATGTGCTGACCCATCACGTCGGTCGGCGTCCTGACCTGGAAGTCGTCCTGCACGTAGACCTTCGGCACGAGGTTTGTGTGGTAGAAGGTGATGCAGTCGTTGGTGTTGGCGCGGAAGAAGAGCGGCTCGGGCGGACGCTGGCCGCCGATGGTCGCCTGGTAGTCCTCCCACAGCACGGCGATGCGCTGCTGCGGGAAGTGCCAGCCCGCCTTGTTGAAGGTCACGTCGAGCTGGATGTTAGCCGACTTGTAAGGCCGCGGGGTGCCGGTCGCTTGACCGTCGTCGTTGCGGCAGGGGTCGGCGAATGGCGCGCCGGGCTGGCGCGGCAGGCCGTTGGTCTTGAAGGCGGCCGCGGTGCCCTCGGGCGTGAAGCTTGAGTGCTGCGGCTGCTCGTGGAAGGTCATCGCAACCTTCTCGGTCAACGTCCCGGCCTCAGGGACTTCGAGCGCGTTGGCCGTCTCCAACTCCTTGTCGAAGTCGAGCCGCGCCTTGATGACGCTGAACTGCGGGTCGTGCTCCTTGTGGTGCACGGCGACGCCGTCGCGGATGACGTGGCGCGGCAGGCCGCCGTCGTCAACCGTGTCGAGCGGCGGGTGCGGCGGGCGGTGACCCGCGATGCCGGGGACGTAGAACGGGAAGCCGGGGAAGCCCACGGTCGGAACCTGCGGCTGGCCGTTGTTGATGGAGACGTGCGCGGTCGGCGCGGGCGCCATCGCGATGGTCGGCAGCGGGACGAGCGCCGGGATGGGCGTGCCGGCGGCGATCTCGCCGTCGGGCAGCGCGCGCGCGCCCGGCGTCGGGCGGCCGTCAACGTCCGTCGGCGTGCCCGACTCGAACACGTCGTGGGTGCGCCACAACTCCCACATGCCCTGCGCGAAGTGCGGGTAGAAGTGGCAGTGGAAGATCGAGTCGCCCGGGGTCTTGTTGCGGTTGCCCGAGCCGCCGTGCGCGATCTCGGTCGTGAACGAGTAGCCCGGGCCCATGGCCTGGCTGTCGAGGTAGCTTGAGTTGTCGCTGTCGGGCGTGTGCAGCCACTGGTGCGCGTGCAAGTGGTGGACGTGGTGCTCCTTCGGCCCGGCGTGGACGACGCGCATCTTGACGTGGTCGTTCAGGTACGAGTGGTGGACGTTCGAAGGGTCGTCCGGGAAGAGCGCCCGCGTCGCCTTCCGGCCCGTCTTGAGCTGGTTGGTCGCGGGGTCGATGGTGTTGGCCGGGATATCGACGATCATCGCCGGGTCGCCCACGGCCCATGCCGTGAGGAAGAACTCCTCGTAGAGGCAGTCGGCGCAGTCGGCCATCGGGCCGACGCCGAGGCGGTTGGCGAGGATTTCGGCGCCGATGCCGCCCGTGCCGTAGTTGATGGCGAAACCGTCACGCACGCTGTGGAGCGTGTGCGCGAGCGCCGGGTTGGGGTTGCGCGGGTCGTCCTCCTCGAAGTGGGGGAACGCCTGGATGGCCTTGATCTCGTCGTGGTAGACGACCGTGAACTCGCGGAAGGGCTGCTCGCGGTCGGGCTCGGTCAGGTTCGGCCTGAAGGTGTTCGCCGGGAAGCGACCCTTGTCGGGCCCCGTGATGAGCGCGTTCAAGTCCGTGTGGACGATCTCGCCGTTGTGCAGCATCTTCAGGACGGGCTGGCCCGCGCGGGGGTGGCCCGTCGGGTAGACGGCGTCGTAACAGATGATGGGCTGCGCCTCGGTCGCGCCCGTCGCGGCGGGCGCGTAGCCCTTCGTGGCGAAACGAAGTTCTGCGGCCGTCACCTGGCTGCGGTACCACTCGGCGCCCTTCGGCTCGACGTTGACCGAGCCGAAGAGGCCCATCGCGAGCGAGCCGCCGTTGCCCTCGCCGCCCGTCGTCGCGGCGGTCGAGTACATGAGGTGGTTGCCCTCACGCTCGGTGTAGTAGGTGTAGGTCGCCTGGCCGCCGGGGGCGACGAGGCTCGAAGCGTTGCGGCCGACGTTGGAGCCGTCGTCCGAGATGCCGTTGACGAGCTGGAGCCCGATCACGTGGACGGAGGCCGTGCGCGTGTGCGGCTGGTTGTCGTCGCGGGGCTGGTCGGCCAGCCAGTTCTTGAAGTTGACCTGGAGCTTCTGCCCCGCGTTGACGCGCAGCGTAATCGGGCGCGGGCGCTTGTCGGGGCGGAGCTGCGCGTTGCCGGGGCCGACGGGCCTCGACTTGTCGATGGCGACCACGTCGCGCTCCAGCGCGTAGATCATGCCGGCCGGGTTGAACGCGCCGAGCCGGTTATAGAAGAAGACCTGGTCGATGGCGACCACGTTGGCGACGACCGTGCCGGTCGCCGTCAGCCAAGACTGATCCGCGGGGCACGCGGCCGGCGGAAGGATGTCGGGGTCTTTGATGGGCTCGTCGGTGAACGAGGCGGTCGTGCGGCCGCGCAGCTCGTCGATGTGCGCCTTCTTGATGGGGGTGACGCCGGCCGTCACCGGCGAGTCGGTGAAGGCAGGCGGCGTGACGCCCAGCGACGACAGCGCCTGGCCGAGCGAGTTGCGCATCTCGGTCATGTGGACGCCTTTGACCGGGGCGTTGACGAGGTTCGCGTCCGTCCACGCGACGCCGTTCATCCCGGCCGCGCTGCGGACTGAGTCCACGGCCAGCCGCAGCTCAGCGAAGTGGACGGCCTTGATGGGCGTCGTGCCGGCCGTGATGGTCGGGTCGGTGAAGGTGATGGCGGTGACGACAGCGCCCTTGGTGTAGTGGGACTTCGCGCCCTGCGCGCTGACGGCGCGCACCCGGTAGATGTAAGAACTGCCCGGGGTCACGGTGCTGTCGGTGTAGTTCGTCGTCGTCACGGTGGCGATGACGGTGAAGGGCGTGTTCGCCGAGGCGGTGCGCTCAACCTGATAGCGCGCGGCGCCCGTCGAGGCCGCCCAAGTGAGGCTGACGCTGGTGTTCCCGGCGGCGGTGACGGCGAGGTTTGTCGGCGCGTTAATCTGGGCGCGCGCCTCGTCCGCTTGCGAGACAATGATTAGCAGGGCCAACAGGAGCATGACAACGCCCTTCGGCATCGCCGTCCCCCAGCGCCCTAATCGCTCTACTCTGTTCATCGTAGCTCCTCTATTACCTTTGACGGCCTAAGGTCTCTGGGCCCGACGCCTCGGTGGGCGTGGGCGGCCGCGCCTCACTGGAGACTGAGCAGGACGAGGATTTCACCCGTCCCCTTCTCCAGAGACTCCAGCGCCTTGCCAATCAGCGTGCCCGGGCGGTGGATGGCGATGCCACCCAGCTCGACCGGCACTGACTTCATCGCCACGCCTTCGACCTCGCTCGTCACGATGAGGTCGCCGATCTTGATGGGCTCGCGCGTGGCGTCAACTTTGACCTTGACGCGACCCGTCGTCGCCACCAGCACCTTGCCCTCGCCGCGCTCGCCGAGCGAGAGGCCGGGCTGCGCCGAGATGACCCCGGCGACGCGCGTGTCGTAGGCGCCCTTCGACGCGAGCACGTGGTTGCCGCGCCCCGTGTCGAGGACGACGACCGTACCGGCCGCGAGCTTCTGCGTTGACGGCACGTACTCGGCCACGTCCTGATACTTCGCGTTGATGTTGCCCGAGACGACGATGTCGCCGACGACGTGGAGTTTGGCCGCGGGCGTCGTCGTGCCGACGCCGAGGTTGCCCGTTCTGTCGATCACGACCCTGTTCACCGCGGTGCCAACGTCCGCGTGGGTCGCGAAGGTCAGCTTGCCGCCGCCGGCGCCCTGCGAAATAGACCACATGCGGTTGTCCAACGGCTGCGAGCTGTCGTTAAGCACCAACCCCG
>JBEVJD010000368.1:0-7499 GCA_040510435.1 Pyrinomonadaceae bacterium | reverse complement strand
GCGCAGTACTATCCAGACTACGTGTGGAAGGTCGCCTCGCTCCAGACGCCGCCGCCCGCCGTCTGGGGTCGCAACGTGACGCTCCGCCAACTGATGCGGAGCTGGTACATGTTCTTCTTCCAGATACCCGCGCTACCCGAATGGTGGATAAGGCGCGACGACTTCGCGGGTCTGGGTAAGATGCTGCGCGCGACCTCGCGGCCGGGCACGTTCGCGGACGAGGACATCGAAGTCTACAAGGCCGCCCTGCGCGAGCCGGGCGCGGTCACGGGCGGCATCAACTACTATCGCGCCAACCTCCGCGCCTTCCTCGGCCGCGGCTTCGGCAGTAAAGAGATCAGGCGGCACGAGCGCATCCGTGTCCCCGCGCTCTTCGTCTACGGCGAGCGCGACTTCGCCATCCTCCCCGAGACGGTGGCCGGCGTCGCCGACTACATAGACGCGCCCTACACCGAACTGCGCCTCGGCCGCAGCGGTCACTGGGTGCAGCAGGAGTCGCCCGCCGAGGTCAGCGCGGCATTAACGAGCTTCTTAGAGGACTAGACAGTAGACAGTAGTCAGTAGGCTCTGCTGACGTTACAGATGACAACCGGACTGTCCGAGCGATGAAGGATTTGCTGCTGACTACTGACTACTGACTACTGACTACTTGAATCCGATGGAATCGAGCCCGCTCATCTACGCCGTCGAGGGCCACGTCGCGCTCGTTACGCTCAACCGGCCGGAGAAGCGTAACGCGCTGAACGACGAGCTGGTCGGCGCCCTCAAAGAGGCTCTGCGCGACGCGGACGCGCGCGAAGACGTGCGCGCCGTGCTCGTCAACGGCTCGGGCGCGGACTTCTGCTCGGGCGCAGACCTCTCGGCCTTGAAGAAAATCTCCGAGGGCACGGTCGCCGACAACCTCGAAGACGCGCGCTCGCTGATGGAGCTGTACGCGCTCATCCGGCGCGTGCGCGTCCCCGTCGTCGCGGCCGTCCGGGGCCGCGCGCTCGCGGGGGGCTGCGGGCTGGCGACGGCCTGCGACATCGTTCTGGCCGCGGCGTCGGCGCGCTTCGGCTACCCCGAGGTGAAGATCGGCTTCGTGCCGGCGATGGTGATGGCCATCCTGCGCCGCAACGTCTCGGAGAAACGCGCCTTCGAGCTGGTCACGCGCGGCGCCGAAATCTCCGCCGCCGAGGCCGAACGGGTCGGCCTCGTCAACCACGTCTACGACGACGAAGAGTTCGAGTCGCGCGTCGAGCGCTACGTCGCCGACTTCGAGCGCGTCAGCCGCACGGCCGTCACGCTCACCAAGCGACTGCTCTACCAGATGGACGGCCTCACCTTCGACGCCGCCCTCCAAACGGGCGCCGACCTCAACGCCATCGCCCGCATGACCGAAGACTGCCGCGCGGGCGTCGCGCGGTTCCTGTCGAAGACGAAATGAGGACTGATCGTTCTTAACCGGGCGACGAGGTTGTTCGAGGTGACGATGGGCGAAAGAATCGCACTGGCCGTCGAGGACGACGAGATTCAAAACTGCTACGCGGTGATGTCGGAGCTGCGCCCGCACGTCCCGGCCGAAGATTTCCTGCCGCGGGTCAGGCGGCAGATGGAGGCCGGAGGGTACAAGCTCGCCTACCTGTCGGACGGCGAGGTGAAGGCCGTCGCCGGCTTCCGCGTCTCGGAGTGTCTCGCGTGGGGGAAGTTCGTCTACGTGGACGACCTCGTCTCGAAGGACGGCGAGAGGTCGAAGGGCTACGGCGGACGGCTCTTCGACTGGCTGGTCGAGTACGCGCGCGGCGAAGGCTGCGACCGGTTCCACCTCGACTCCGGCGTCCAGAGGTTCGCCGCCCACAGGTTCTACCTCAACAAAAGGATGGCCATCGAGGCACACCACTTCGGCCTCAAGTTGAAAGGCTGAACGCCTCACGTCCCGCCGAAATTCTTCGCGTTCGCGGCCCGATTAATCCGAAAATTCATTCGGGACTATTCAAAATTCCGAATAGGAAAAGACCGTCCCGGCGGCGGGGACGCCTTTTTTATAACAAATAGTTGATGACGGGCCGGGCCGGCCAGTGGAATAATGCTTGCCTGTCCCAAAGACTCTGCCCGCGTTCCTCAGAACAGATATTTTTGTCTTCAACACGAAAAGGAGGCAAGTGCTGTGAGCCACAACCCGCAACACATTCTCAGGGCCCTCGCGAGTCTGCTCGTCCTCTCGGCGGCCTTCGCTTCGACGGCGCTGGCGCAGCGGACGAGCGCCGACCTGACGGGGCGCGTGCTCGACCAGAACGGCGCGGCCGTCGTCGGCGCCACCGTCACCGCGCGCAACCTCGGCACGTCCGCCACGCGCACCGCGCAGACCAACGAGGACGGCGACTACGCGTTGCGCGAGCTGCCCCCCGGGCGCTACGAGGTCACGGTCGAGGCGACCAACTTCAGCAAGGCGCTCGTCCGCGATTTGGAACTCAACCTCGGGACGGCCAGCACGCTCAGCTTCGACCTCAAGCCGGGGCAGCTCACCGAGACGGTCGAGGTGGCGTCCGGCGGCCTCCTCGTCGAGACCACGCGCTCCGACCTCGCCGACGTGGTGACGCCCGTCCAGGTGCAGACGCTCCCGCTGCTCAACCGCACCTTCTCGAACCTCTCGGTCATCGCCCCCGAGGCGCGCCCCGTCGGCAACTTCGACCCGACCAAGACGCGCATCGGCAGCGTCGCCTTCAACGGCGGCGACGGCCGGCAGGTGGACGTTAACGTGGACGGCGGCGACAACAAGGACAACGTCGTCGGCAGTCTCCTCCAGAACTTCGCCTACGAGTCCATCCAGGAGTTCCAGGTCTTGCAGCACCGCTGGACGGCCGAGTCGGGCCGCTCGGTCGGCGGCATCGTCAACGTCGTCTCGAAGTCCGGGTCGAACGAGTTCCACGGCTCGCTCTTCGCCCAGTTCCGCAACGAGTCGTTGCGCAAGCCCGACTTCTTCGAGAAGCAGCAGACCGCCGGCAACCAGAAGCCCGACTTCCAGCGGCAGGATTTCGGAGGCTCCCTCGGCGGCCCCATCCGCAAGGACAAGCTCTTCTTCTTCGGCTCCTACGAGCGCTTCCGCGAACGCTCCTTCAACCTCGTGCCGCCCAACGCGCTAACGCAGTTGTCGGCCATCCCCGGCGCCGCGCCCGAGAGCGTCATCCCGACGCCCTACGACGACCACCTCCTGACGGCCAAGGTCGATTACAAGGTTGACGCCGACCAGTCGCTCTTCTTCCGCTACTCGTTCCAGAAGAACAGCTCGCCGAACGACCAGGTGCCAGTCCCGGCCAACGCCGACCTGACGAACGGCAACACGAACAACAACAAGGTGCACAGCTTCGTCACCAACCACACGTGGGCGGCCAGCCCGACGAAGGTCAACCAGTTCGTCTTCCACTATCAGAACTTCAAGAACTCCATCCTCGGCGTCACCGACCGCCCCAACATGATCTTCCCTTCGGTGACGACCGGCAGGAACCCGAACGTGCCGCAGGCGACCGAGGAGCGCAAGTTTCAACTCCGCAACGACTTCACCTGGCTCGCCGGCAACCACGGCCTGAAGATGGGGATGAACTACATCAACACGCGCTTCGGCGGCTTCTTCTTCTTCGGCGCGCAGGGGTACCAGTTCACCTGGTTTGACGACCCCGTCACCATCCGGAACAACACCAACGGCCTCTACCCGCAGGGCTTCGCCACGCCCGGGGCGGTGCGCCAGATCACCTTCTCCGACGGCGAGGCCACGCACAACCAGCAGCTCGACCAGATCGCCTTCTACCTGCAAGACGACTGGAAGATAACGCCGCGGCTCACGCTCAATCTCGGCCTGCGCTGGGACGCCAACGTCGGCAACCTCATCGACCAGCGCAACAACCGCACCATCCAGATTCTGCGCCGGCTCAACCACCCGCTCGCGCGCGCCATCACCGCCGACGACGAGAAGCTCGGGCGCACGACGCCGAGCTGGACGGAGTTCCAGCCGCGCGTCGGCTTCGCCTGGGACCCGACGGGCTCGGGGCGCACCGTCATCCGCGGCGGCTACGGCATCTTCTACGACCAGCTCTTCCAGAACCTGACGCTCTTCTCGCTCTCGCAGGTCGGGCAGGAGTTGTTCCAGACCATCGTCAGCCTGAGCAACACCAGCGTCGGCACGGGGCAGCTCGCGGGCTTCCGCTTCGGCGTTGACCCGAACCCGCCGCTCCCGCCGGGCTTCTCCATCAGCGAGCTGGCCGTCGGCGGCTTCGGCCGCATCAACGACCCCGACGCCTCCGAGCCCTACGTCCAGAAGTTCTCGGCCGGGTTCGAGACCTCGCTCGGTTCGAACACGACGCTCTCAAGCGACTACGTGCACACCATCGGGCTCAACGAGCCGCGCGTGCAGGTCGTCAACCCGCGCATCCGCAACGTGTGCGACCCGCTCTTCCCCGGGGCCACCCCGGCCTCGCCGCTCTGCGTGCGCGGCGTCAACAGCCGCCTGCTCGACCGCGCCTTCGTGGACGCCGGATTCCCCGCCGGGCGCATCGAGCAGATCAACATGATCGGGACGACCAACCGCTCGCTCTTCGACAGTTGGGCGACGACGCTCAAGCGGCGCACGCGCCGGATGGTGCTCTCGGCGAGCTACGTGCTCTCGGACTCGCGCTCGTGGGGCGGGCAGCCGCTCGCCTCCTACAGCGGCAACGGCATCGCCACCACGCCCGACAATCAGTTCAAGGGGGAGGAGTTCGGCCCGACCCGCATCGACGAGCGCCACCGCATCGTCGCCAGCGGCGTCTTCGAAGTGCCGGGCGACTTCCAGATCGCGCCGCTCTTGCAGTTGGCCAGCTCCCGCCCCTACTCGCTCAACTCGGGCGTTGACCTCGACGGCGACGGGCTCGTCACCAACGACCGCATCTGCGAGGGCACAGACCCGCGCGCCGTCTTCAACGCGCGCGGCAACTCGGCGGCCATCCTCGCCTTGAACCCGCTCGGCTGCCGGCAGGTGCAGGTCAACAGCGTGCGCAGCGGCTTCGTCACCGACGCCGCCGGCAACATCGTCGAAGAGCGCAGCGGACGCTACTTAAACTTCGACCTCCGCGTCCAGAAGTCTTTCCGCTTCGGCGAGAAGTGGGCGGTGAGGGGCTACGCGGACTTCTTCAACCTCTTCAACACCGAGAACCTCTCGTTCTCGAACCGCCTCGGCAACACGGCCGCCACCTCGCGCCCGTTCTACATGCAGCCCAACGCCCTCTACGGCCCCGGCTTCGGCCCGCCGGTGGGCCGGCCGTTCACGATGCAGCTCGGCGTCCGCATGGACTTCTAACCGAGCCGCGTTCGTCAAAGAGTGAAGGCGCCGGGACACATGACCCGGCGCCTTCTTCATTTAGTCGAAAGTCTGCCTCTATCCCGTCCGCCGGCCTGCGAGCGCGAGCGCGCGCGCGTCCTCGGCCAGCACGTCAACCAGCCCGAACTCCAACGCCTCGGCGGCCGTCAAGCGCCGCGCCGTCGTGAACATCTCCAGCGCGCGGGCCGCGCCGATGAGCCGCGGCAGGCGTTGGGTGCCGCCCCAGCCGGTGATGATGCCGAGGCGCGCGCCGGGGTGCGCGAAGACCGCCGCGTGCGAGGCGACGCGGACGCGGCAACTGAGCGCGAGGTCGAGCCCGCCGCCCATGCAGTAGCCGTTGACCGCTGCGATTGTCATTTGCCGCGCGTCGGCGATTCTTTGAAAGAGATTCTGTCCGCGCTCTGCAAACGCGCGTGCGGAGTCAGGTGTGAGCGTTTGGAGTTCGCGTATGTCTGCGCCGGAGGCGAAGGCGTCGCCGGTGCCCGTGAAGACGACGGCGGAGATGTCTTCGCGCGCGGAGAGGGAAGAGAAGGCGTCGTCTAAGTTTGTGAGTGTGTTGACGGAGAGAGAATTTCTCTGGGCGGGGCGGTTGATGCGTATGACGGCGAGCGCGGCGCGCTCTTCGACGACGACCGCGGCGGGCGGCTCGCTTCGGCCGCTCATGCGCGCTGGCCGACGTTCTCGCGGAGGAACTTGACGATGTCTTCCGTCGAGGTGCCCGGCAGGAAGATCGCGGAGACGCCCTGCTGCTTGAGGCGCGGGATGTCCTCCTGCGGGATGATGCCGCCGACGATGACGAGGCAGTCGTCCATCCCGCGCTCGCGCAGAAGCTCCACGATGCGCGGGCAGAGCGTGTTGTGCGCGCCGCTCAAAATCGACACGCCGACGGCGTCCACGTCCTCCTGCAACGCCGCGGCCGCGATCATCTCCGGCGTCTGGCGCAGCCCCGTGTAGATGACTTCCATCCCGGCGTCGCGCAACGCGCGCGCGATGACCTTGGCGCCGCGGTCGTGGCCGTCGAGCCCGGGCTTCGCTACGAGGACGCGGATTTTTCTTTCACTCATATGAACAGTAGACAGTAGTCAGTAGTAGACAGTAGTCAGTAGAAAACCTTTGCAGCCGAATCGTCAGCGTCAGAGCGGAGCCTACTGGCTACTGACTACCGTCTACTGCTTTTAGAATGCCGGCTCCTCGTAGAGGCCGTAAACGTCGCGCAGCGCGTCGCAAATTTCGCCGAGCGTGGCGTAGGCGCGGACGGCGTCGATGGTGGCGGGCATCGTGTTGTCGCCCGCGCTCGCGGCCTTCTTCAACTTTTCGAGCGCGTTGGAGACGGCGCCGTTGTCGCGCTGGGCTTTCGTGTGTTGGAGGCGTTCGAGTTGGCGCTCGCGCACCGCCTCGTTGATGACGAGGGTGGGGACTTCCGTCTGCTCGCCTTCCATCGAGTACTTGTTGACGCCGACGATGGTCTGGTCGCCGCGCTCGACGGCTTTCTGATACTGGTAGGCCGACTCCTGAATCTCGCGCTGCGGGAAGCCCTTCTCGATGGCCTCGACCATGCCGCCCATCGAATCTATCTTGTCGAAGTAGTCGAGCGCGCCGTCCTCTATCTTCTTCGTCAAAGATTCTATGAAGTAGGAGCCGCCCAAAGGGTCTACGGTGTTGGCGACGCCCGTCTCCTCCGCGATGATCTGCTGCGTGCGCAGCGCGATGAGCGCCGCGCGGTCGGTCGGCAGCGCCAGCGCCTCGTCGTACGCGTCCGTGTGCAGCGACTGCGTCCCGCCGAGCACGCCCGCGAGCGCCTGGATGGCGACGCGGACGATGTTGTTCAGGGGTTGCTGGACGGTGAGCGAGACGCCCGCCGTCTGCGTGTGGAAGCGTAGCTGGAGCGTGCGCTCGCTCTTCGCGTTGAAGCGCTCGCGCATCACGCGCGCCCAGATGCGGCGTGCGGCGCGGTACTTGGCGATCTCCTCGAAGAAGTCGTTGTGCGCGTTGAAGAAGAACGAGATGCGCGGGACGAACTCGTCCACGTCGAGCCCTGCGTCAACGCCCCACTGCACGTACTCGACGCCGTCGCGCAGGGTGAAGGCCAACTCCTGCAAAGCGGTCGAGCCCGCCTCGCGGATGTGGTAGCCGCTCACAGAGATCGGGTTGTACTTCGGGACGTGGCGGT
>JBEVJD010000367.1:0-19106 GCA_040510435.1 Pyrinomonadaceae bacterium | reverse complement strand
ACCCTCCTGGGTATATGCCGTCGCGGGAGTCGTTGGCGCATTGGTACTAACCTGGCTGTTCTATCTGTACCAACGCTGGCGCTTCGCCGAGTATGACGCCCGAACCGGCCGACACGCGCAACTATAGCGACTTGCATTGGGACTATTGGTCATATCGTTGAGAGGCGGGCTGAGACCGCCTCTCAACGGTCATACTCAACTGCTAACCGCTATATAATCGTCGCTCCCCGCTGACGGGCGGCGTTCGGTTGCTTCTTATGGGTCACAAAATTTTATGGGCGATTATTTATACGATGAAGGTTGAGATTGGATGTGGGGTGAAAGTTTAATGAAGCCCTCGCGATCTATTTTCTATTCGGTTGTCATCGCAGCTTGTTCTATCTTTGTCTTCGCACACTCTTGTGTGGCTCAAACTTCTTTGTCGGCAGCGGTGGATGTGCGTCTGGTCACCGACGAGGCTGAAGACAACCGCCGGACGCGTGAACCATTAGCTTTATGGTCGGAGTCGCTTATCAAAAGCCTCAAGCGCGGTAATTCGTAGACGCAACCGAGAAAGATTTAACACGGAGACACAGAGGCACAGAGGCACGGCTGGTTGAGTTACGTCTTAAAAGCTGTGTCTCTGTGCCTCTGTGTCTCCGTGTTGAAAGCTCACGCCGCATGCACTCGGATGAAAAGCGCTTTGGCAGGGCGGACGTAAAAGTTGATTGGTCGGGCTTGAAAGTTGATTGGTCGCTTATGGCAGGTCATTGGTAAATAAGTAAAGTTTATAGGTCGGACGTGAAAGTTGATTGGCAGGGCGTAAAACTTTAGTGGGAGAGCATGAAAGTTGATTGGGAGAGCGTGAAAGATTACTGGGAGAGAGTGTGAGGGGATTGTTTTGTCGTGAAAGTTAGGTGGTCGAGCGCGTCAGTTGATTGAATCGGTGTGGAAGGAGAGTGGGCGGCGGTGAGAGTTTTGTCGGTTGAAAGTGAATAGTCTGTGTCGGTGGTTAGAGAAAAGGGACGGCCGGTCATACAACAGACCGGCCGTCCCTTCGGTGTTCGGGAAGTCGCGCGAGGGGATTCAATCGACGCCGACGGAGGCAGAGACTTCTTTAGTCTCCTTGCGGGAGAACTCCGGCAGCGCCTCGAAGACTTCGAGGGCGTATTTGACGTTGTTGAAGGGGGCGGAGACCTGGACGCCCTGGATCACGTCGCGCACGTCGAGGAGGCATTCGCGGGCGATGGCGAGTCCTTCGTCGCGGGCGGCGTCTTTGCCCTTGTCGGAGGCGAGGCGCATGCGCTCCATGATGGAGGGGGTGACGCGGACGCCGGGGACTTCGTTGTGGAGGAACTCGGCGTTGCGGTAGGAGACGAGCGGCCAGATGCCCGCGACGACGGGGACGCGGACGTGCTCGATGCGCTTGAGGAAGTCGCGGAGCTGTTCGGTGTCGAAGACCGGCTGCGTGATGGCGAACTCGGCGCCGGCCTCGACCTTCCACTCGAAGCGCTTGATCTCTTCGTCGAGGTTGACGGCGCCGGGGTTGACGCCGACGCCGATGACGAAGGGGGTCGGCGTGCCCGTCGGGTTGTTGCCGAGGTCGAGCCCGTGGTTGAGCTTGTTGACCATGTTCGTCAACCCGATGGAGTCGATGTCGAAGACGGCCGTCGCGTCCGGGTACGGGCCCATCTTCGGCGGGTCGCCGGTGATGAGCAGGAGGTTACGCAGACCCAGCGCCGCCGCGCCCAGCAGGTCTGACATCATCCCGAGCAGGTTGCGGTCGCGGCAGCAGTAGTGGAGGACTGACTCAAGTCCTATCTCGCGCTCGACGAGGACGGCCGTGGCCTGCGCGCTCATGCGCGTCTGCGCGCGGGGCCCGTCGGGGATGTTGACGGCGTTGACGCCCGCGTCCTTCAAGAGCCTGATGCTCTCCAGAGTCTTCGTCGGGTCGCAGCCTTTCGGCGGCAGCACCTCGACGGTCGTCACGAACTCGCCGCGCGCGAGACGGCGCCCCCAGTTGGAACGCTCTTCGAGCGGCGTGACCGGAATCTCTTCCTCTTTAATCTCCTCGACGCGCGCGGCGGCCCCGGCGAGCTTGCCGGTAATGCCGGTGTGGCGCGGCGAGAGCGGGCGGACGGCGTCGGAGATGAGCTTGATGTGCGCGGGCGTCGTGCCGCAGCAGCCGCCGATGAAGCGGACGCCGCCCTGTATGAGGCGCTTCGCATACTTCGCCATGTACTCGGGCGAGCACATGTAGAACTGCCGGCCCTGCACGTCGCGCGGCAGTCCCGCGTTGGGCTGCGCCGAGAGTTTCTTCGTCGTGATGAGGCGCATCTTCTCGACGGCCGTCAGCACCGTGACGGGGCCGACGCCGCAGTTGAGTCCGATGACATCGGCTCCCCACTCGTCGAGCCGCGCGGTAAAGACCTCGGGCGTCGTGCCGAAGGAGGTGTTGCCGTCGAGCGAGATGGTCATCTGCGCGATGATGGGCAGGTCGCTCAACTCGCGCACGGCGCGGATGGCCTGCCGCACCTCCGACACGTCGGAGAAGGTTTCGAGGATGAAGAGGTCAACGCCGCCTTCGAGCAGAGCCTCGACCTGCTGCTTGAAGAGTTCTTTCGCCTCGTCGAAGGAGGTCGGGCCGTACGGCTCGATACGCAGCCCCAAAGGCCCCATCGCGCCCGCGACGTAACAACTCCCGCCCGCCGCCTCGCGCGCGAGCCGCGCGGCAATCGCGTTGATCTCGCGCAGCCGGCCTTCGAGCCCGTACTGCTGTAGCTTGTGCGCGGTCGCGGTGAAGGTGTTCGTCTCGATGACCTCCGCGCCCGCGCGCACGTACTCCTCGTGGACGGCGCGCACCAGGTCGGGGTTCGTCAGATTCAACTCGTCGTACGAGCGGTTGATGTAGACGCCCTTCGCGTACAACTGCGTCCCCATCGCCCCGTCGAAGACGGTCACGTGGTCACTTTCCAGTAGCTCTCTGAAAGAAATCATCGGAGTAGATAGTAGACAGTAGTCAGTAGACAGTAGAAAACCGATTGCGGCCCTGTGGTCAGTGAGAAGTCAGCGGCGTGCGCGGAGCAGAGCCTACTGACTACTGTCTACTGTCTATTCAAAAAAAATTCCCGCGCCAAACAACGCGGGACTTCTGGTCGAAGAAGTTAGCGACGCTGCAAGCGCCGAGCTGTTTAGCTGTTTATTTTACGTGGCCGCAAGTCGCCTTAACTCACCACGTCTTATGTCACGCCGCTTATACGCCGCTTAGAGTCCTTCTGTCAAGAGAGCCGGCGCCGCTCAGCGTATTTCGTACTTGAGAAGCCCAAGGATGTAGGATTTCAGTATCGAGTCGTCGTAACTCAGGAACCATCTCTCCAGCTTTTTGATGAGAACACTCTCCAGATTCAGGTAGATGTTGCCCCCAATCTCGAAGACGACCGGAGCCCCCTTCAGGCGGCTGAGGTATACCTTCTCACTCCGTGACTTCTCGATGCTTCTCATCACCCTCAGCATCTGGGGAGAAACCTTGTCGTCCGGGGTGACCAATACGAGGATGTCCGCGGGCAGTGGCTTTTCAATCGAATGTAGATCGAAGTAGTATTTTTTTGCAAGCTGCTCCAGCGCTTGTTTGTCACGTGCCCAGCGGTCGTGCCCGGATTTAAATTCGATCTTATTCATATCATCTTGAATGACGAGGAAGCCTAGTTTTTTAAGGATATCCCTGATGATTGCGAAAAGGTTATTCTGATCATAATAACGGGCGCAATAGTAGACCCTGAATTTGTCCCTCTCTTTAAGTGTTCCCAGCGCATCCCTTAAGGACATCTGTTTCCCGTCGAGCTCGACGAGCCACGTCTTAAGCAGCAACTCGGCCGCCTCGATGGAACTGAGGGGTGGGGCCTCGTCCCTGTCCCTGTCTCGACTGGTACGACGCCCGCCCGCAGCGTGATCCCCCCCGGCCGACTCCTCATACTTCAAGGCTGCATCCAAGTACGTCACGAGGAGGGGTTGTAATATCTTTTGGGTGCCCGGCGTATTCTTTTCCACTACCATCCCGAGAAATTCGCGGATGGCGTCGGACACCTCACGACGTACCTGCGCAGACTTTTCGTTGGCGACGATGCGATCCCTCGCCATGTTCAGGTCAATGACACCGGGGTTGAAGTTAATCTCACCCCCGATGTTTGTCGGCATAAAGTAAGGCGTGATCTCTTCCACCCGCCGGTCAATGAGGAAACCGGCGTTGGACGCGTAAAAGCCCAGGTTTTTATGGGACAAACCTAGGCGCAGCTCATATCTGGATTCCTCTTCAATCGTGCCGACGACCGCCGCCCCCTCGGTGTTCCACGAGTCCTTCAACTCCAACAGCGCGCCGTCCTTGATGACGCTGATGTGCCGTACGTGGCGGCAGAACTCCTCAACAGCCGCTTGGGGGTTGAGGTCGCTCGCCCCGGGCTTGCGGAACTTGTCCTTGAAATAGACCCTGACCGTTGTGCCAACCTTACTTGGGGGCCTGCCGACGGGTGATGTGTCGGGGTAGCTGAATCGCTCCGAGATGCCCCTGATCTCAAGGTTTATCTGCTCGCAGCCTTCGTAAGTGGTCGAGACAAGGACCCTCTTCGCCAGCATGTAGACGCTGATGAAGCCAATGCCGAACTTAGAAATCAACTGCGCGCGGGAATGCTCGTCATCCTGAGCCCTCTCGATGATGTCCTCTTCATCCCGGATGCTCTTGCCGATCACAGCGAAATACTCCGACAGGAGCCGGAGGTTCATGCCGTCCCCGTTGTCCGAAACTTCGAAGAACCCCTCTTCCGAGTTGATAACGACTTGAATCGCCGGGGCCCCGCCGACGCTGGGGTGTGAGGTGACCCGCCTCTCGCAGGCGTCAACTGCGTTCTGAATGAGTTCTCTGATGCTGACGTCACGCCTGCTGTAAAGCGCCTCTCCGATGAGGAGTGCGATGATCTTGTTGACCTCGGCACGGTAGCCTTTCGGGCGTCCGTCGTCGTCCGCCGTCTCCTCTGGCACGCGGTAGATTGGGACAGACTGGTCGCCGCGAATGGCGGCCACGAGGCTCCACAGCACCTGAAGGTTACGTAAGCCACCCCTCAAATCGACCAGCGCCGTGCTTCTGAGGAACGCCGGCAGAGAGGGCTCCGGGTCATCCGCGTCCTGGAGGATAACCGGAAATATCTTGAATGACTTATCAGTTTCTCTTTTACCAATGGCTATTTCGGTCTCCCGCTGGTGCCAGACCCCCGGCTCCTTGCGAAAGAAGACAACGCACGACTTTGAGTTTTCCAGCCCCTTTGCGATGTCGGCTATCCAGTTATCGCCCGGCCGGATGTTCACTTGATCGAACCACACCCTTAGACCTTTTTCCGTCAGGTAGTCGTAGATCGGCCGCACGTATTCACGATCCGTGCTGGCGTAGCTAAGGAAGGTGTCATAACTCTCTGACATGAACTTGCCCCCGGTTGCGTGAGTGTCAAGACATTAGCCGGATTGCGCCTTCAGGGTATTAGATTTTTACATTTCATCAAAGGGCTATGCGCGAAGCCAACTCGGACGAAAGCCGGAGAAGTAAGTCCGTGCTCGGGAGGTTCAGCCGAGCTGGCAGCGACCGCAGAAGTAGGTGGAGCGGCCGGCGTGTGCGACGCGGCGGATGGGGTCACGGCATTTGCGGCAGGGCTCGCCCTCGCGGTCGTAGACGCGCCAGCGGCCGTGGTAGCCGCCGCCGCCGAAGTAGCTGCCGTCGATGTTCTCGGGGTCTACGTCCATCGTGGAGCCGTGCGCGAGCGCTTCGCCCAACACTTCGAGGATGGCGCGGTGCAGGCGCGTGACTTGACGGCGTTGTATGTGCGAGGCAGTCGAGAAAGGGTTGACGCGCGCGAGGTGGAGCACTTCGGCGGCGTAGATGTTGCCGAGCCCGGTGACCTTCGTCTGGTCTAAGAGCACGTCCTTGAGCACGCGGTTCGTGCGCGCGAGCACGGAGGCGAGGTAGTCGGGCGTGAACTCTCCGGAGAAGGGCTCGGGCGCGAGGCCGCGCAACTCGCGCGCGTCGGCGAGGGCGTCGGCGGAGACGACTTTCATCAGGCCGAAGTGGCGCTGGTCGGTGAAGGCGAGGCGGCGGCCGTCGCCGAGGCGGAAGAGCGCGTGCGTGTGTTTCGGCAGAGCCCTGCGCGCGGGGAGCAGGAGGAAGCGGCCCGTCATACGCAGGTGCGTGATGAGAACCTGGCCGTTGTCCAGCTCCGCGAGGATGTGTTTGCCGCGCCGGCCGACCTTGATAAAACTCGCGCCGCGCAGGCTGCGCGCGAACTCGCGCGGCGTGTTCTCGGGCGCGAGCCCGGGCCGGATGAGTTTCGCCGCCTCGATGCGGAGGCCGGAGACTAAGCGGTCGAGCGAGCGCGCGACGAGTTCAACTTCGGGTAGTTCGGGCATTTGCAATAAGGTCAGTACCGCCCGCGGTAGCGGGTGGGGCTTGGTCAGACGAGTGTTCCGCGTGATACAGGCCCACCCGCTACCGCGGGCGGTGCTGACACTATTATTAGTGAAACGACTCGGCCAGTCGGCAGCCCTCGTCGAGCAGCGCGTTCATCTTCTCGATTGATGTCGCCTCGGCGTAGACGCGCAGGACGGGCTCCGTGCCGGACTGCCGGAAGAGGAGCCAGGACTCGTCGCCGAAGACGAGCTTCGTGCCGTCGAGTGTCTCGACGGATTCGACGGGATAAGTTCCGGCCGCGGCCGGCGGGCGAGTGCCGAGCGCTTCGACGAGCGCGAGCCCGCGCGCGACTTCGAGGTGCAGGTCGCGCCGCCCGAAGTAGAACTCGCCGAACTCGCGGTGCATCTCGCGCACAAGCTCGGTCGGCGTCTTGCCCGAGGCGGCGACCGCTTCGAGGAAGAGGAGCGAGTTGAGTATGCCGTCGCGCTCGGGGATGTGGCCGCGCACGCCGATGCCGCCCGACTCCTCCGCGCCGATGAGGATGTCTTCGCGCAGCATGAGGTCGGCGATGTATTTGAAGCCGATGGGCGTCTCGTGGAGTGTGAGGTTGTGCGCGGCGGCGATGCGCTTCAGCAGCACCGACTGCGAGAAGGTGCGGACGATGCCGCCCCTTTGCCCGCGCACGCGCGCCAGGTGGAGGAGGACGAGGGGCACGACCTCGTGCATCGTCATCGTCTCGCCCAGGTCGTTGACGGCGCCGACGCGGTCTGCGTCGCCGTCAGTCGCTAAGCCGACCAGCGCGTGGCGTTCGCCGACGCGCTCCCTGAGCGGCGCGAGGTTGCGGTCGATGGGTTCGGGCGCGACGCCGCCGAAGAGCGTGTCGCGCTCGCCGCGGATGGTCTCGACGGTGAGGCGGCCTCCGTGCAAAAAACTCTCGACCCAGCGTCCGCCCGTGCCGTGCATCGAGTCAACGACGACCCGGCGCTCCAGCGCGCGCACGCGTTCGAGATCGACGTAGGACGCGACCTGCCGCCGGTAGCTTTCGACCTCGACTTCGAGCCCCGCCGAAGCGTCCGGCCGGAGCGGCGCCAACTGCGGTGGCTTCGCGTCCACGAGCGACTCGACGACGACCGTCGTCTCGGCCGTCGCGCTCCCGCCCCACGGCGCCTTTATCTTAAAGCCGTTAAAGCTCGCCGGGTTGTGCGAGGCCGTGATGACGACGCCGCCGGCCGCGCCGCGCTCGCGCACCGCCCACGAGACGAGCGGCGTCGGCACGTCCGTGTCGAAGAGAGAGACTTCGATCTCGTTGCCGGCCAGAACCTCGGCCGCGCGCGCCGCGAAGTGCTCGGAGAGAAAGCGGCGGTCGTAGCCGACGACGACGTGCTTATGTGCAGGAGAATTCGTGTGTAAAGTCTCGGCCGAATGTTGATGAGAGTCGGCGTCGCCGTGCTCGCGTGCGTCTGCGGGCGGCTGTTGGTTGACGAAGTCGGCGTAGGCTTGCGCGACGCGCTCGACGTTCTCGAAGGTGAATTCGTCGGCGATGACTGCGCGCCAGCCGTCGGTGCCGAAACGTATCGGCGTCGGGTGCTCGTGCCGGCGGGTCACAGCGCGCCCCCGGTCTGCGTGTAGTCGGTCAGGTTCGTCTTGTCGCCGAGCACCGTTCCGGCGCCGACCAGCGCCGAGCGCCCGATGTGGCAGCCGCGGCCGACGACCGCGTGCGAGAGGTGCGCGCCCGCGCCGATGCGCGTGTGCGGCCAGACGACCGAGTTCTCGACGCGCGCCCTCTCCTCGACGTGGACGCCCTCGCCGAGCACCGAGTTGATGATCTGCGCGCCGGGCTTGATCGTGCAGTCGTCGCCGAGGAGCGAGAGCGCGTCAATTTCCGCGTGCGTCGCGAGGTCGCACTCGCCGTGCCGCTGCTTCAACTCTACGCCGCGGACGCGCCCGCCGAGGATGTCGTGGTGCACCTGGAGGTAGCGCGCGGGGGCGCCGATGTCGAGCCAGTAGGCGCCGCCGGGGACGTGCGCGTAGAAACGCTCGCCGCGCTTCAAAAGGTCTGGGAAGAGGTTGTACTCGAACGAATAGCTCTCGCCCTGAGGAATCAGGTCGAGCACCGAAGGGTTGAGGATGTACGTACCGGCGTTGATGGTGTTGACGCTGATCTCGTCGGCGCGCGGCTTCTCGGAGAAGGTGCGGACGCGGCCGTCCTCCTCGGTCTCGACGACGCCGTAGGCGGAGGGGTTCTCGACGGGCGCGAGGACGACCGTGGCGAGCGCCTTGCGCTCGTTGTGCTGGCGGATGACGGCGCGCAGGTCGAGGTCGGTGACGATGTCGCCGTTGAGGACGACGGTCGGCTCGCGGATGAAATCCGCGGCGAACTTGTAGGCGCCGGCCGTGCCCAACGGCTGCGGCTCGACCGCGTAAGTGATCTTGACGCCGTAGTCGGAGCCGTCGCCGAGCTTCTCCTCAATCTTGTGCGGCTGGTAGGAGAGCGAGAGCGTCACGTCGGTGACGCCCGCGCGCTTGAGCGTGTCGATCTGGTAGAGCAGGAACGGGCGGTTGCAGACGGGCACAATCGGCTTCGGCGTGTAGACCGTCAGCGGCCGAAGCCTCGTCCCCTTGCCGCCTGCGAGAATGAGAGCTTGCATAGATGGTTGGGGGCAGGGAAGGTTAGTTCGGAAGTGACTCCCGCGCGTTGAAAATGACCGGCGCGGCAGAGTCTAGCACCGCGCCGCGAGGCTTTTCAACGACGCGCGCGCGCGGCGCGAAACCCCTTGCTTGACACCCCCTAGGGCCAACGTATAATCGGTCTTTGGGCTAATCATTCATATTACTTAACTTTGACATGATGCGCGCCCGACGCGCGGGAGGGGAGTAGCGGTGAGCGAAAGAAAAGAGGCCGTCATCATCAGCGCGGCGCGGACGCCGACGGGGAAGTTTTTGGGCTCGCTCAAAGGGTTCACGGCGACGCAGCTCGGCGCGCTGGTCGTGCGCGAGTCGGTGCGGCGCGCGGGCGTGGCGCCCGAAGACGTGGACGAAGTCATCATGGGCAACGTCGTGCAGGCCGGTTTGGGTCAGAACCCCGCGCGGCAGGCGGCGCTGCACGGCGGCATCCCCTTCGGCGTCTCGGCCGTGACGATTAATAAGGTCTGCGGGTCGGGGCTGAAGTCCGTGATGATGGCCGCGCAGGGGATTCAGCTCGGCGACGCGGAGGTGGTCGTCGCGGGCGGGATGGAGTCCATGTCGAACGCGCCTTACCTGCTGAAGCAGGCGCGCGAGGGCCTGCGGATGGGCGACGGTAAGCTCGTCGATTCGATGATTCACGACGGGCTCTGGTGCGCGTTCGAGAACTACCACATGGGCAACACCGGCGAGGTCGTCGCCGAGCGCTACAATGTGACGCGCGAGGAGCAGGACGAGTATGCGCTGAACTCGCACCGCAAGGCCGCGGCGGCGATCAAGGCCGGCAGGTTCAGGGACGAAATCGTGCCGGTCGAAATCCCGCAGAAGAAGGGCGCGGCGCTCGTCTTCGACACGGACGAGGCGGTGCGTGAGGACACTTCGCTCGAAGCGCTGGCGAAGCTGCGGCCCGCGTTTAAAGAGGGCGGGACAGTGACGGCCGGCAACGCGCCCGGCGTCAACGACGGCGCGTCGGCGCTGGTCGTCACGTCGGAGGAGCGCGCCCGCAATCTCGGCGTCGAGCCGCTGGCGCGCATCGCGGCGCAGGCGACTTCGGGCATCCAGCCGGAGCTGGTGATGATGGCGCCCGTCGAGGCCATCCGGAAGGTCGTGCGCAAGGCCGGGTGGTCGCTCAACGAGGTTGACCTGATTGAGCTGAACGAAGCCTTCTCGGTGCAGGCCATCGCCATCATGCGTGAACTGGAACTCGACCCCGCGAAGGTCAACGTCAACGGCGGGGCGGTCGCGCTCGGCCACGCCATCGGGCAGTCGGGCTCGCGCCTGCTGACGACGATGCTCTACGAGATGCAGCGCAGGAACGCGCGGCGCGGACTCGCCGCACTCTGCCTCGGCGGCGGCAACGCCGTGGCGCTGGCCGTGGAAAGATAAAGAGAAGGGTTCTGGGTGTTGGGTGTTGGGTTAAAGGCAAGCTCCTGACCAACACCTGACACCTGACACCCAGAACCCCAGAGGTATTTATGACCCCCACAGACCACAACAAGGTCATCGGCATCATGCATCTCATCTACGGCGGCTTCAACGCGCTGATGATGCTGATCTTCATACCCTTCTTCATCCTTATCGGCGCCACCGACCGGAGCGGGGAGGCCGCCGTCGTCTTCGGCGTCATCGGCGCTCTCATGCTCGTCTTCGCGCTACTTTTCGGGCTGCCGCCGATGCTCGCGGGCTACGCGATGCTCAAGCGCAAGCGCTGGGCGAAGACGGCGGGCGTCGTCGCCGCGTGCGTCGAGGCGCTGAGCTTCCCGTTCGGGACGGCGCTGTGCGTCTACACGCTCTGGTTCCTCTTCGGGGAGGGGTCGAACTTCCACGGCCGCGGCTTCGACGCGCCGCCCGCGCCCGACTGGCGCGGCTCTCTGCGCGACGGAAGCGCTTACGACTGGGAGACGCAGCGCGCCTCGCAGTCGAGCCGGCCGCGCGATTACGCGCCGCCCCCGCAGCCGCCCGACTGGCGCAGTTAACAATTCATCCGGAGAGCTTGAGACGTGTCTGAACTGATCGGAGTAATCGGCGCGGGGACGATGGGTAACGGCATCGCGCAGGTCGCTGCGCGCGCCGGCTACGACGTAATCCTGCGCGACGTGTCGGAAGAGTTTCTTGAGCGCGGGATGAAGGCGATTGACCGCAGCCTCCAGCGCGACGTGGACAAGGAGCGTCTGAAGGAGGAGGAGAAGCGGACAATCGTCGGGAGGATTCGGACGACGACTGCGCTCTCCGATCTATCAGGCGCGGGCTTCGTCGTCGAGGCCATCTTCGAGAACCTCGAAGCCAAGCAGTCGGTCTTCCGCGAGCTGGACGAGGTGTGCGGCGCGGAGGCGATACTCGCCTCGAACACTTCTTCCATCTCCATCACGAAGCTCGGCGCGGCGACGCGGCGCCCTGAGAAGGTCATCGGGATGCACTTCATGAACCCCGTCCCCGTCATGAAGCTGGTCGAGGTCATCCGCGGCATCGCCACCTCGGACGAGACCTGGGCGCGCACGCGCGAGCTGACCGAGCGGATGGGGAAGACGGCGCTCGAATGCAACGACTCGCCGGGCTTCGTCTCGAACCGCGTGCTGATGCCGATGATTAACGAGGCGGTCTTCGCGCTCCACGAGGGCGTCGCCACGCGCGAGTCCATTGACGGCATCATGAAGCTCGGCATGAACCACCCGATGGGCCCCCTGACGCTCGCGGACTTCATCGGGCTTGACGTGTGCCTCGCCATCCTCAACGTGCTCCACACGGAGTTGGGCGACCCGAAGTACCGGCCGTGCCCTCTGCTCCGGAAGTACGTGGACGCGGGGTGGCTGGGGCGCAAGAGCGGGCGCGGCTTCTACGAGTATTAAGGAAGAGGAAAGGCGCGCGCGGAGTCTTCGGGGATTTCGCGCGCGTTGCTTTTGAGAGCTATGTCGAACGTGCGAGGGAAAATCTTCTGCCAGCGCTGCAAGTCGCCCAACGACCTGGGCGAGGACTCGTGCGGCCAGTGCGGGACGCGTCTGATGCTGCTGGTCGAGCCCTCGGGCGCGCGCTTCGAGAGCCGCGGCACGGGCGGCGGGATGGAGGAGCATCTCTTAGAGCGCGTCACCGCCATCGAGAACAACATCTCGCGCGTCATCGACAAGTTGGAGAAGATGGCCGAGCTGATGCTCAAGCAGTCGCGCTCGGCCTTCTTCGACCACGAGCTGCTGGACACGCTCATCACCGTGCTCGGCGAGTCGGGCGCCATCAGCCGGCAGAGGCTCGCGGAGCTTTGGCGCAAGCGGCGGAAGAAGGAGACGGGCGAGGGCGAGGCCGAGAAGCCTTCGCGGTTCGACGGCATGATTAACGTCGTGCTCAAACATTACGTCGGGGACGAGCGCGAAGAGTTCGCGCGGATAGTCCGCGAGAGCTTCCGGGAGATTGAGAAGGGGCGCATCGTCGCCGGGGTGCGACAGCTCGAACGCGCGGCGGCGCTCGCGACGGGGAACGGGCCGCTCAACCACTTCCTCGGCATGCAGCTCTACCGCAGGGGCCGGACGGCCCCCGCGCGCGACTACTTCGAGCGCGCGCTGGCCTCGGACAAGGATAACGGCTGGCTCCACCTTCTGCTCGGGCTGGCCTGCGGCGACGAGGGCGAGGCGGAGCGCGCGCGTCAACTCCTGAAAGACTCCGTCATCCTCGGCGGCCCGACCTTCGCCGCGCACTACGCGCTGGGGCGCCTGGCGGCGCTTGAGTCGAACTGGAAGATCGCGCTCTCCGAGTTCAGGCTCGCGCAGGCGGCGCGGCCGGGCGCGGAGGCGCACTACCTGCTCGGGCTCGCCAACTTCAACCTCGGCCGCGACAAGACCGCGCTGCGCGAGCTGAAGAAGGCCGTGAATCTCGACGCCGCTTACCCCGAAGCGCGCTACCTGCTCGGGCTCGTCCTGCTGCGGCTCGGCGAGCACGACGAGGCGCGCGGGAATTTCGAGGTGGCCGCCGCCGCGCGACCTAAAGAGCAGACCTACCGCGCGGCCTTCGAAAACCCGGAGGCCGCCGTCGCCCCCGCGCTCTTCGAGGCAAAGGGGCGCGGCCGGCGCCGGAGGTTGCTGACCGGTGGCGACGAGCGGCTGACGGCGGCGCTGCGCGAGGACGCGCTGGAGAAGAGCGGGGGCGCCTGAAAAGTATCGGCCGGGCTGGTTTGACACTTTCGCGTAAGCCGTTATAATTGCAACTTTTGCGCGAGTGCGCCCCGCGGCGCCGGTGCTGACCGAAGGGTGGTTTCATGCAAATCGAGGTCGAAAATCTGACGGCGGCGGCCAGTCCCTTCGCGCACACGTACCGCGCCGAGGAGGTCGAGCTCGAAGAGGAGGGCGCGCGGCTCTTGTCGGACGTGGCCGTCGAGGGGAGCGCCACGCGCAAGGGCGAGCAGGTGCGTCTGCGCGGCACCCTCAGGACGGAGGTTGAGCTGTTGTGCGACCGTTGCGCCGCGCCCGAGAGCGCCCCGCTGGCCGTCGAGTTCGACACCTCGTTCATCCCGCAGGAGGTCGAGGCCGTGAAGGCCGAGAACGTCGAGCTGCAAGCGGAGGACTTGATCCTGTCGGCCTACGAGGGCGGCGCCGTTGACCTCGACGAGCTTGTGCGCGAACAGATTTTGCTCGCGCTCCCCTCACGCCACCTGTGCGGCGAGGACTGCAAAGGGCTCTGCCAGAGGTGCGGGGCCGACCTGAACCGGAATCAATGCTCGTGTGAGCAGGGCGAGGTTGACCCGCGGTGGGCGGCGCTCGCAGATTTAAAGAA
The DNA here is from genome assembly GCA_040510435.1 of Pyrinomonadaceae bacterium. Classification (GTDB taxonomy): domain Bacteria; phylum Acidobacteriota; class Blastocatellia; order Pyrinomonadales; family Pyrinomonadaceae; genus QHXN01. Next base: position 5,245 of record JBEVJD010000367.1, on the reverse strand, counting down.
CCGTGAATCGTGAACCGCAAACCGTGACGAGTTAAGAACGGTTTTCATCTACGAAGGAGTTATAAAATGCCTAATCCGAAACGACGCCATTCCAAGTCGCGTACGCGCCAGCGCCGCGCGCACGACGCCCTGCGCGCGCCGCAGACCGTCCCGTGCGAGAACTGCCAGGAGCCGCGTCAGTCGCACCGCGTCTGCCAGAAATGCGGCTACTACAACGAGCGCCAGGTGCTGAAGGTCGAGCAGGAGGCGTAAGGCGCCTGCGGGCGCGGGCGCCGCGAGACCTTTTTGATGGGACAGTTCAAACCGACCGGCCGAGTCGTCGTCGACGCGATGGGCAGCGACCGCGCGCCGCACCCCGAGATTGACGGCGCGCTCGCCGCCGCGCGCGACTTCGGCGTCGGCGTCGTGCTGGTCGGCCAGCGCGAGGTCGTCGAGAAGGAGTTGCGCCGCTGCGGCTGGCGCAAGGACGGCGACAAGGGCGTCTGGTTCGTCGAGGCGCCGGAGTTCATCGGGATGGACGAGGCCGTGGCGACGGCCGTCCGGCGCAAGCGCAAAAGCTCGATGAGAGTCGGCGCGCGCATCGTCGCCGACGGGCACGCCGACGGCTTCGTCTCGGCCGGCAACACCGGCGCGGCGATGGCGACGGCGAAGATGGTGCTGGGCATGCTGCCCGGCGTTGACCGCCCGGCGCTCGCGGCGCAGTTGCCGACCAAGTCCGGCCGGCCGACCCTGCTCCTCGACGTGGGGGCCAACGCCGAATGTAAGGCTCACCACATCGCACAGTTTGCTATCATGGGCGACGCTTACTCGCGCTCGGTGCTCGGGACGGAGCGGCCGACCGTCGGCCTGATGTCCATCGGCGAAGAAGAGGCCAAGGGGAACGACCTGACGAAGGAAGCGTTTCCCCTCCTGCGCGAGCTGAAGAGTTTGAACTTCGTCGGCAACGTCGAGGGGCGCGACGTTTTCTCGGGCAAGGTGGACGTAATCCTGACGGACGGCTTTACGGGGAACGTCATCCTCAAGCTCTCCGAAGGGTTGCAGGACGCGGTCGTGACTTTGATTAAGCGCGAGCTGTCGGCCTCGGTCATCACGAAGACGGGCGCGGTGCTGGCCCGTCCCGCGTTCCAGAATTTGAAGAAGCGGCTCGACTACGCCGAGTATGGCGGCGCGCCGCTCCTCGGCGTGCGCCGGATCGTCGTCGTCGGCCACGGCAGCTCGAACGCGCGCGCCGTCCGCAACGCCATCCGCAACGTCAAAGAGTTCTCCGAGCACGGCGCGCAGGAGCGCATCGAGCGCGGCATCGCCGAGACGAACGCGCGCGAGTCGGTCGCGCTGCGCGACCCGGCCGAGTGAAGCCGGAGCGGTCAGTGCCGCCCGCGGTAGCGGGCGAGCCTTGGCGGCACGAAGGCTTCGGGTGGCAGAGGTTCACCCGCTACCGCGGGCGGTACTGACCCGGCCTGTAGCGCATCCGTCACTTTGTGGTATGTTCTCAGGAATCCGGAGAAAGCAGGCAGGCTGATGGCAGAAGTCAGATCGGCAATACTCGGCACGGGTCGCGCCTACCCGCAGGGCATCCTGACGAACGCCGACCTCGAAAAGATGGTTGAGACCTCGGACGAGTGGATCACCACGCGGACGGGCATCAAGGAGCGCCACCGCGCCTCGGAGGCCGAGTACACCTCGCTGTTCGCCGTCCAGGCCGCGCGCCAGGCCATCGAGCGCGCGCGCATCGACCCGTTGGAGATCGGCCTCGTCATCTGCGCCACCGTCTCGCCCGACCAGATTCTTCCCTCGACAGGTTGTCTCATCCAGGCCGAACTCGGCGCGCACCGCGCCGCCGCCTTCGACCTCGCCGCCGCCTGCTCCGGCTTCCTCTACGGCCTGACGATGGCCGACAAGATGATTAAGACCGGGCAGGTGCGTTACGCCTTGGTCATCGGCGCGGAGGTGCTGTCGCGCTACGTGGACTTCACCGACCGCTCGACCTGCATCCTCTTCGGCGACGGCGCGGGCGCGGCCGTGTTGGGGCCGGCCGAGGGCGACCGCGGGGTGCTGGCGACGAGAATCTACTCCGACGGCCGCTACGCCGAGCAGCTCTACTCGCCGGGCGGCGGCACGCGCATCAAGCCGACGGCCGAGACGCTCTCGCAAGGTCTCCACTACTTCAAGATGAAGGGGAACGAGCTGTTCAAGATCGCGGTGCGGTCGATGGCCGACGTGTCGGTCGAGGTCTTGAACGAGGCCGGGTACAAGCCCGGGGACGTGAAGCTCTTCATCCCGCACCAGGCGAACCAGCGCATCACGGACGCCGTGGCGTCGAGGCTCAACGTGGACAGTTCAATCGTCTACTCGAACATCGCCTACCACGGCAACACCTCCTCGGCCTCCGTCCCCATCGCGCTCGACGAGTGCATCGAGAAGGGGATGGTCTCCGAGGGCGACCTCGTGCTGCTCGCCTCCTTCGGCGGCGGCGCAACGTGGGGCGGCGCGCTGATTAAGTGGTAGGTCAGTTTTCAGTTTTCAGCCAACCGAGAGGCTGAATTCTGCTGACTGAAAACTGAAAACTATGTCCGTAGCTTTCATCTTTCCGGGTCAGGGCTCGCAGGCGCCGGGCATGGGGCGCGAGTTGGCCGAGCGTTACGCGTCGGCGCGCGAGGTCTTCGAGGAGGCGGACGACGCGCTCGGGTTCGCGCTGTCGCGCCTGTGCTTCGAGGGGCCGGCGGAAGATTTGCAGTTGACGGAGAACACGCAGCCGGCGATTCTCACGACCTCAATCGCGGCGCTGCGCGCGGCGGAGGGCGAGGGGCTGGGGCGGCCAGACTTCGTGGCCGGGCACAGCCTCGGCGAATATTCGGCGCTGGTGGCCGCGGGCGCGTTGAGCTTGAGGGACGCCGTGTCAATCGTCCGCAACCGCGGGCGCTACATGCAGGAGGCCGTCCCCGTCGGTGCGGGCGCGATGGCCGCAGTCCTCGGCGCAGACATCGAGACGGTCGAGGCCGCATGTCGCGAGGCCGCGCGCGAGGGCGAGATTTGCTCCGCCGCGAACGTCAACTCGCCCGGCCAGATCGTCATCGCCGGGAGCGCCGCCGCGGTCGAGCGCGCGCTGCCCATCTTGAAAGAGCGCGGGGCGAAGCGCGCGATCCTGTTGAAGGTGAGCGCGCCGTTCCACTGCGCGCTGATGCTGCCGGCGCAGGAGCGGCTCGCGGCCGACCTCGACCGGATAGAGTTCAAAGACTTGGGCGTGCCGCTCGTCACGAACGTTGACGCCGCCGTCATACGCACCGGCGCCGGGGCGCGCGCCTCGCTCGTCAGACAGGTCTCTTCGCCAGTCCGCTGGCGCGAGTCGGTGGAGCTGCTGACGCGCGAAGGCGTCCGCACCTTCGTCGAGGTCGGACCGGGTAAGGTTTTGAGCGGGCTCGTGCGCCAGACGGCGCCGCAGGCGCGCGCCGCGAACGTCGAGAATCCCGCGAGTCTCGGGGAGGCGATGGCGGCCCTGAGCGAGCCGGACACGGGTTCAGGGCAGGCCGCCGCGGGCGATTGAGTTTTAGGGTTTTCCAACTTCAGACGCAGAGGAGCAGGACTAATGGCCGATCAGGAGATCGAGAATAAGGTTAAGCAGATCATCATCGACGAGCTGGGCGTGGACGAGAACGAGGTCACGCCGAACGCGCGCTTCATCGACGACCTTGGCGCCGATTCACTCGACACGGTCGAGCTCGTCATGCGCTTCGAGGAGGAGTTCGGCATCGAGATTCCGGACGAGGACGCCGAGAAGATTCAGAGCGTCCGCGACGCCTACAACTACATCGACCAGCACCAGGCGAAGGGCAAGTAGCCCCGCGCCTTCGGTCGTCGCGCCGGGTGACGCATCGTCCCCGGCGCCGCCAGCGGCCGCGCCGATTTGAGCGCGGCCGACCCGCCCCTGCGCGAACCGTCTCGCGGGGGCGCGCTCGGCCTTTAGAAGGGGCCGGCGCCGTCCGCACTCCGTCGGAGGAGCAGAAGCTTTGAAACGTCGCGTAGTGGTTACGGGCATGGGCCTCGTCACGCCCTGCGGGCACACCGTGGGCGAGACCTGGTCGGCGCTGATGTCGGGCAAGAGCGGCGTCGGCTACATCGAGAAGTTCGACACCGAGAAGTTCTCCGTCAAGATCGGCGCCGAGGTCAAAAACTTCGACCCGCTCAAGTTCATCGAGAAGAAGGAGGCCCGCAAGATGGGCACCTTCATCCACTTCGCCGTCGCCGCCGCCGACGAGGCCGTCTACGACGCCGGGCTCGTCGAGCGCGGGCAGAAGCTCTACGACCGCTACGGCGAAGAGACCTCCTGGCGCATCGGCACCTACATCAGCAGCGGCATCGGCGACTTCTGGGCCATCGAGCGTGAGCACTCGAAGCTCCTCGACGAAGGCCCGCACCGCGTCTCGCCCTTCTTCATTCCCTCGTCCATCGTCAATCTCGCCGCCGGGCAGGTCTCGATCCGCTTCGGCGCCAAGGGGCCGAACTCGGCGACGGCGACGGCCTGCTCGGCGGGCGCGCACGCCATCGGCGACTCTCTGAAGATCATCCAGCGCGGCGACGCCGACGTAATGATCTGCGGCGGCGCCGAGTCGGCCATCACGCCGATGTCGGTCGCGGGCTTCGCCGCGATGCGCGCGCTCTCGACGCGCAACGACGACCCCGAGCACGCCTCGCGTCCGTTCGAGCGCGACCGCGACGGCTTCATCATCGGCGAGGGCGCCGGGCTGCTGATTCTCGAAGAGCTTGAGTTCGCGAAGGCGCGCGGCGCGAGAATCTACGCCGAGGTCGTCGGCTACGGCATGACGGCCGACGCCTTCCACATCACGATGCCGGACGAGACCGCGTCGGGCGCGGTGCGCGTGATGACGATGGCCATGAAGGACGCGGGCGTCAGCCCCGAGCAGATCGGCTACGTCAACGCGCACGGCACTTCGACGCCGTACAACGACAAGTTCGAGACGCTGGCGATTAAGAAGACCTTCGGCGAGCACGCCTACAAGCTCGCGGTTAGCTCGACGAAGTCGATGACCGGCCACGCGCTCGGCGCGGCGGGCGGCATCGAGGCGGTCTTCTCCGTCCTCGCCATCCACGACGGGCGGCTGCCGCCGACCATCAACTACGTCAACCCCGATCCCGACTGCGACCTCGACTACGTGCCCAACGAGCCGCGCCCCGCGCGCCTCGACTACGCGCTCTCGAACAGCTTCGGCTTCGGCGGCACCAACGCCGC
>JBEVJD010000366.1:0-9309 GCA_040510435.1 Pyrinomonadaceae bacterium | reverse complement strand
GGGGCTCTCGGACTATCACGCCAAGCACAACCTCGTCGTCAACTTCACGTGGCAACTTCCCTTCGGCGAGGGGCGCGAGGGGTTGGCGGGTTTGTTGACGAGCGGCTGGCAGTTGTCCGGCATCGGGCAGGCGCGGAGCGGGAACCCCCTGACGGTCTTCGTCGCGCGCAACCGCTCGCGCTCGCAGTGGTCGCCGTCGCTCGCGCCCGGCATCGGCTTCGACCGGCCGGACTTCGCGCCCGGCTTCGACGCGGAGTCGGCCGTCTTAGGCGGCCCCGACCAGTACTTCGACCCGGCGGCCTTCCGCCTGCCGGCCGCGGGCACGCTCGGCAACGTCGGGCGCGGCGCGCTCATCGGCCCGAACCTGCGCGTCTTCGACCTGTCGCTCGTCAAGAACACGCGCTGGGGCTGGCTCGGCGACGACGGCGCGTTGCAGTTGCGCCTTGAGGCTTTCAACCTCTTCAACCGGGCCAACTTCTCGCCGCCGTCCCTGATCGTCTTCACCGGCGCGGCCGACAACGAACAGCCGCTCTCGACCTTCGGCCGCATCCGCTCGACCACCACCTCCTCGCGGCAGGTGCAGTTGGGCGTGCGGCTCACGTTTTAAAAACAGGAGTCAGGAGTCAGGAGTCAGGAGGCAGAATGAAGAGGCGGCAACCACTTCTCTTCTGACTCCTGACTCCTGACTCCTGACTCCCTTCCCTGTGAGGTCTCTCGAATGCTCTGGATCATCTTCGCCCTCGGCGCGGCGCTCGCGTGGGGGCTGTACGGGCCGGTGCTCCACCAGGGGCAGGTGCAGTTGGGCAGTCCTCTGCGCGCGCTTTTGTGCGTGGGGGCGGCTTACTTTTTAATCGGGGTGCTGGTGCCCGTGGTGGGTCTGTCATCGCAGGGGGGCGTGACCACGGGGTTTACGACGAAGGGCGCGCTGGCGGCGACCGCGGGCGGAGCGCTCGGCGCGATAGGGGCGGTGTGCATCATCTATGCCTTCCGAAGCGGTGGACTGCCGACCTACGTCATGCCCCTCGTCTTCGCGGGCGCGCCGCTCGTCAACGTCCTCTTCTCGATGGTGCTCCACCCGCCGAAGCAGGCGCCCAACCCGCTCCTCTACCTCGGCTTCGTCCTCGCCGCCGCCGGCGCCGGCATGGTGCTCTACTTCAAACCGCAGTCTTGAAGGGGTGTTGGGTGTTAGGTGTTGGGTAAAAGCCGTTTCTTCCCCAAAACCTAACACCCAACACCCAACACCCCTCTTACCGCCGCCGCTGGCCGATGCAGTAGAGGTGGTTCGAGGTGCGGATGAAGATTTGTCCGTCGGAGACGGCCGGGGAGCTGAGGCAGTATTCGCCGAGGTCGTTCTCGGCGAGCACTTCGAACTGCGGCCCCGCCTTGATGACCGAGGTCACGCCGTCCTCGCTCGTCACGTAAATCTTCCCGTCGGCGAGCACGAGCGACGCGCTGTAGGTGCCCGGCTTCAAGCGCTGCTGGCCGTAGACCTCCTTGCCCGTCTTCGCGTCCAGACACCACACGATGCCGCGGTCGTTGACGACGTAAAAATACTTGCCGTCGGTGACGGGCGTCGGCACGTCCGGCCCGTTCTCGGTTGACCAGACGAGGTGCGACTTCGACACGTCGCCGCGCCCGCCCGCGCGCAGCACGAGGAGCGGCTTGACGCGCGCCGGCACGTAGATCAGCCCGTCGTAGGCGATGGGCGACGCGACGATGCGGAAGAAGGGCTCGCGCGCCGGGTTGAGCCCGCCCGCCCTCCAAAGCTCCTTGCCCGTCGCCGGGTCGTGCCCCGTCACGTAGTCGCCGCCGCTCACCACGATCTCCGTCGCCTTCCCGTGGCGCAAAAGCGCGGGCGTCGTGTAGGCGTCGGGCGACTCGCGCACGGCGTCGGTCGGCCGCTCGACGCGCCACAGCGTCTTGCCCGTCTTCTTGTCAACGCGCAGCACGTACGAAGGGTCGTCGGTGTTCATCCCGTGCAAGACCTGCACGTAGAGCGAGTCCTCGTGTAAGAGCGGCGAGGAGGCGTAACCCCAGTTGAGCCCGAACGCGCCGTAGTCCTTCTGGATGTCGCGCGCCCACAGTTCGCGCCCCTCGAAGTCGAAGCCCTTGAGGACGCCCGTGCCCGCCATCACCCAGACGCTCTTGCCGTCGGTGACGGGCGAGGGCGACGACATGTTGTGCTTGCGCATGCGGAGGTTTCCGCCGCCGAGCTTGCGCTTCCACAGCACCGCGCCCTTCGACCTGTCCACGCACCAGAGGCTCAGGTCGTCCCCTTCGGCGACGTTGAGGAACAGCCGCTCGCCCCACACGATGGGGGTCGAGCCGCTGCGGTCGGGCATCGCGAGCTTCCACGCGACGTTCTCTCCGGCCGTCCACTTGAGCGGCAGGTTGCGCTCGGCGCTCACGCCGTTCAGGTCGGGGCCGCGCCACTGCGGCCAGTTCGCCGCGGACGGCGCGGCGCAGAGCGCGGCGAGACACGAAGCCAGAAACAGTCTACGCATCTTGAACTCCTCCTCAAGCGGGCTGGTGAAAAGGTCTGTGGTTCCTCAGTCGAGTATAAATCAGAAGGCAGTGCAACACGGAGAGACGGAGGCACAGAGACACAGCTTCGTCCTTAGTTCTATCCAAGCCGTGTCTCCGTGTCTCTGTGTCTCCGTGTTGAATCCTCTGAAGAATTTCACTCCTCGCGGAGCGCGGCGAGCAGCGGAGCGCGCAGCGCGGCGGCCGTCGCCACGAGCGAGGCCGCGAGCCCCGAGACGACGACCGCCGCCAGCAGAAGCCCCAGCGACGCCAGCGGCAGACGCCCCCCGCGCGACGCCACCACCGGCGCAATCGCCAGCAGCGCGCACAACGTCCCCGTCAAAAGTCCGCACGCGAGCAGCAGAGCGTTCTCGGCCACTATCATCAGGCCGAAGTGTCGCCGGTCGTACCCGACCGCGCGCAGCAGCGCCAACTCCCGCCGCCTCTCTAAAACGTTTCTCAACAGTACCGCCGCCAGCCCCAGCGTTCCGAGCGCGAGCCCCAACCCGCCGAGCATCTGGAACGTCGAGAGATACGTGTTCTCAACTCGATGAAATTCCGCCAGACGCTCCGCGGTCGATGCGGCGTCGAAGCCGAACTCCGACAGGCGCTCTTCCAAAACGGCCGCCACGCCCTGCGCGTCGCGCCCCTCGGGCACGTCTACGAGGAAGACACGGTAGCCCTCCTGCTCGGGAAAGTGTCGCAGGAAGTTGCGCTCCGACACGATCAATTCGCCCTGAAAGATGCTGTCCGCGAGCGTCGCCACCAGCCGCAGACGCAGCGGCCCCAGCCCGCCGCCGCGCTCCAACAGAAAATCCTCCCCGAGCCCGAGGTGCAGCACGTACGCGGCCGAGGTCGCGTCCGCCACGAAGGGCACCGCGCCGTCCGCGAACTCCCTGTCGAGCAGCAGCCACGGGTTCGCTCTCGCTTCACCTTCGGCGTCGAGCGTGCCGCCGAAACTGAAACGGCCTTCGCGCCTGAAGTCGTCGGTCGGCGCGAGGATGCGCGGCTGGCTCGGCCGGTAGAGGTTCAAACAGCTCGCGTCGTCGCCCGGGCGCAGACGCAAACGCGCGAGCGTCACGCCGTCGAGCGCTGCCCTTCCCTCGCCCGCCCCCTTGAGGTTCAAGGCGTCGCGCCCCTCGTTCGTGTTCGGGTCGTGGACAACGGGCAGGAGTGATTCCGCGAGCAGCGCGTAGCCGCCGCCGCCCGAATGACGGTCGCGCGCCGCCGCCGCCGAGTCGTCGCGCCGGAAGGCGTCCACCGCGACGATGATGAACGAGGCCGCCGCGATGAGCGTGATGCACAGCACGCTCCGCCCCGGCCTGTAGGTCGCGTTCCGCATCCCCAGACGCGACACCGACCACCAACCGCTGCCCCCAATCGTCCCGCGCCCGCGCCCCTTGAGCCACGCCGACTGAAACCCGAGCAGCGCGACCAGCAACAACGCCCCGCCCCCGAAAAATCCCGCCGCCTGCCCCACCGCGCCGAACGACGCCGCGACTAAGAACGCACACCCCGCGACCAACGCGACCGACGGGATGAGCAGACGCGACGGGGCGACGGGGCGACGGGGCGACGGGGCGATAAACGGGACACGACGAAGAATCCTCTTCACCCATCCCCTCTCCCCCTCTCCCCGTCCCCCCATCTCCCCGTCCCCCCGTCCCCCACTCTCCCCCTCTCCTACGACGCCCGCGAGCAGTCCGCGCGCCGAAGCGCGGCGCAGCCCGCGCAGCGTCAGGACGATGCAGAGAACCGCCGCGACGATTCCCCCCAACACGCCGAACACGAACGGCCAAGGCCCCGCGTGCAACTCTAACGCGGTCGTGCCCACGGCCCCGACCCACCACGTCCGCAACCCCTTCATCAGAAGCCACGCGTACGCATACGCGCCCGGCACCCCGACGAGCCCGCCCAGGCCGGCGAGCACCAACGCCTCCGTGAGGAAGATCGCGCGCACGCGCCCACGCGTGTAGCCGAGGGCACCGAGCAGTCCCACCTCGCGCAGGCGTTGCTCGACGCCGAGGCGGAAGAAGAGCGCCGTCAGCAGCAGCGCCGACACGACGATGAAGAAGCTGAAGTAGAGGAAGTACTCGCCGAAGTCGGTCGCCCCGCGCGAGGCCGCGAGCCCTTCGGCCCTCACCGCGTAGACGTTCAGCCCCGCCGCCGAAGGCTCCAACGTCTCGCGCAGCGCGGCCGAGAACGTCCCCAGAGACGCCCCGCCCGTCACGGACGCCGCGCGCACACGCAGAGAGGTCAGCCCCCCGAAGCGCGAGCGCCAAAGCTCCTGCGCGCGCGCGAGTGTGATGAAAGCCTTCGGCGTCGTGCGGTGCGCGTCCCAGTAGGCTTCGTCCTGCGGTCGTATGCGCGAGAGTTCGACGGGGAACGGCGGATCCCAGTCGGCGAGACTGTTTGAGCCCGTGATGCCCGGGTACTCCGGCACGAGGTCGCGGTCGGCCGCCTCGCCCTCGATGGGCACGACGCCCGCGAGGCGGAACTCAGCCGTGCGCGTCGAGAGCCGCCCCGACTCCTCCCACACGTAATACTCAAGCGACACGGCGTCGCCCACCCGCGCGCCCAACTCGCGCGCCGCCCACTCGTTGAGCACGACTTCCGGAAGACCCTTCTCACCCGCGGCCGAAGAAGGCGCGCGCGTCCCGACAGCAACACTCTCATCGGTCGCCGACGCTTTAAGGAGTCTGCCGAAGGCTTCTTCGCCGAACGCGGTGACGATTGAGTAGGGCACCTCGCGCCCGCCCGCGCGGATGGAGTTGGCGAGGTAGGAGAAGACCGGCTCGGCGCCCGCCCCCGTCCTGCGTGCGGCCTCGCGCGCCGCCGCCTCCATCCCTTCGCCTATCAGCCCGCTCTCGCTCTCGAACGTCAGCCCCCGCGTGTCGTCGAGCGCGCGCAGCTTCACGCCCAAATCTTCGAGCGTCGCCGACGCGCGCAGCAGGCCGGACAGCTTCTCGGTCTGCGCGCTCGCCTCTCCCGCGTCCGCGCCCTCGCCGCGCGCGTTGAAGAGGATGGTGTTGACGCGCCCCGCGCGGTCGAGGCTGCGTTGCAGCGAAGAGAGCGGGACGAAGACAGCGCGCACCGCCGTCTGGCTCGGGCGCACGGAGAACTCGCCAAGCTCCTGCGCGCCGAGCGTCTCGCGCACCGTCAGACGCGCGCTGCTGCCCACGTCGTCCTTGCGCCCGTGCAGAGATTCGACGGGGATGTCCGACGGCTGCTCGACCCTCAGGACGACAGCGTCGCCCGAGGCCGCGCCGAGTTCCGCGGCGAGGCTCGGGCTCAACAACACCTCGTCGCTGCGCGGCGCGCGCGCGGCTGAGCCTGCGCGGCCGTGGAACTCCCAGAAGCGCGCGTCCACGCCGTAGACCTGCGCCGCCACCGCCCGCCGCCCGCTCGCCTCGTGCGTCACAACGCCCTGTGCAACGATTAACGGGCAGGCCGCGTCGAACCCGGCCTCCCTGAACCCCGCGCCCGCGCGCACCTCTTCGGCCAACGCTTCGCGGAAGAAGTTCGGCGCGCTCACAACGTGCGTCGCGCGCCCGAGCCTCTGTAGGAACAGCCCCCGCAGGCTCGCCCTCACAGACTCGCCGACCAGCAGCGCCCCCGCCAGCACCGCAACCGCCACGCCGACGCCCAACACCACGGCCGCGTTCGTGCGCCGGTAGTAACTGAGGTTACGCAGGACGAGCTTCAGCATAAGAAGGGGTGTTGGGTGTTGAGTGCTGGGTGTTGGGAAAAGACACGTTGCTTGTATCCAAAACCCAGCACCCAACACCTAAGTCTCGATTAGTCTCTGTTCGGTCAGACGGAAGCGCTGCGGGAAGCGGGCGGCGAGCTCGGTGCTGTGCGTGACGACGACGAGGACGGTCTCCTGCGCGCGGTGGAGTTCGAAGAGGAGCGAGGCCACGTTGTCGGCCGCCCTCTGGTCGAGATTCCCCGTCGGCTCGTCGCAGAGCAGAAGGGTCGGCCTCATCATCAACGCGCGCGCCAGCGCCGCGCGCTGCTTCTCGCCGCCCGACAGCTCCGCCGGCCGGTGGTGCATGCGCTCCGCCAGTCCCACCTGTTCGAGCAGCGAGCGCGCACGCTCGTCGTAGTCGTCGCCGCGCCCGCTCGCGACGAGCGTCGGCGTCAAGACGTTCTCAAGCACGGAGCACTGCGGGAGCAAACAGTGATCCTGAAAGAGGAAGCCGACCTCTCGGTTGCGAAACGTGGCGAGTTCCCTCTCGCCGAGCGCGAAGGGGTTCTGGCCGTCGAGCGTGACCGCGCCCGAGGTGGGCGGCTCAAGTGCGCCGATGATGTAGAGCAGCGTGCTCTTCCCGCTCCCCGAAGGCCCCATCACGGCGGCCGCGTCGCCCCTGTTCAAGCGCAGGGACACGCCCGACAGAATCGGCAGCGCCCCCCTCGGCGTCCTGTAATCCTTCGACAGGTTCTCGACTACAAGCACTCTGTTCGACCTTCGACCCTTGTTCTCACTTGAGTGTAGAGAAAGAGAATTTAACCACAGAGACACAGCGGCACAGCTTAAGACATGGCTTCTGCTTTGAGCTGTGCCTCCGTGTCTCTGTGGTTAATCTTTCCTGCCAACAACTCCTCGTAGACTTCGAGGGCGCGGTCGGCCATCTGCGCGACCGTGTAGTGGCGGCGCACGTTCGCGTAAGCCGCGGCGCTCAGCTCCGACGCGAGCGTCGCGTCCTCTTTGACGCGGCGCAGCCCTGCGGCCAGGGCTTCGGCGTCGTCGGGCTCGACGAGCAGGCCGCCCCCAGTCTGCTCGACGACCTCGGTGAACGCGCCCCGGCGCGGCTGGACGACGGGCACACCGCACGCCATCGCTTCGAGCAGGAAGATGCCCTTCGGCTCGTCGTAGGTCGCGGGCACCGAGAGCACGTCGAGGCCGCGCAGGAAATCTATCTTGCCCGCGCGGTCGAGCACGCCGCGGTAGTTGAACTCGGAGGCGAGCCCCGCCTCGCGCATCCGCCGCTCGACGCCTTCGAGATAGCCCTTGTGCTCTTCGCCGAGGTAGCCCGCCACTTCGAGCCGCGCCGCGCCCGCGCCCACAGACTCGCGCAACTTCACGTAAGCCTCGGCCAGAAGGTGCAGCCCCTTCTCCGGCGCGACGCGCGCGAAATAGCCGACCGTGAACGGCGCCCCTTCGACGCGCGGCGCGCGCGGCTCGTAGCCTTGCAGGTTGATGCCGAGCGGCACGAGCCTCATCTTCTCCGCGGGGATGCCGAGGTAGCCGGGCATGAACCCTTCGTAGTAGCCGCTGACGGCGAGGAAGCGCTCGACGTGTCTGACGCTCTCGCCGATGAGCCTTAAGGAGTCCGAGCGGTACGGCTCGGGCAGACCTTCGAGGAAGAGGTCTTCGCCCTGGAGCGTGCAGCAGACGGGTCGGCCGAGCGCCTCGCTGAGCGGCCCGGCGAGCCCGATGAGGAGCGTGTAGGGGAGGCTGATGATGTCGAACGGCGGCTCGGTCTTGAGCCAGTCGATCAGCTTCTCCAACTCCTTGCGCTGCTTCCCCTCCTCGCCCTTCAGCATCGAGACGGTCAGCTCGCCGAGCATCTTCGGGCTCGTCTGGATGGAGCGGCGCGAGGCGAGTTTGAGCGCGAGCTTCGAGTCCCAGAGGCGGTCGAGCAGGCGCGGCGTGTGGCGGAACAGCGACGAGTGCTGTTCGAGGTAGACGCTGATGCCGCCGAAGAAGACGCGCCCGCGGCTGACGTTCGGCTCGTCCGTCAGCGTCGGCGTGTAGAGCGGCACGAGCACCACGTCGTGCCCGCGCGCCAGCAGCTCCGTCGCCAGCGCGTTATCGCGCAGACAACTCCCGCAATACATCTGCGCGGCCCCGGCCGTGATGTAGAGGATGCGCATGGTGATTAAGTAGACAGGAGCCAGTAGTCAGCAGTCAGTAGAAAACCCTTTTCTCGCTCGAACCGTGCGGCTGTCATCTTCAACCTCCTCAAAGCAGAGCCTACTGCCTACTGACTACTGACTACCGCCTACTGCTTTATGAAATGCCCGGCGCGCGTAGAGGTGCTCGAAGAGGTTGCCCTCGTGCGGCTGATCCCAGCGCACGACGCTGGTCGGCACCGGGCCGACGTTGAGCCGGCCGACGAGCAGCGACTGCGCGAGGCGGCGGACGAGCCCGGCGTCCTCCGTGATGGCCGTGACGACGAGGCTCGGGCCGAGCGCTTCGGGTATCTCTTCCTGTCTGACTTCGACGACGCTCGCAAAGGGGAACAGGAACTCGCGGTTGGCGAGCGGGTGTTCGGCCGTCTCGCAGCGGACGATTGTCGGCAGCAGGTACGCGCAGCCCTCGCGCCGCGCGAGTCGTTCGTTGCCGCGGTGCTCGGCCGTCACGTCGCGCGCGCCCGGCTCGCTCAAGTGCCCTTCGACCATCGAGTTGATGCGCTCGGCAACCGTTGGGTCTGCGAAGGGCGCGAGCAGTGCGTCGGGGTCGTCCTCTGCGCGCGGCACTATCTGCGAGAGTCTTTCGGCGAGGGCTTCGGCGATCTCTTCGGCGTGGCGCGTCACCCACACGCCCGAAGCGTTGACGCAGGAGCGCCCGCCGTTCTCGGCCACCGAGCGCGCGATAACGTCAATGTGCTTCTCCCACTCGTCGGCGCAGTCCTCGCCGATGACGATCTTGCTGTAGCCGGGGCCGTGCAGTTCTATGCGCGGGTCGTTCTTCCACGCGCCGACCGAAGAGATGTCGCCGAACATCATCCCGCGCCCCGTCTGTTCGAGGATGACGCCCGCGCCCGCGTGGTCGGTCGGGTA
>JBEVJD010000365.1:0-4832 GCA_040510435.1 Pyrinomonadaceae bacterium | reverse complement strand
GGAAGCCCGCCTCGTCGCTGTAGAAGTTGTGCGCGCCGTCGTTACGCGAGGGCTCGCGGACGTAGTAGATGTAGTCCGTCTGTGCGGGTTTGAGCGCCGCTTCGAGCGAGCTTTGACCCGAAGAAGCGATGGGGCCGGGCGGCAGGCCGCGCACTTTGCGCGTGTTGTAGGGCGAATCGCGGTCGAGGTCGCTCTGATAAACCTTGCCGTTATTCCTCCACTTGCCCGCGGCCTTCGAGGCGTAGATGACGGTCGAGTCGATGCCGAGCGGGATGTCTCGCCTCAGACGGTTGTAGATGACGGAGGCGACGATTGGGCGCTCGTCGGCGAGTTTCGCCTCCGTCTCGATGAGCGAGGCGACGGTGACGACCTCTCGCGGGCTGAGGTTTGACGGCACGGCGTGCTTCGCGGACAGTTCGCCCCAGACCTGCCGGAAGCGCTTCACCATCGTCTCGACGACCTGTTGCGGGGTCGCGTCCGGCTGAAAACTGTATGTGTCGGGGTAGAGGTAGCCTTCGAGGTTCCTGGCTCCGGGGTCGAGGTCGCGGATGGCGCTCGTGTCGTCGAAGAGCGCCAGCGCCTCTTCGGTACTCTTGAGTTTGAGTTCAGGAATCCTGGCTAGAAGTGCGGCGATGTCCCAGCGCGTCCAGCCCTCGATGACGGTCAGGCGGCTCAGGCGCTGCTCGCCCTCCTCAAGTTTTTTCAGAACCCCGAGCGGGGAGATTGGCGAAGGGAAGCGGTACTCGCCTGCCTTCAAGCGCTGACCCGAGCCGGTCAGACGTACATACAACCGTAATAACCACCCTCGTCTGATAACGCCGAGATTTTCGAGATTGTTGATAATCTGATCCGGTGTGGAGCCCTTGGGGATGGCGATGTACTGGTCGCTCTGGGAATGGAGCTTCGGCGCCTGTAGCTCTTGACGAAGCCAAAGGAAGGCGCCTCCGCAGGCGAGCGCCAAAAGGATGGCGAACGAAATGATAACTCGTTTAAAGGTCATGACATATCCCGCCTGATCTTAAGTTGAAACTCAACCGCCCGACTCACCCTTCGATCCTGTTTTGAACCTCCAGGAAGTCACTCAGGATAATAGATGCGGCTTCGCTGTCAATTCGGTCTGAAATCTCTGCGCCTTGAAGGCCGCGCTCACGCAGAGAAGCCTCCGCGTCTTTAGACGTAAGGCGTTCGTCCTGAAAAAAGAGGGGGAGCTTTAGCGATAGCTCCATGTTACGCGCGACGCGTCTGACCTCTTGTGCGGCGTCGCCTTCGGTGCCGTCGAGGCGCAGCGGCAAACCCAGGACTATGCTTCGCACGTCAAACTGCACGCAAAGTTCGGCGAGTGAGCTGAGCAGACGCTTCCAGGGGGTGCGCGGCAGGGCCGGGAGCGTCCGGACGGTCAGGCGCAGTTCGTCCGAGACGGCCAGGCCGACTCTCTTGGAACCCATGTCGATGGCGAGGACACGACCCTGCACGTTAGACCTGCCCGGCTCGCTTTTTTTGGACGAAATCTGCGTCTTTGGCCGGCGCGGAGTATAACGCAACCCTTGACGGTTGTGCCACTTAGAGGGCTTGCGCGCCGTACGCGGCTACTGTATCATCCGACCCGTAGGTTCGGACAATTTCGGCCGCCCGCAGGGCCGAAGCGCTTTTCAGGGTTTGAGTGCAATTCAGAGGTGCTTGATGTCTTTTCGCAGTAAGTTCCTTCTCGTCGTTTTTTCCGCGTCGCTGGCGCTCTACGCCGTCGTCGGCGGCTTGATGTCAATCAACGCGCAGCAGCAGCAGAACGACCCCGGCGCGCAACTCCGAATCTTCGAGAGCGTCCTCCGTCACATACAGGACGACTACGTCGACGAGCCCGACCTGAACAAGGTTCGCGCGGGCGCTCTGCGCGGTCTGGCCTACGGCCTCGACCCATACTCGACCTACCTGACGACCGAACAGGTCAAGGGCTTCCGCGCGGGCGCGCAGAACAGCCAGCCCAACATCGGCGCGGAGTTGTCGCAGTTCGCCTCCTACCTCTACGTCATCGCCCCGGTGAAGGGCGGGCCGGCCGACCTGGCCGGTTTGCAGGGGGGCGACATCATCGAATACATCGACGGGAAGGCCACGCGCGACATCTCGCTCTACGACGCGCGGCAGCTTCTGAACGGCGCGCCCGGCAGCGAGGTCAAGCTGCGCGTCCTGCGCGCGGGCACGCGCCCGTTCGTGCTGAACGTTAAGCGCGGTGCCGTCTCCGTCCCGGGCGCTGAATCGCGTACGGAGCAGGGGAAAATTGGAGTCATAAAGGTCAACAGCCTTGCGGAGGGCGAGGCGGCGGATGTGAAGGCGCGCTTGCAGGAGCTTTTGAAGCAGGGCGCGCAGAAGGTCGTGCTCGACCTGCGGAGCGTCGCTGGCGGCTCGCTCGAAGAGGGCGTCAAGGTCGCGAACCTCTTCATCAAGGAAGGGACTCTGGCGCAGACGGTCGGGCGCGGCAACAAGCCCCTGAAGAGCTTCCCGGCCGACCCGAAGGCCGTGCTCTTCGAGGGCCCCACCACCGTCCTCATCGACCGCGGGACTGCCGCCTCGGCCGAGGTCGTGGCCGCGGCTTTCACGGAGCACAAACGCGGCGACGTGATCGGCGTCAAGAGCTTCGGCGCGGGCGCCGAGCAGCAGCTTTTCACGCTGCGCGCGGGCGACGGCCTGCTCCTGACGACGATCAAGTGGGCCTCCTCGACTGGGAAGCCTTTCCTCGGCGAGGGCGTGAAGCCGACGGTCGAGGTTAAGCTGCCGGAGGTGGCCGAGGCCATCGACCCGGAGGACTTGACCGGCAACGACGACGACCCCATCGCGCAGCCCAACGCACCCGCAGACCGTAGGGACGTGGCGCCCGAGGCGACCTCGCCGAAGCAGCAGCCGGAAGACGTGCAGTTGAAGAAGGCTCTCGAACTTCTGCGCGCGAAGGATAATAAGCCGGCGGCGACCCCGCAGCGTCCTTCCTAAAGGGAAGGGAATCGCAGAAATCGAATAGGCGCGCGAGATAGATTCTCGCGCGCCTTTCGATTTTTAAGTTGAGACGCTTTCGTCCCCTGCGGCTTTAGAGGGGGATGTTCCCGTGCTTCTTGGGGGGATTAGTGTCCCTCTTGTTTTCGAGCAGCGAGAGGGCGCTGATAAGTTTCCTGCGCGTCAGGGCGGGCTCGATGATCTCGTCGATGAATCCGCGCTCGGCGGCGACGTAAGGGTTGGCGAACTTCTCCTCGAACTCCGCGACGCGCGAACGCCGCGCGGCCTCCTGATCGGGCGCCTCGCCTATCTCACGCCTGTAAAGAACCCCGACCGCGCCCTCCGCGCCCATGACCGCGATCTCGGCCGTCGGCCACGCGAAGTTAACGTCCGTGCGTATGTGCTTCGAGGCCATGACGCAGTAGGCGCCGCCGTAAGCCTTGCGCGTGATGACGGTAATCTTGGGCACCGTCGCCTCGGCGAAGGCGTAGAGCAGCTTCGCGCCGTGCCTGATGATCCCGCCGTGCTCCTGGCGCACGCCGGGCAGAAAGCCCGGCACGTCTTCGAAGACGACGAGAGGGATGTTGAAGCAGTCGCAGAAGCGCACGAAGCGCGCGGCCTTAACCGAGGCGTCGATGTCCAAGACGCCCGCGAGGAACGCGGGCTGGTTGGCGACGATGCCGACGCTTCGACCCCCCAGGCGTGCGAACCCGACGACGATGTTCGGGGCGTAGTGCTCGTGGACTTCGAAAAAGTAGCCGTCGTCCACGACCGCGTGAATCGCGTCGCGGATGTCGTAAGGCTGGTTCGAGGCTTCGGGGACGAGCGTGTTGAGAGATTCGACGCGCCGGTCGTGCGGGTCTGAGGTCTCGACGCGGGGCGCGTCCTCCATATTGTTGGAGGGGACGAAGGAGAGCAGCTCGCGCACGAGCAGAAGTGCGTGCTCGTCGGAGTCGGCCGCGAAGTGCGCGACGCCCGAGACTCTGTTGTGCGTGTCGGCGCCGCCCAGCTCCTCCTTCGAAACGTCCTCGTGCGTGACGGTGCGGATCACGTCCGGCCCAGTGATGAACATGTAAGAGGTGTTCTTCACCATCACGTTAAAGTCCGTGATGGCCGGGCTGTAGACGGCGCCGCCCGCGCAGGGGCCCATGATGCAGCTAATCTGCGGGACGACGCCCGAGGCGAGCGTGTTGCGCAGGAAGATGTCGGCGTAGCCGCCCAGGGAGACGACGCCCTCCTGTATGCGCGCGCCGCCCGAGTCGTTGAGGCCGACGACGGGGGCGCCCACGCGCATGGCCGTGTCCATCACCTTGCAAATCTTCTCGGCGTGGGTCTCGGAGAGCGAGCCGCCGAAGACCGTAAAATCCTGCGCGAAGACGAAGACGCGCCGGCCGTCTACGAGGCCGTGACCGGTGACGACGCCGTCGCCGGGGAAGAGCTGTCTGTCCAGGCCGAAGTCGCGCGAGCGGTGGACGACGAGCTGGTCGAACTCCTCGAAGGTGCCGTCGTCGAGGAAGAATTCGATGCGCTCGCGCGCCGTCCACTTGCCTGACTCGTGCTGCCGCGCGGTGCGCGCGGGGCCTCCGCCCACCTCCGCGAGCTGCTTCCGCTCCAGAAGGTCTTCGAGTTTAGACTTGTGCGAATTTTCGGCCGGTTCGGGTTTCATAAGTTGAGAAGTTAGGGATGGAATTATGAATGAAACGGACGGATTTGTATACGCGCGGGGCGCGAAAACGGCCTTGACGTGGAACTTGAAAGGTAAGTGTTGAAGAGTCGGCGCGCCGCCTCGTCAACACTTACCTGCTCCGTCCGCGGGACCCCGTTCGGGGCGGGGGGGGCGCCCTTCGAGTTGG
>JBEVJD010000364.1:0-8242 GCA_040510435.1 Pyrinomonadaceae bacterium | reverse complement strand
CTGTGTCGCGGGCACCGACGCCGCGCCCGGGTCGGACTCGACGAGGGCCGTGCGTTGCGGCTCCCACGCCGAGCCTTCGGGCAGACGCCCCGTGCGAATCACCTTCAGCGTCGCCTCCTCGTCGAGCGCGCGCGCCTCGGACGCGAGCCACGCGCGCGGCAGCGCACGCGCGTTCTCGTAGACCTCCTCCCGCGCCGTCCGCCCCACCAAACGCCAACGCGCCGCGCCGGACGTTCCGACAGCAACACCTTCATCGACCCCGCTGCCGCCCTCCGCGGCGCCCTTCGTCAAACTCGACTGCCTCGTCGTCGAGACCGTCCGCGACTCCGCACCTGCGGCCGCCGTCGCCGCGCGCGCCGCCCTCTCGACGCTGAACCACTCGCGGCGCAGCGGATACGACCTGCCCGCGGCCGCGTCGGCGAGCGAGACGCGGAAGACGGAGAGCAGCAGGTCGGGCCACTTCGGCGCGACCTCCGCGACGAGCTCGCCGCCCGTGACGACCGCGCGCTCGGGCAGCGCGAACGAGGTGACGTACGTGTGCCCCTCGTACTTGCCCGCGGCGTCCGCGACCGCGTAACTCGTGGCGACCGCCGCGCGCTTGTGCCGTACGCGCGCGCGTATGTCGGCGCGGTCGTGCGCCCACTCGGACGTGTCTGCGCCCGCGCGCAGCTCGAACTCGAAGGCGCGCCCGTCCTGCGTTTTCAGGCGGACGCGCCCGACCCGCATACCGTCGGGCACGTCCTCCGACCATGAAAGGTTGGTGACGAGAGCGATGCGGTCGGACTCGGTCGGCGGGACGTTGAACCGAAGGCTCTTGCCCGCGCCGACGTTCGGCAGCCCCAGGTCGCCGCCCGCGAAGAGAAAATCGCCGTACCTCTGCGTCGCCTCGGGAAAGTCCTGCGCGGGCGTCGTCGGCGCCGCGTCAGTCTTCGCCGCGTCGGTCGTCCGGCCGTCATTCTTCGCGGGGCCGGCCGCGCCCTTCGGGCGCATCGAGACGAGGTAGCGCACGCCCAGCAGGTCTATCTCGCGCCCCTCGCCGCGCAGCGAAGAGTCGGGGTCGGTCAACTCGCCCCAGACCTTCATCTCGCCCGCGAGCCGGCTGTAGCGCGCCAGCCCGAAGCCGTCGTAGCCCGCGGCGTTCGCGACGCCGTGCATCATGTAGATGTCGGGCTGCGTCCACAGCGTCCACTCCGGCGAGTGCGACACCGAAGGCGCGACGGGCGCCGTCGCCGGGTCGAACGCGTGCGGCGCGGTCAGGATTCTGTAAGAGGCGTTGTCTATTTCGCCCTTCTGTTTAATGAGACTGACGGGCTCCGGCTCGCGCCACAGGTCGCCGTCCTGCGTCGGACTCGAAAGCCGCCAGCCGCTCGACTGCCCCCACAGCGCGAGGTCGCACGCGAGCACGGCGACGAGCAGCACGGTCGCCCCGCGACGGCCTCGGGCGAAAGCCCACAACGCCCAGGCGCTCAAGGATGCGACGACGACCGGCACGAACAACTCCGGCGCGCGCATCAATCCGACCGGAGCCTGTCGCGCCAGTTTGAACTCGTCGGGACGACCGAGCGTTACGACCAGCAACGTCAGAAGCACCGCGCATGCGCCGACCGCCGCCGCGCGCCGCCGCGCCCTCCCTTCCTTCCGCGCCGCGGCCAGCGCGGTCAAGCCCCGCCCGGCCAACACCGCGAGCGCGAACTCCAACTCCATCAGGTGACGCGCGGGCACGCGGAAGAGGTTGAGGACGGGCACGTAGTAGATCAGCTTGTAGAAATTCAAAGGCGCGTAGCGCCCGAGCGCGAGCACGAGGCAGACGAGCGCCACCGCCGTCCAGAATTTAGTCTTCGCGTCTCTCTTAAACACGACCGCGCAGGCGGCGAGCATCAGCCCCGACGCGCCGACGTAAGCGGCCATCTCGCCGTAGTAGGGCGGGCCGACGTAAGGCGCGCGGAACAGTCGGCCGTCGCCGCCGCCCGCGACGTACGGCGCGAAGAGCGTCTGAAGCATCCACGGCGGCAGCGAGAAGGAGGTGAAGAAGTCGTACGAGGAGTCTGCGCGCAGGCTGTTGCGCAGCAACTCGAAGGTCGGTAGGATTTGAACCGCGGCGAGCAGCACACCGGCCGCGAGAAATGCCAGAGACCAGAGGTAGAGCGCGCGCGATTCGCGCACGGAGCAGGCGTTGGCGACCGCGTAAGCCGCCGCGAGCAGGAGCGAGTAAGCCAACGTCTGCTGGTGGCCGACGAAGGTCTGGAGCGCGACGAAGGCGGCGAGCAGGACTCCCCACTTGCGCCGCCCCGTCAGGCCGTACCCGTCGAGCGCCCATAGAATCCACGGCAGGCACGCGGCCGTCTGCACGACGTTGATGTGCCCGATCTGCCCGACGAGGAAGCCGCCCCACTGCCACGCGAGGCTCGTCACGACTGCGCCCGGAACGGACGCGCCCGCGCGCCGCGCGTAGAGGTAGGCGCCGAGCGCGGCGATGACGTAGGAGGTGACGACCATCAGGTTCGTCGCCGCCCGCGGCTCGAAGAGCAGGTAGAACCAGTTCGGCGGGAAGAGCAGCCCGCCCTGCGCCGACGCGAGCAGCGGCATGCCGCCGAAGATGTAAGGGTTCCAGAGCGGGAGGCTCCCGTCGAGCGTAATCTCGGCGGCCGCGACGCGCAGCGGCGTGTTGAAGATCGTCCCGTCGTCGGGACACAGGACGGAGCCGGACAAGAGTGCCGGCAGGAAGTAGACGACCGGCGCGAGCGCGACGGCAAACGCGGCCAGGCGGTCTGGACGCGCGGCGACCACTAGACGGCGGCCTTCGGGCGGGCGGGGGTTTGATGGACGAGTCATTGAATCAGGCGGCGGCGGAAGGCTTCGGCAAGGCGGGTGACTCCGAAGCTCTCGTCGTCTTCGAGCCGCGGCGCGCGGCGTCCCGCGCGCTCGCGTGGCTGCGCGAGCGCGCGGCCCCGGCAGCGTGCGCGGCGCTGCTCGCCTTCATGTCGCTCCAGATGCTCGCGGTGGTCTGGCGGAAGAGCATAACCGTGGACGAGATTGTGATGATTCCCGCGGCATACTACCACCTCGCCGCGGGCAACTGCCAACTCGTCCACGAGCACCCGCCGCTCTCGAAAATCCTCGCCGGCCTCCCGCTCCTCCTCCTCCAGCCCGACGAGACCGACCCGCGCAAGTACGGCCGCGCGCCCGACTCGATGGTCGGCAAGTGGACTTACGCGGAGAGGTTCTGGGACGACAACCCCAAACTCTTCGAGTCCATCTCCTTCTGGGCGCGCGTGCCGATGATCGCGCTCACCGTCCTGACCGGCCTGCTCGTCTTCGCCTTCGCGCGCGAGTTGTTCGGCGACTTAGCCGCGGTGCTCGCCGTCGCGCTCTTCAGTCTGGAGCCGACGCTCGTCGCGCACGGGCGCGTCGTGCAGACGGACGTGCCGGCCGCGTTCGGCTTCCTGCTCACGACGTACGCGCTCTACAAGTACCTGCGCGCGCCTTCGTGGCGGCGTGCGCTGCTCGTCGGCGCGGCGGGCGGCGTGGCGTGCCTGACGAAGTTCTCGATGCTGATGGTCGCGCCCGCCATCGGCGTCGTCTACCTCGGGCTCTGGTGGCGCGGGCGGCGCACGCGGGGCTCGGCAAAGTCCGTCGCCCTGCACGCGCTGACGACGATGCTCGCGGCGCTCTTCGTCATCAACGCCGCCTACTTCTTCGACCACCGCCCGCTCGGCTTCGAGGGCGTGAGGTGGCTGCACGAGGGCGCGCCCGAACGCGCGGACGCCGTCGTCCGCTTCGTCGAGGTCGTCACCTACGTGCTGCCGACCGACTTCGTGCTCGGCGCACTCTGGCAGATATGGCACAACCGCGACGGCCACAGCGCGGGGCTGCTCGGCATGTTCAGCCGCACGGGCTGGTGGTACTACTTCCCCGTCGCCTTCGCTCTGAAGGCGACGATTCCCTTCCTGCTGCTCTCGCTGGCCGCGCTCGGCTGGGGCATCGAGAGAGTGCTGCGCGGGCGCGACCGGCGATTCCTATTCGTGCTCGTCCCCTTCGCGTTCTACGCCGCGGCCTCGATGGCGGGCGCGCTCAACCTCGGCGTGCGCTACTTCCTGCCGGGCTACATGTTCCTCTTCATCCTCTGCGGCGCGCTGCTCGAAAGGATGTGGAGGGCGACGCGCGCGCGCAGGGCGGGGGCCGTCCTCGCGGCCGCGCTGCTCGCGTGGGTGTGCGTCGAGGCCGCGCGCGCCTACCCCGACCACATGAGCTACATGAACCAGTTGGCGTCGGGCGCGCCGCACTGGTGGTATCTGTCGGACTCGAACGTCGAGTGGGGCGACGACACGCGGGCGCTCGCCGAGTACCTGCGCGCGCGGGGCGAGACTAAGGTGCGCGCGATGTTCCTCGCGGGCTTCCTGACGCTGCACCACCACGGCGTTGACTATCTCGACGCGCTCGCCGTCCCGAAGGGGCCGCCGCCGCGCTACACCGCGATAGGCGCGAGTTTCCTCAACGGCTCGACCGTCGCGGGACACGAGCGCGACGGCCGGCCCGTCACCGAAGAGGAGCGCGTCAACACCTTCGACGAGTACCGCCGCCGCACGCCCGAGAAAATCTTCGGCGGCTCCATCTACCTCTTCCGTGAGGACGGCCCTTGATAAAAATTTGAAATTTCAAATTTCAAATTTCAAATTAAGCTCCGCCCTCTGGCTCCTGCTCGCCGCCGCGGGGCTCATCTTCTACGCGTGGGGCGCGCCGACAAACCCGCCGGGCTTCTTCATCGACGAGTCCTCGGTCGCGTACAACGCGCACACCATCAGCGAGGCGGGGCGCGACGAGCACGGCGAGGAGTGGCCGCTCTACTTCAAGGCGTTCGGGGATTATAAGAACCCGACTTACGTCTACTTGCTGGCGGCCGTCTTCCGCGTGACGGGGCCGAGCGTCGCGGCCGCGCGTTATTTGAGCGCGGCGCTGGGCGTGCTGGCGGCGCTCGCGCTGGGGCTGCTGGGCGCGCGCGTGACGGGGAGCCGCGCGGCGGGGCTGCTCACGATGCTCGCGGCGCTGCTGACGCCCTGGCTGTTCGAGCTGAGCCGCGTGGTCGTCGAGGTCGCCGCCTACCCGCTCGCGGTCGCGCTCTTCCTGCTGGCGACGCACCGCGCCGCGCGCCGCGAGGTGTGGGGCGTCGCAGACTCCGCACTCGTCGCCGCCGCGCTCGCGCTCGTCACGTACACGTATTCGACGGGGCGCCTATTCGGGCCGCTGCTCGCGCTCGGGCTCGCGCTGCTCTTAACGACGCGCGCGCGCGTGCATGCGTTGTTGATGACGTGGTTGCTGTACGGACTCGCGCTCGTGCCCCTCTTCGTCTACCACCGGCGGAACCCGGAGGCGCTCGCCAAGCGCTTCAACTATCTGACCTACTTCACGCCGGAGAGCGGCCATGCGGAGGTCGCGTGGGAGTTCGTCAAGCACTTCGCGGCCAACCTCAACCCGTGGCGGCTGCTCGTCACGGGCGACGTGAACGAGTACCAAATTGCGAGCGTGCCCGGCGCGGCGCTCGTGCCCTTCGCGGCCTTCGCCCTCGCCCTGTTCGGCGCGTGGCTCGCGTTGCAGTCGGCGCAGCGCGACGCGTGGTGGCGACTCTTCTTCTACGGCCTCGCCGCGTCGGTCGTGCCCGCGTCGCTCACGAACGATTACTTTCACATGCTGCGCCTCGCGGCGCTGCCCGTCTTCCTCGTCGCGCTCTGCGCACCCGCACTCGCGTGGCTACTCGAAGGGGGGCGCGGCCGCCGCAGGGCGCTCGCCGTCCTCGTCGCGCTGACGCTCACGCAGGGCGCGGTCTTCCGCTGGCAGTTCGAGCGTTACGCGGACTCGTCTTGGCGGCGGCACGTGTTCGACTCCGACTACGGCTCGAAGATACTGACGGCGGCGCTCGCCGCCTCGCCGCGCGAGGTGCATCTCGCGGACTCGACCTCCGTGCCCGGCTACGTCCAGGCGCTCTGGCACGGCGCGGCGTCGGGGCTGCGTCCCTCGACGTTCGTGCGGCTGCGCATGGACGAGCCGGCGCCCGCGAGCGCGGTCGTCATCACGACGGAGGACGTGCGCCCCCGCTGCCGCGTGCTGGCCGAGAGCGAGCCCTACGTGGTCTGCGCGACCGAAGGCCCGCCCCGCCGGCCCGCCCCGCTGGCGGACGCGGACTTCCGCGCCGAGCTACGCGCCGTCGAAGTGCCCGCGCGCGTCGAGGCCAAGGCGCGCGTGAAGATTCGCGTCGCGGTCAGGAACGTCGGAGGCGCCGTCTGGCTCGCGCGCGAGCGCGGGCTGTCGCCGCTCCAGTTGAGCGCTGCCAACCACTGGCTCGACCCCGCCGGGCAAACGGTCACGAACGACGACGGTCGCGGCGCGCTCCCGCGCGACCTACGCCCCGGCGAGGAGGCGGAGATTACCTTCAACGTCAACGCGCCCCGCCACCCCGGCGACTACCTGCTCGAAATAGACATGCTGCAAGAGGGCGTCTCCTGGTTCGCGCTGAAGGGCGCCCGGACGCTGCGCGTGCCGGTGAGGGTGGAGTAGGCAGTAGGCAGTTGAAGTAGGCAGTTGAAGTAGTTTCAGTCGCCCCGGAGGGGCTTCATGTTTATAGCCCGAGCCGTTTATTACCTTCGGCAAGCTCCGGAGGAGCGGCATGTAGATGTCGCCCCTGACGGGGCTCGGGCTCAATTAGAACGTGGGAGCTATAAACATGAAGCGCTTCCGGGGCTTACTGCCTACGCCTCTTCAACGCTTCCGCGTACACGTCGAGTGTCGCGCGGGCGGTGCGGTGCCAGGAGAATTGGGCGGCACGGCGCAGGCCGGCTTCGGAGAGGGCGCGGCGGGCCGCGTCGTCGTCGAGGAGTTCGAGGATGGCGCGTGCGAGTTGGGTCGCGTCGCGCGGGTCGAAGAGGCGCGCGGCGCCGCCCGAGACTTCGGCGACCGCGGGGGTGTCCCCGGCGACGACGGGCGCGCCGCAGCTCATCGCTTCGAGCGGCGGCAGGCCGAAGCCCTCGTAGAGCGAGGGGTAGACGAAGGCCGTGCAGGATGAGTAGAGGGCGCGCAACTGCTCGTCCGAGACGTAGCCGGCGAGCACGACGCGGTTGCGGGCGGGCGACTTCTCTATTAACTCGAACAGGGGCCCGCTCAGCCAGCCGCGCCCGCCCGCGACGACCAGCCGCAGCGCAGACTCCGGGCGCTCGCGCAAGACCTCCTCGAACGCGCGGACGAGCGCGGCGAGGTTCTTGCGCGGCTCGATGGTGCCCACGGCGAGTAAGAACTTGCCGTCGATTCCGAGTCCGCGCAGCGCGTCTTCGGCCTCGCGCCTGTCCATCGGCTTGAAGCAGTCGCGCGCCGCCTCGTGCACGGCGAAGACCTTCGAGGCCGAGACGCGCAGGCGCGCGCAGACCTCACGCCGCACGGCCTCGGTCGGCGTGACGACGGCGTCGGCCGCGAGCGCCATCAGCGGCAGGCGCCGCCGCGCGCGCCACACGCGCCGCCGCTCGTGCGTCTCCGGGTGCGAGAGGAGCGAGAGGTCGTGGACGGTGAGCACGCGCGTGGCCCCGCCCCACAGCGGCACCTCGTAGTTCGTCCCGTGGAAGAGCCTGAGCCCGCGCCGCGCCGCGTAGGCAGGCAGCCCCGCCGACCACCACCGACGACCCAGCGCGCCCACGCGCACACGCGCCTCCTTCAGGTTGGAGGGCAGCGGCTCGCGCTCTTCTAGATTAACGGGAGGATACGAGGAGGGGGAGACCAGCTCGAACTCTTCGCCCGGCGCGGCGTGCGCCAGCGCCCGCGCCAACTCGTACGTGTACTGGCCGACGCCCGCGCGCGGCTCCGTCAGCGGGATGGCGTCGAGACCGAGAAGCATAAAAGCAGTAGTCAGTAGTCAGTAGTCGGTAGTTTAGGAGCAAGAGGCAGCGCGGCTTTCATCAGTCTATGATGAAAGCCGCGCGGGGGTTATCTCTTCCCTACTGACTACTGCCTACTGACTACTCTCACTGAATCGTGATGCGAGGCGCGGAATCGGCCGGGCGGCTGGTGAACGTCCCGGCGGCGTTGACGATGGTCACGATGACGGGCACGTCGCCCGCGCCCGCGAGCGAGGCGGGCAGCGTGACGATGATCTGGTCGAAGCCCGGCGTGAGCGACTGGCTGACGCGGACGGGGCTGTCGGCGGCCGCCGTCGAGACGATGTCGGTCGTCCCGATGCGGACGGTGACCGTCGTGGTCGAAGACG
>JBEVJD010000363.1:0-9540 GCA_040510435.1 Pyrinomonadaceae bacterium | reverse complement strand
GGTGAGGTCGCGAGCCTTCTTGAGCGGGCGCCGGGAGGGACGCATCGCCCGCCGAAGACTTTCTTCGGCGGCGCGGACACACGTCCCCTCGGCCCCGTCAAACGGGCGCGCGGCTCATCCGTCTGAGTCGGGTTTCAAGGTCGCCCCGCGCTCCGAAGCCGGGGCGACCTCACGTCGTTGGTGGTGAGAGTCGAAGCGGGTCGGCCTCAGGGGAGGCGACAGTCGCCGGGGCAGCTCAGCGTATCCTCGCCCGCGTCGCAGACGCCGTTGCCGCACAGCGCGCCGCAGTCGGTCGGGGCGTTGGCGTGGCTCTCGCCGCGGCTCACTTCGCAGACCCCGTCCCCGATGCGTGCTTCGGGCAGGGGCGGGGAGTTCGGCCACAGCGACGGCTGCCCGTGGTCGCCGAGGACGAAGGGGAACCACACGGTCAAGACCCACTGCGTGCGGTCGAAGTTGCGCGCCCAACCCGGCTGGCCGTCGAAGATGTTGCCGAGCGCGGGCGCGGATTCCAGCGCGCCGAGGCTCGCGAAGTCCGGCACGAAGGGGTCGGGCGGGGCGACGCGGTCGGCGAAATAGACGAGCTGCACGAGCGCCTCTTCCTTGTTGTAGAGCAGCCACGCGCCGGTCAGCCCGCGCCCCGAGGCGGCGGCCATGATCAGCGGCCAGCGCTGCTTCAGCGTGTGCATCTGGCTGCCGTGGGGGACGCTCCAACGCTCCGTGCGCAGGACGACCTGTCGCTCCAGGCCCCCGAAATTGTGCGCGCCGATGACGCGCCACGCGTGGCAGTCGCGGTTGAGGAAGTACGGCCGGTCGAAGAAGAGCGTGCCGTCGAGCGCGAAATCTTCCTCGGCCCAACTCTTGTACTTCTCGGCCTGCTGCCGCGTGTCGAAGAGGTAGCGGCCGCCGCTGAGGAGGTCGCCGGTGGCGTTGTCGAAGCGCAGCGGAATCTGCTTGCGCTGGAACCCGGGGCGCGCCGCCATGTACATGCGGTCGCGCTCGATGACGGGCGCCACGTCGAGCGGAGTGTTGCCGGGGATGGTGAAGTCGCAGGTGAAAGAGCCCCGGGCCTGAATGTTGCCCGGACGCGGGCCGCGCTCTTCGTCGTCATCGTCCGAGGCCGCGCGGGCGCCCGAGAAGGAGGGCAGGCCGGTCTGTACGAGGAGCAGAAGCATGAGGGCGAGCAGCACGCCTCTCTTCAACGCGGGGTGACGCGGGGAATGGTTGTTCTCGGTCATCGTTTCTCCTTAAGAGTTCGTGGTTGAAAAACTGGTCATGCTCTGGCCATGACTGTCCAGGAATTCGATTCCATGAATTGACGCGGGGTCGGTTCCTTCCGTAAAGACCTGCCGCGTCGAACGTCTGCACATATAGAGATGGGTTGAAAAGAGGGGGGACATTACCAGCGGCGCTCACGAACCAGAGATTATTTTTTGGCGGGCCGGCGGCGCGCTCCCGAGCGCGCACGATAGGGGCGCGTGCCCGGCGCGAATTCGTAGACAAACCTCGGCCGGAGGCATAAACTCGCCCGTCGAAAGGTCAGCCCATGCCACACGTCATGCGGCGATGGTCGTTGCTGGTCATCGCCGCGCACCTTCTTTCCTCCCTCGCCCTCTCTCAGTACGGCCCGCGCGCAATGCCCGACGCGTTCGCCTCCCCTGATGAGGAGGTCGCCCTGCGCGTGCTCGTCGAGAAGTTTTTTGTCGCATACACGAATAAAGACCTCGATGGATTCATGTCTCTGTGGAGTGCTAAGTCTCCTGACTTCGTGTCGCGCCGCCGACTGATGCAGGAACTCTTCGACACGCGCAACCAATTCCGTTTAGAAAAACTGACGATTGTGAAGACGACGCTGGAGGCGGAGAAGGCGAGCGTGCGTGCTTCGCTCGTGATGGAGGCCGTCGTCTCGGAGACGGGCAAACCCGCGCCGGGGTTCGGGAGGTGGACGCGCAACCTCTACTTCGTCAGGGAAGAGGGCGTGTGGAAAGTCTGGCGCGAGGTCGCTGCGGAGGAGGATTTAGCCTCGGCGTTGGCGGCGGCCCAAACGAAGGCCGAGAGAGAGACGCTTTTAGCCGCGGAGCAGGGTTTGTTGACGCCCGAACTGTGGGAGGCGCTGTCGAGAGAAGGCGACAGGCACGTGCTGCTGGGGAATTACGCGGAGGCCGCCGCCCGCTTTAACCTCACGCAGGAGATCGCGGAACAACTCGGCGACCGGCGTGGAATCGCCGCCGCTTTGCTGGGCAACGGGACGGTCAAACGCATAGAGGGGAAGTACGCGCAGGCGTCGGAGTACTGCCGGAAGAGCCTGTCGTTGAGTGAAGCGTCGGGGCATAAGGCGGGAATCGCCAACGCCCTGAACGAACTGGGGCTCGTTCAACTGGCGCAGGGTGACGCCACCCGGGCGCTGGAGTTTCACCGGAAAAGTCTCGCGCTGCGCGAGGAGTTGGCTGATCGGAAAGACATCGCCGGTTCGCTGAACAACATCGGCATCAGCCACCGCCGCTTGGGCGATTACGGTTTAGCCGTCGAGTACTACCAGAAAAGTTTCGCGCTGGCCGAGGCGTCGGGGAACAAGGTGTTGATGGCCCGCACCCTGAACAACCTCGGGGCCGTCCAAAGCGCACTCGGCGACTATCATCTGGCGTTGGGGTACTACCGCAGGAGTCTGCCGCTCAACGAGGAGTTGGGGAATAAGGCTGGGGTCGCCAACACCCTGCTCAACATCGGCCTCTCGCAACGCCTGCTGGGCAACTACGGCGTGGCACTGGAGTATTGTTTGAAGGGCTTGCAGCGCAGCGAGGCGATTGGCGACAAGCAGGGGGTCGCGCAGGCTTTGCGTGCCATCGCGCAGACTTACGTCTCGCAGGGCAATCGAAGTCTGGCGCTCGAATATTTTCAGAAGGCCCTGACACTACAGGAAGAGAAGGGGGATAGAGGCGAGGTCGCACTCCTGCTGGGCAGCATCGGGAATATCCATCAATCGCAGGGGCGCGGCGAACTGGCGCTCGAACATTTCCGCAGGAGCATGGCCTTACGCGAAGAGATAGGCGACAGGTCGGGCGTCGCCGCGGTGCTGCAAAGCATCGGGTTTTTCTACGGCCAGCAGGGCAAGTTCGACATCGCGCTTGAGCATTACCGGAAGAGTCTGGCGATGCGTGAAGCGTTGGGGGGCAAACTGGGCATCGCCGAGGCGCTGCAAAAAATAGCGGGCCTGCACTCCGCGCAGGGGGCGCACG
The DNA here is from genome assembly GCA_040510435.1 of Pyrinomonadaceae bacterium. Lineage (GTDB taxonomy): Bacteria > Acidobacteriota > Blastocatellia > Pyrinomonadales > Pyrinomonadaceae > QHXN01. The sequence continues at coordinate 6,307 of JBEVJD010000363.1, read as the reverse complement.
CGCAGGCGCTGGCCGCGGCCTCGCGCGCGGCCACACTCGCCGCGGGCATCGGCCACCGCGATACGCTCTGGCAGGCGCGCACAGTTGAAGGCAAAGCCTACCGCGCCCTCGACCGACCCGCCGAGGCTCGCCAAGCCTTCGACGAGGCCATCGCCGTCGTCGAATCGCTGCGCGCACAGGCCGGCGGGGGTGAGCGCGAGCAGCAACGCTTCTTCGAGAATAAAGTCTCTCCGTACTACGCGATGGTTGACCTCCTGTTCGAGCAGCAGAAGGCGGGCGAAGCCTTGGGCTACGTCGAGGCCGCCAAGGCACGTGTGCTGCTGGACGTGCTGCAAAGCGGCCGGGTCAATATCACGAAGGCGATGTCGCCGCGCGAGCAGGAGCAGGAACGGACTCTGAAGGGCGAGCTGACATCCCTCAACACCCAGGTCGCACGCGAGAGCACGAGGCCGAAATCCGACGAGGCGCAACTGTCCGCCCTCAACACGCGCCTGGGCCGGGCGCGCGTTAACTACGAGGCGTTTCAGACCAACCTTTACGCCGCCCACCCCGAATTGAAGTCGCAGCGCGGCGAAGCTCGCCCCGTCACGCCGGAGCAGGCCGGAGAACTTCTGAACGTCGCCGGGAGCGCCCTGCTCAATTATCTGGTCGGCGTCGATAAAACTTATCTGCTCGTCTTCACGAAAAACGGGCCGCAATCGAAACTCGATTTGCAGGCTTACGAGATTAAGGTCGGGCGGGATGAGTTGGGTGCGCGAACCGAGAATTTCAGAAACCTGCTGGCGCAACGCAACCCGGATTTTGCCGAGGCGGCCGGGCGGCTTTATGACCTGCTGCTCAGACCCGCGCGGCGGCAGTTGGAAGGCCGGACGAACCTCGTCATCGCGCCGGACGGCCCCCTGTGGAATCTTCCGTTTCAGGCGTTGCAGCCGGCCCCCGCCCGTTACGTCATCGAAGACCAGGCGGTCGCTTACATACCTTCCCTGACGGTGCTGAGAGAGATGGCTCGACTAAGAAAAAGGGGCGACAACAAAAGCCTTGCGCCGACGCTTCTGGCTTTCGCCAACCCCGCTCTGGGTCAACCGGCGGCCGGGCGGGTCGGGCCGTTGACGAGGGACGAGAGACTCGCCCCTCTGCCAGAGGCCGAAAGAGAGGTGAAGGCGCTCGAACAGCTCTACGGCGCTTCGCACAGCAAGGTCTATATCGGAGCCGAGGCACGCGAGGCACGCGTCAAGTCGGAGGCGGGACGCTACCGCATCATCCACCTCGCGACGCACGGGATTCTCGACGACGCGAGCCCGATGTATTCGCACCTCCTGCTCTCTCAGTCTGCGGGCGAAACGGCGGAGGACGGGCTGCTTGAAGCCTGGGAGTTGATGAATCTGAATTTGCGGGCCGACCTCGTGGTGCTTTCCGCGTGCGACACGGCCCGCGGTCACGTCGGCGCCGGGGAAGGCATGATCGGGCTGTCGTGGGCTCTGTTCGTGGCCGGCACGACGACGACTGTCGTCAGCCAATGGAAGGTGGCGTCGTCGAGCACGGCGCAACTCATGGTGGAGTTTCACCGCCATCTGAAATCGGAGTTGACGCTCAAGTCCAAGCCTTCGGAGGCGGAAGCCTTGCGGCGGGCCGTCATCAAGTTACAGGCGGACGAACGCTACCGTCATCCTTTTTACTGGGCGGGCTTCGTCGTCGTCGGGGACGCGTTCTGAGAACTACCGCCCCGCGCCTCTCAGCGCCTGTACACTCAGCAGCAGCTTGCGCGCCACCTTCGACCCGGGATTCTCACGCAGGGCCGACTGCAACTCTCTCTCCGCCTCATCCAACAGACCCGCGCGCGCGTAGAGTGTGCCCATCGTCAGGTGCGAGCCTTTGGAGACCTGCCGCGCGCGGGATAACTCTTCGGCCTTCGCCGCATCCAGCACGACGAACTTTGCTTCGGGCGCCGGCTGCTCGGGCGAGGTCACTTCCCGCCCTTCCCGGCTGGCAGAGACGTGCCAGGAATAGATTTGGCCGCGCGTGAGCGGCTGCGCGACCGTCCATTCGGTGCCTGTCTGCGGCGCGCTGGCGGCGACCTTCCTGAAGTTCCGATCAAAGACGCTGACCACGTAACTACTCGCGCCGCTCAAAGCGCGCCAGCGAAACGTGGGGCGGTCTGTGATAACAGCCGTGCCGACGGGGCTCAGTACCGGGAAGGAGACTCCCTGTCCGCCGCCGCCTCTGAGGGTCTCCGCGCCCGCGCTCACCGACGCGAGCAGTGCAGGCGCTTCGATGCGCTGTGTCTGCAAGGCCCTTTCGACCGCCTGCCTGTCCGTAGGCGAGAGCGACGCCAGCCCGTTCACAATGTTATCGCCGTCCACGGTGACGCGGCCGCCGCCTTCAGGGGCGACGGTGGGACGATTGCCGGTTCGGGTGGAGTTCCGGTTCGCCGGTGGACGTGGACGCTGCCCGCCTTCAGCCGCGCCGACGTTGCCACCCGGCGGTTCGATGGTCGGAGCCGGCGTGGCTTCGGACGTAGGCTGTGGGGACGCGGCGGCGACCGGCGGAGGAGAGACGCGGGCCACTTGCGTCCCCTCCGCAGTCTTCTCTCTCACCATGTACCAGACCAACGCCCCCACCCCGACGAACAGCAGCAGTGCCGCTGTCGCGCCCACGGCCCGCAAGGGCATCCATTCGGTATAGGAATGCCAGGAGGAGAGAAAACTTTGCAGCAGCGACTTGCGACTTTGAGTTCTCCGCTCTTCGGCCTGATAACCGACCGCCGCCTCGGCAGGCGCAGGCAGCGGCATTTCCAGAAAGCCTTGCAGGTCGTGCATCACCCCGGCGCATTCGGAACAAAGTAGGAGGTGTCCGTCTATAAGTTCCCGGTCAACTTCGTCCAGTTGCCGGTCGGCGTGAGCGGCGAGTTGAACGTGGGATGGGTGTTCAAGCTCGGCGGTCTCTTCCGCGCGCAACCCCGCGCGGAGATGTTGGATGGCCGCGCCCGCCTCCTCTTTTTCACTTAAGAGCTGCCGGCACGTCACGCACGAAGCCAGGTGCGCGTCCGTCTCTAGCAATTCCAGAGGCGAAAGCGCACGCCGGCTATAGCGTTCGACTTCCCGCGCCGTCATGTGTTCCGACATACACTCTCCCTTAGTTTGAAGGGGTTGAATCTGCCGCCGTATTACCGCCGGCTAAATAATTGTCCGGCAGAATTCATCTCAAGCTCAGGGCTAGAATCCTTTCATCCGGCGCGCGAGACGTTCGCGCGCGCACTTGCGTAAGTTCACCACCTGCTGCCGCGTCACGCCGAGGTGGAGGGCGATGCCCGCGTCATCCCACGGCAACTCATTCCAGATTGCGGCGAACTGTTCCAGTGGGATTTCGAGCGTCGAGGCGAGCTGCGGAACGGTGGCGACCGACGTTAGAGGGAACATGGCGATCATGCCCCGTCCGTGCGCGTCCCTGAGGTTGAGTAACAGAGCCGCGCGCTGTTTCGGCGGCAGCTCAAGGATTTCCGCCCAGAGTTTTTGCAGGTAGACGCGCTGGTCGAATTCGTCGGCCACGTCCGCGCGCGGGTCGGGCAGCCGCTCCAACTCCTGCTGAGACTCCTCCGCATCGGCGTCGCGCCGCCTCGCCTGCTCCTTGATGCCTTTTAAGTCGGCGATGAAGTTGATCAGCTCTTCAAAAGCGACGGGTCGTCCCGCGTTGCGAAATACTTCCGGGAGCAGCTCTTCGAGCGGCACGCACTCGGTGTCGCGTCCGTCCTGTAACTTAAAATGCGCGAGCCCACCCGGGCCGCCCGTCTCCCTTCCGGGCGACCCCGCGCCGGAGCGTGCCGGTTCCCGACCCTGCCAACGTTTGAGCCCGCACAGCCAATCTTTCTCGACGCCCTGCCAGAGGGCGAAATCCGGCCGGGTCGTCAGCAGGTGACGCAGACTGCTTTTTAAATGCCCGCGCTCCGGGTTCTTCCGCCGCAGGAATCCGGAGCAGGCGTGAAAGGTGACGACCGCGACATAGCTCCTGAAATTACCGATGACGTTGCGGTCACGAGTCTCTCGAAGCGCGTTCAGCTCGACCATGAGTGAAGCCGCCACGTCGTTTTCGATCTCCAGCGCTTCCTGGTTTTCAAACCCCCCGTCGGCGGCGCTCAGCGACACCCTTAATTTATTCTTGATGACGGCTTTGATAATCGGCGTGGCGTGCGCGGAGAGCAGTCGCGCGAGCAGGGACTCTGATTCCTTCCGATCTGTGGCTTGCAGAAACGGCAGAAGGAGAGCATCGAACTGTCTCGCCGCTCCCTGCTTTTCCATCTGCTAAAGGTAAGGATAATGTTCGGATTCCGCAACCATTCTTCTCTCGGCAGTCGTCACGCCGAGACTCGAATGACTGCGCCCCTGCACGTCGTTCGTCACGCGGACGGCCTCCCCCGCCTTGCCGGGCGCCTGCCCCGGCTACATGTAGCCGGCCGTGCCCATCACCGTCCCCGGCAGTGAATAAGGCGGCATCTTTACAAAATCCTTATAACTTTTATGCCATCCTAAGCGCGGCGGCCCGAACGGTCTAGCGGGAAGGTATCGCGGAGGGATGACTGTGGAAGCTGTGAAGACCCCGGTGAAGAGTTCGGGGGGCGGGGCGGTAAGTCGGAGTCCGCTCCGGCGCTGGCTGCTCAAGGGGCAGCCGCAGGAGATGGAAGGCCCGCACGAGCGCGAGGGTCAACACCACCCGCATGCGTGGTGGAAGGTGATGTGCCTGACGGGCGTGGACTACTTCTCGACGCTTGGCTACCAGCCCGGCATCGCCGCCCTCGCCGCGGGCGCCCTCTCGCCGATAGCCACGCTGATACTCGTGCTCCTGACGCTCTTCGGCGCGCTCCCCATCTACAACCGCGTTGCTGCCGAGAGCCCGCACGGCGAGGGCTCCATCTCGATGCTCGAACACCTCCTCGCGCGCTGGAAGGGTAAGCTCTTCGTGCTGGCGCTGCTCGGCTTCGTCGCCACCGACTTCGTCATCACCATCACGCTCTCGGCCGCCGACGCCACCGCGCACGTCGTCGAGAACCCTTACGTCCATCACCTCTTCGAGGCGCAAGGCTGGAACGTCGAGAGCGACGTGTGGGCCGTCGGCATCACGCTGGTGCTCGTCGCCTTCCTCGGCGCGATCTTCCTCAAAGGGTTCAAGGAGGCCATCGGGCTGGCCGTTATCCTCGTCGCCGCCTACCTCCTCCTGAATTTGATAGTGATCTCGCGCGGCCTCTTCGAGGTCGTCACCCACCCCGGCCTGCTGTCCGGCTGGACGCACCGGCTGATGACCGCGCAGGCACACGGGTGGCACGTCAACGGCAACGTGTTTCTGATGGTCGGCATCTCGCTGCTGCTCTTCCCGAAGCTGGCGCTCGGACTCTCCGGCTTCGAGACCGGGGTGGCGGTAATGCCGCTCGTCAAGGGCGCCCGCGGAGACACGCACGACGACCCGCGGGGGCGCATCCGCAACACGCGCAAACTCCTGCTGACGGCCGCGCTCGTCATGAGCGTCTTCCTCATCGCAAGCAGCATCATCACCACGACCATCATCCCCGAGGCCGCGTTCCGCGACGCGAACACGCCCGGCTTCCCGCCGGAGAAGGGCGAGGCGAACGGGCGCGCGCTGGCCTACCTCGCGCACTACTTCCTCGGCGACGCCTTCGGCACGGCCTACGACCTGAGCACGATTCTCATCCTGTGGTTCGCTGGTGCGTCGGCGATGGCGGGACTGCTGAACATCGTGCCGCGCTACCTCCCGCGCTACGGGATGGCGCCGGACTGGGCGAAGGCGACGCGCCCGCTGGCGCTGGTGTTTACGGCGGTCGCCTTCGCCGTCACCATCATCTTCAAGGCCGACGTGAACGCACAGGGCGGGGCGTACGCGACGGGCGTGCTCGTGCTGATGAGTTCGGCGGCGATAGCCGTGACGCTCTCCGTGTGGCGGGCGGGTCGGCGCTGGGTGCCGTTCCTCCTCATCGCACTGGTCTTCGCCTACACGACGGTGGTCAACGTCATCGAGCGGCCCGAGGGCATCAAGATCGCCTCATTCTTCATCGCGGCCATCATCCTCGCCTCGCTGGTGTCGCGCGTGTGGCGCACGACCGAGCTGCGGGTCGAGAAGGTCGAGCTGGACGAGGTGGCGAGGGGCTTCCTCGACGAGCTGATCGAGCACAGCAGCGAGATACGCATCGTCGCCAACCGCCGCGACGCGGGCGACGCCGCCGAGTACAGCTTCAAGGAGCGCGAGAAGCGGCAGGACAACCACATCCCGACGCGCGACCCCGTCCTGTTCCTCGAAGTCACGC
>JBEVJD010000362.1:0-13027 GCA_040510435.1 Pyrinomonadaceae bacterium | reverse complement strand
GGGTGCCGACGACGCAGAAGCTCGCCGCCGGCACGGTCGTCATCCTCGACCCCGAGCGCTCCAACCACGTCCTCGCCTCTACGGCCGCTTATGACACGGCCGTGGCCGGCGTCATCAGCGAGCGGCCGGGGCTGACGCTCGGCGAGGCGGGCGAGGGCAAGACGCTGGTGGCGACGACGGGTCGCGTCAAGGTCAAGGTGGATGCGACACGTGCCGCCATCAGGATCGGCGACCTCATCGTGACGAGCGATGTCGAAGGCGTGGCCATGAAGTCGGAGCCGGTCGTACTCGGCGGTCGTCGCATGCACGCGCCGGGCACCATCATCGGCAAGGCGCTGGAGCCGCTCGCGGGCGGCAAGGGCGAAATCCTCGTCCTGCTCAGCCTGCAATGAGTCGAGCCCGAATTGAGCCCCGACATTAATCTTCTGCGCGCAGCGTGGAAGGGATGAAGCCGCCGCGTGTGATTACTCCCGCGGCGGCTTCGCTTTCTGCTATGCGTCCCTGACGTAACGTTCATTATAGGACGCGGGTGGCCTGAGTATAATTTTTGTGTCCATTTAGTGCGTTGACCTCTCGTCTTGTCTTGGGCACTCTATCCGGAGCGAGGCTATTTACAAAGGCTCTAGGGAGCGCGTACTCTATGTAAAGGTTGGCTTTGACCTCACTGTTGTCAGCCCTGAGCCTCAACCACCTTTATGAACGTTAAAATCCTGTTCGTGGAAGACGACGAGCGCCTGCGTGATGTCCTCCTGGAGGCGGCGGCGATGGAGGAGTACGACGCGCGGGGCGTGTCCTCCGCCGAGGCCGCCGTCGAACTGCTGCGGGACGAGCCGTTCGAGGTCATGGTCACGGACGTGACGCTGCCGGGGATGTCGGGGCTCGACCTGTTGCGGCACTGCCGGCGGCTGCGGCCCGACATCCTGCCCATCGTCATCACCGCCTACGGCACGGTGGACATCGCCGTCGAGGCGATGAAGCGGGGGGCGACCGACTTCATCACCAAGCCTTTCGCGCTGGACGGGCTGCTGGGCACGATTCGCGTCGCCGCCGAGCGCGCGACGCGGACTCGCGCTGTCGCACAGGGCGGCGCGGGCGAGACGGCGGGGGCCGTCATCGCGGCCGCGCCCGCGATGCAGAGACTGCTGGAACAGGTGCGCGCCATCGCGCCGTTCCAGACGACGGTGCTCGTGACGGGCGAGACGGGGGCGGGCAAGGAGGTCGTCGCGCGCGCCATCCACAGGCAGAGCCCGCGCCACGGCAAGCCTCTCGTGGCGCTCAACTGCGCCGCCGTGCCCGAGCAGTTGCTTGAGGACGAACTCTTCGGCCACGTGAAGGGGGCCTTCACCGGCGCGCAGGGCGCGCGCGCGGGACGCTTCGAGCAGGCGGACGGCGGCACGCTCTTCCTCGACGAGATCGGCGACATGAGCCTGCCGCTCCAGGCGAAACTCCTGCGCGTCTTGCAGGAGCGCGAGTTCGAGAAGCTCGGCTCATCTCGCACCGTCAAGGTGGACGTGCGCGTCGTGGCCGCGACCAGCGCCGACCTCCAGCGGCGCATCGAAGAGGGCGCCTTCCGCCCCGACCTCTACTACCGCCTGAACGTCGTGCACCTGCGCCTGCCGCCGCTGCGCGAGCGGCGTGACGACATACGGCCGCTCGCCGAACACCTGCTGGCCAAGTTCTGCGCGGCGTCGGGGCTGCCCGCGAAGGCCGTGTCCCGAGACGCGTGGGACGCGCTCGCCGCTTACCGCTGGCCGGGCAACGTGCGCCAACTCCAGAACGCGGTCGAGCGTGCCGCCGTCCTCACGGGCACGGCGGCCGAGATCAACCTTCAGGACTTGCCGGAGGAGGTGCGTGAAGCGGCCTTGTTGGAGGGCGCGGTCAGCGCCGAGCCGATGCTCGCGCGACAGCCGCCGGACATGCCCGACGCCGGGATCAACTTCGACGCGGTAGTCACGAAGGTGGAGCGGGACTTGCTGTTGCAGTCGCTCGCCAAGGCCGGCGGCAACAAGATGCGCGCCGCGCAACTGCTCGGCATGAAGCGCACGACCTTCGTCGAGAAGCTGAAGCGCCTCGGAATCGAGTGGGAGAAGGACTCGAACGACCCCCAGCGTGAGTAGCGTGCCACGACGCGAGCCGTCAAAATTTTGACGCCGTGTATAAAAGACCGTCGGTTTACCGATACCGCCCACGCCCCGCCCCGCACGCCCGACACCGGCCCCGACCCCACGGCTGAGTCTGAAAGCCTCATAGACGGAACTTTAGTCCCCCTCTGCCGCATGTTTTGAGCCACCGCCCTCGCGCCCCACAGCAGTAGCACGGGGATTGCACGTCCGGTTTCGGCCCCACGCTCTCTCGTGGGTCTTTGACACCCCCAGCGTGCAAGAGAGGATTATTCATGAACCCCAGACGCTCCCCCCTGCTGACGACTCTGCTGTGCCTCGCACTTTTGCTGTCCCCCTGCGTGGGGCCGCGCGCGGCTCGCGCCGAAGACCGCGACCTCATTCCACTCGCCGAGGACTTCCCCGCCCCGGCCGTCAAAATCTCTCCAGACCTGCTCCCCTCGCCCGCCACGGCGAGCCTGCGGCGTGAGCCGTCGCCCGTCGTCGGGCCGGTGCGCGCCATCGTCCAGACCGAAGGCACGACGAACGCCCAACTCGAACCGTTCATGGCCGAGCGGGGCGGGCGCGTGCTGCGGCGCTTCGGCAGCTTCAAGGCGGCGGCCGTCGAACTGCCCGCCGACGCGCTGGCCGCGTTGGCCGAACTGCCCGGAGTCAAGTATGTCTCGAAGGACAGGCCGACCCGCATGCTCGGGCACGTCTCCCTGACGACGGGCGCGGACGCGGTGCGCACGCAGACAAATTCCGGCGGCAGCTACACGCTCGACGGCACGGGCGTCGGCATCGCCGTCATCGACTCCGGCATCTCCCCCTCACACGACTCTTTCCTCGACCAGAGCAGCGCCAGCCGCGTCGTCGCCGACGTTAACTTCACCGGCTCGGGCTCGGCGGCAAGCGACCCCTTCGGCCACGGGACGCACGTCGCGGCGCTCGCCGCCGGGAACGGCTCGGTCAACGGCGGCGCTTATACGGGCATTGCGCCGAACGCGGACATCATCAACCTGCGCGCGCTCGACGAGGACGGCCTGGGCACGACCTCCGGTCTGCTGGACGCGCTCGAATGGGTGATGGATAACCGCGCGACCTACAACATCCGCGTCGTCAACATCAGCCTCGGCACGGCGGCCGTTGACTCTTACCTCTACGACCCGCTCTGCCTCGCCGTGCGCGAGCTGGTGGACGCGGGGGTGGTGGTCGTGGCCGCCGCGGGCAACGAGGGCAAGAACGAGGACGGCGACAAGGTCTACGGCCTCATCCACTCGCCGGGCATCGAGCCGTCGGCCATCACGGTCGGCGCGACGAACACCTTCGACACCGACGCGCGCGACGACGACGGGGTGACGACCTACAGCTCGCGCGGGCCGACGCGCTCCTACTGGACGGACACGTCGAACGTCGTCCACCACGACAACCTCGTCAAGCCCGACCTCGTCGCGCCCGGCAACAAGCTCGTCTCGGCCCAGTCGGCGGGCAACGCCCTCGTCACCGAGCATCCGGAACTCGCAGCCTACTCGGACAGCGACCCCGACCACTCGATGATGCGTCTGAGCGGCACCTCGATGGCGACGCCGCTCGTCGCGGGCACCGCGGCGCTGATGTTGCAGGCCAACCCTTCCCTGACGCCGAACCTGGTCAAGACGCTCCTCATGTACACGGCGCAGCCGCTCGCGGGCTTCAACATGCTGGAGCAAGGCGCGGGCCAGTTGAACATCGAGGGGGTCGTACGGCTCACGGCGCTCACGCGGACGGACTGTTCAAGCGGGCTGGCGCTCGGCGCCACGCTGCTGACGGGGAGCGTTCCGACCCACTCGACGACCATCGCCGCCTTCCAGTTCCCCTGGGCGGGCGGGGCCGTCGCGGGGCACACTTACGTGAGCGGCCTCGAACTGGTGACCGAGTACCAGAAGGTCTACGACCTCGGCAGGCTCCTCGGTGACGGCATCCTCGCGTCCGACGGCATCCTCGCCAGCGACGCGACGATGTACACCGACGGCATCCTCGCGTCCGACTCGCTCTGGACGAGCGACGGCCAGCCGCTCGGGGGCGACAGCTTCTTCCTCGGAACGGGCATCCTCGCCAGCGACGGCATCCTCGCCAGCGACGGCATCCTCGGGGGCGACGGGATTCTCGCCAGCGACGGCATCCTCGCCAGCGACATGACGACGACCGACACGCTCGCGGGCGGCGACTAAAGGGCCCGAGATGGGGTCGGCGGCGGCGTCCGATTCTGCGACTGAAATTTGGGAGTGAGACGGCGGAGGCAATGAAGGTGGTGGGAAGCTTAATGAGCGGGAGCGGCGATGTGAAGGCGGGCGCGTTCGGGTGGGGTGCGAAGGCGAGATTTATGGCGCTGACGGGCGCCGCGGGCGTGGCGGTGTGCATTTTCTCGGCGTGGGGTCTGCGCTGGTCACAGCTCGACTGGAGCTTCGCCGCCGTCGCGCTCGTGACCGTGTGCGTCGGCGCGCGCGCCATCGTCAAGATACCGCGCGTGAAGGGCGAGGTGACGGCCACCGACACCTTCATCTTCCTGACCGTGCTGCTCTACGACGGCGAGGCGGCCATCCTCCTCGCCGTCGTGGAGGCGCTTCTCTCCTCCCTGCGCATCACGAAGACTTGGCTCACCGTCTTCTTCAACGTGGGGCTGATGGGCTGCTCGACCTTCGCCGCGGTCTGGGCGGCGCGCGCGCTGTTCGGCCACATCCCCGACGCCGTCGCGGGCGAGTTCACGGCGCGCAGCGTCGGCCTGCTCTGCGCGCTGGCGCTCGTGCAGTACGCGACCAACTCTGGGCTGGCCGCCGTGCGCGAGGCGCTCCGCGACTCGAAGTCCGTCTGGCGCACGTGGCGCGAGTCCTACCTCTGGATTTCGGTGACGACGGTCGCGGCGGCCTCGGCCGCGATGATCGCCGCGCGGCTCATCAACGCGACTGGCATCTACGCCGTCATCCTCATCCTGCCCATTGTCGCCGTCGTCGTCTTCGCCTACCAGACCTACCTCAAGAACGTCGAGGCCGCCGAGGCGCAGGCCGTGCAGGCGCGCCTCTACGTCAAGGAGCTTTCGCGCTACGTCGAGGAGCAGGAGCGCATCCGCGTGCAGTTCACGCAGGTCGAGAAGCTCTCGGCCGTCGGCTCGCTCGCCTCGGGCGTCGCGCACGACTTCAACAACTGCCTCGCCGTCATCCGCGGCCGCGCGGAGCTGATGCTCAAGCACGCCCCCGACCCGCAGGTGCGGCGCGGGCTGGAGCTGATCGTCCAGTCGGCGCACGACGGCGCGCAGACGGTCAAGCGCATCCAGGACTTCGCGCGCCAGCGGCAGGCGCGCGACTTCGAGTCGGTCTCCGTCGACAAACTCCTCTCCGACGTGAGCGAGATCACGCGGCCGCGTTGGAAAGGTAAGGCCGAGGCGGCCGGCATCCACATCGACTTCGCGGTCTCGAACCGCTCGGGCGCGCACGTGCTGGGCGACGCCTCGGAGCTGCGCGACGTGCTCGTCAACATGATCTTCAACGCGGTGGACGCCATGCCCGGGGGCGGGCGGCTCGCGCTCGCCGCCGAGCTGCGTGACGAGAAGGTTATCGTCACCGTCGAGGACACGGGCGGCGGCATGTCGCCCGAAGTCCGCTCGCGCGTCTTCGACCCGTTCTTCACGACGAAGGGCGTGGAGGGCATGGGGCTCGGGCTGTCGGTCAGCTACGGCGTCATCCGCCGCCACAACGGCACGATCAGGGTCGAGTCCGAAGTCGGGCGGGGCTCGACCTTCCGCGTCATCCTCCCGCCGGTGAGCTACGTCGGGTCGTCGGTCGGCGCCGGGGAGGAGGAGGGCGCGCACGCCGCCCCGCACCGGAAGTACGGCATGGCGAAGATTCTCGTCGTGGACGACGAAGCGCCCGTGCGCGAGCTGCTGTGCGACATCCTCGAAGACCAGGGCGTCGAGGTCACTCTGGCCGCGAACGGCGCGGAGGCGCTGGCGCGGTTCGAGTCGGGCCGGTTCGACGCGGTGCTGACGGACATCGGGATGCCCGGGATGAACGGCTGGGAACTGCTGCGCCTCATCAGCGAACGCGACCAGCAGGTGCCGCTCGCGGTCATCACGGGCTGGGGCGAGCTCGTCAGCACGCACGAGGAGAAGGCCGCGCGCATCGAGTGGGTGCTGACGAAACCGTTCGCGATGTCGCAGATTTGCGAGATCGCGCAGGAGATCACGCGCCGCAAGCAGGCGCGCGAGGGCGGGGCAACACTCACACTCGTCGCCTGACGCGCCACACACATTCGTCTTCGCCGCAAGGCGCCCGGGAGGTATGCCCTCCGGGCGCCTTCTCCGTTGCGGGGCCGCGGCCGGCGTGCTGTCGGAAACGTGACGGCGACGGCGACGGCGTCAAATTTTGGACGGGCCGCACGCAGGCGTGCGTCGCAAAAATGGCGGCAAAAGTGCGCGAATTGGCTCGGGCGGCGCGGAACGATTTTCGCAATAGACGGGTCGGGATTGTTCGAAGGAGTAGAGACACCGATGCCCGTCAAGATCATGATTGTGGACAGAGAGACCGCAGACCTCCGGCGGCTCGAAAGGCTCTTCGGCCTCGCCTACCATGTGCTGTGCGCGGGGTCGGGCGAGGAGGCGCTGCGGCTGCTCGAACAGCATGATGTCGCGCTGCTCGTCACAGACCAGTGCCTGCCCGGCATGAGCGGCACGGAGCTGCTCGAACAGGCGGCACACCTGCGCCCGCACATGGTCAGAATCATCCTCACGGCCGAGACGGACGCGAAGGCGCTCGTCGATGCTATCAACCGCGGGCAGGTCTACCGCTTCGCGACGAAGCCGTGGGATAACGAAGACATGCGGCTGACGGTCGTGCGCGCCTTGCAGCACTACGAGGTCACGCGGTCGCGCCACGAGGCGGACGAGACGAACAAGCGTCTGGGGCGGCGGCTCCAGGCGATGACCCGCGGGGTGGTGCGCGCCATCGCCGACACGCTGGAGGCGAAAGACCGCTACGTCTACGGCCACGCGCGGCGCGTCAGCGGCTACGCGGCGGCCATCGGCCGGCGCATGCGGCTGAGCACGCCCCTCCTCGAACAGCTCAGCCTGGCCGCGCTCCTGCACGACGTGGGCAAGATCAGCACGCCCGACTCCGTCCTGCTCAAGCCGGCCGCACTCACCGAAGAGGAGCGCGGCGTCGTCCGGCTCCACTCCGAACGCGGCGCGCGTCTGCTGGCCGCGGTGCCGGAGATGGAGGAGGTCGCCGCGGCCGTGCGCCACCACCACGAGAACTACGACGGCACCGGCTACCCGCAGGGGCTCGCGGGCGAGCGCATCCCGCTCGTCTCACGCATCATCCACGTCGCCGACGCCTACGACGCGTTGACCAGCCCTCGCCCCTTCCGCGACGCGCTCGACCACGAGCGGGCGGTGCGCGTGCTCAACGAAGGCGCCGGCTCGCAGTTCGACCCCGAGGTCGTCGAGGCGTTCTGCGGGCTCGACGCGCTGGCGCAGATTCGCGCGTGCATCGCGCGCAGCGACTTCGGCTCGCGCTTCCTCACGTTCGCGCGCCCGCCCGCGTTGCGCCTGCTCCCGCTCGAAGAACTCGTGCGGGTGACCGAGCGCGAGCCCGCGCTGGCCGCCTCCGTCCTGCGCGCGGCCAACGAGGGGCTGCGCGACGAAGAGACGACGTTCAGTCTCTACGAGGCTTGCGCGCGACTCGGCGCCGAGCCCCTGCGCGACCTCATCGGGCGCGCGGGCACGAACATCCGCCGCTGCCCGGAGGCCGAGGAGTTGCGCGGCCACTCGCGCCGCTGTGCCGCCGCCTCGATGCTCCTCGCGGAGAAGACGGGCGCGCTCGACCCGGATGAGGCTTACACCGCGGGGCTCCTGCACGACCTCGGCGAGGCGCTGCTGCGCTCGCTCTTCCCCGAGGAGGCCGAGAGCATCACCTGGCTCGGCCACCCCTTCGCCGTCGAGAAGGAGGTCGCCGCCTTCGGCGTTGACCACGCGCAGGTCGGGCAGTGGATTCTCGACGCGTGCCGCCTGCCCGCCACGCGCTCCTTCGCCATCCAGGCGCACCACGACCTCGACCACGTCAACGACCCGGCGGCGCTCCTGCTGCAAATCGCCGACGCCGTCGCGTGCGCGAACAACTCAAGCGAGTTGGCCGACCTCGACGCGCTGTCGCCCGACCGCCTCGCGCTCCTGCGCCTGACCCCCGCCGACCTGGCGCGCGTCCACGAGATGACGACCGAAATGGTCGGGGAGAAGTTCGATGTTGTCGCCGCTTAATTCCCGCCCCGACGGCGCGCGTCGGCGCGCGTGCGCACCTCCCCGCTTCGGCGTGGCGGCCTGCGCCGCGTTACTGCTCGCGCTCACGTTCGCCGTGCGCGCCGCGGCGGCGGACGGCGAGCGGGCGTTGAGCGACGGAGATGTGAGGAGGGCCGAGAAGGTTCTGGCGAAGCTCAGGCTCCTGCACGAGGCGGCGGACGCGGGCGATGCGGGCGCCTACCGCACGCTCGCCTCGAAGCTGTACCCAGACCTCTTCGTCAAGGTCGCGGAGTTGCAGCCGGGCGACGTGAGCACAGACCTCTCCACCGCCGTCTTCTTAGCCGAACAGCTCGGGCGCACATGGTCGGCCGCGGGGGCGCAGGCAGCCGTCTGCACGGGCGAAAGGCCCGACACCTACCTGCCGCTCTGCCTCAACCTGCGTGGAGGCTCCGCGCGCCAACTGCTGCTCGCTAAATCGCGCCTGCACGCGCGCTGGGCCGAGGCTCTGTTGAAGAACGGCAGGGGCGCGGCCGACGCCGAAACGGCGCACTCACTCGCGGAGGTCAGGGCCGCGCGCGCTAACGACCAGTTAATCGCCGCGCACATCGTCGAGACTCTGCGGCTGCTGGAAGCCCCCCCGACTCCCTCCCCCGCGGTCGCCGGCATCCGGGAGAGGTTCGATGCGTCGGCGTCCGGCGCCGGCGCCGACAACGCGAAGTTTGCGGAGGCACTGCGCGAAGCCGGCGTCCTCCTGACGTGGCTGCCGCGCAGCCCGACCTTCTATCATCTCTTGAGCGCGCGGCAAGCGTACGCGGACGGGCTGTGGTGGCACGGTAAGGCTCGGCAAGCGAAGAGCCTCGTCATCTCGGCCAAGAACTTCGCGCCCGACCCGCTGAAAGACCTCAGGCTCAACGCGGAACAGGTCACCGCCACCGCCCGCGCCAACTGGATGTCGGCCACCAAACACACGCGCCTCGCAGAACTCTCTTTGTCGCAGCCGGCGCGTTGAAGACGCCCGTGCGAAAGAGTCTCCACCAACCTTACTGACCCTCATCCGATACTGACGAAAGCAGGTTTACCCCGGCTTAGGGTTGTGCCTGAACGACTGTCAACTCCCCGACAGAGCGGCCAGTGCCTCACGCGCACGCCTGAGTTTTCGTTCGAGCAGTTCCGCCCTACCCGCAATAAATCTCTACTCCGTATCAGTATCGCCGACACCGGAACGCCGTTCGAGCAGCCGCTCTTCGGTGTTGAGTTGCAGCAGGTTGACGGTGGTGCGTCCCTCCGGGGTCAGACCGAGCACCTTTTCTCTTTCGTAAGCGAAATGCTCCGACCAGTCTTGTGCCCGCGGGTTGAACAGTGTGCTGAGTTGGCGGGTCTGCGGATCGAAGGAGGTGAGATCAGTTCCCTTGTGACGGTTGCAGCGCCAACAGGCGAGCGCCAGGTTGTTGAGGTCGGTCGCGCCGCCGTGCTTCTCTGCTACAACGTGATCCACCTCGTGTGGGAAGAAGGCGAGCTCGGCCCGGAGCTGACAGTACTCGCAACGGTTCCCCGCACGCTCAATTACCTCGCGGCGCAGCGCCGTCGGGATGTAGGTCACAAAGCCCGCGCCCCCGTCAGGTATTGGAGGTTGCCGGACTTGATCATCACTAACAGGTGCTCCAGCCTCTCGTACTCGTCAAGCTCGGCTTTCTCCGCCGGTGTGAGATCACCCCTAGATTCCCGCCCGAGTAGCGTTCGCAGCCTGTCGGCCATCTCCGACGTTGGACCGAAGGCGGCTACCTGGTCAGGAGTCGGGCGGGCGGCGAGGAAGTCCAATACGTAGCGGTAGACGTGGGCGGGCAGCGTCGGCTCTTTGAGACTTTGTGCCAGCAGCTCTGGCAAGCGGTCGCCGGCCTGCTCGACCAACTCTGAGAGTTCATCCGGGACTTCTATCGTCACAGTCGCCATCTTAATTCTCCCGCCTCCAACTTACCTTTAACGATTCAGAAGGTCTTTCACCCGAAGTCACTGAGAGTCAGAAAGTCGATTCACCTGCTCCCCGAGCGCCTTGTGCTCGCAACGCGCGACACCCTTCTCGAAGCCTTCGGGGTACCACATCCCAGTCCCGAAACAATCCGGGCACTTGGAGGCGTCGACTTTAGCTGCGGTGGCCGACTGCTCTTTCGACCTCTCGTCCTCGATCTGTCGCTTCTCCTTCTTCCAGAGGCGGCGTCGTAGATGCTCCGCCAGAAAAGCGGGCACGCTCGAAATGGTTGTGCGGCCCGCGGCAATCTTGAGTTCCGTGACAAGGATGTCAGATAGTTCTTTCCACCTGGCGCGCTCCGCAGGATTCGCTTCCCTGCCCGTCACTTCACGAACGGCGCGTTTGAGATCGGTGATGAGATCGGCGAACGCCTCATCATCATCTTTCTCAGTATTAGTCTTAAAAGAAGTCTTGTCAGGGGCATTAAGTCCTTGAGAATCAATGGGATTAGGTAGCCCAGCCCAGTCCGTTTTTTGGGCTAGGTCTAAGTCCGTTTTTGGGTCTGGGCTCCCATTGGGCTGGGTCTGGGCTGGGTCTGGGCTACCTTCTTCCGGCAGGAACACTTCATAAAATGAGCCCTCATGCTCACCCTTGAGTGTCTGCCAGGTGATAAGCCCCTGTTCGCGCAGTTTATTTAGATGCGTCTTGATCGTCTTGATGTCCTTAACACCCGACCAGGCGAGTAACTCTCGGTGTCTTGCTTGGATAGTTCGGGCGGGGACGATGGCACCACGCGTGCGCACGTATAACGCATCATAAATCTTCTTACTGGCGCCAGGGAATTGACCTGCGGGGAGCGCCGAGTGGTCAAGACTATTAGCCCTCTTATTAAAGTTACGTTCCGGGGCTATTGGACTAGGTTTGGGCTGGGTCTGGGCTACCTTCGGCCTATCTTTGGTTTCAAGTTGAATTGGGCTAGGTGCGGACTGGGTTTGGCCTATCTTTGGGTTATCATCGGGCTGGGCTAGGATTGGGCTGGGTCTGGGCTGGGTCTGGGCTGGGGCAGCTTCCGGCGCGGGTTCGTCATGTGAACCTTCGAGAAGGAAGGCGAGCGCCTTCTTGACGGGGGTTTTATCTCCCCCCGTCACCCGGTCAAGCGCTTCGTTCGCCCGCCGCGCTGCCGGTGTTTCCTTGGCGTTCCGCTGTGGCATTCGCTACCTCCTTCGCCAGCCGCCCATAGTCGAGGAAGCCACTAGATCGTTGATAATCTAGCATCGGCCGTCCGGCTGACATCGCGACCGAAATGTCCGTGTTCAGGTTGATCTTGGCGTCCAGAAGGTGCTCGCCGAACTCCTCCGAGAGCCGCGTGCGGAGGTTTTCATGCTCCTTAACGCCTTGACGGTAAAAGGTTTGCAGCGCAAGCACGCGCCATCTCTTGCCGAAGGCTTGCTTGAGCGTGCCGAGCAGTTCAAGCAGCTCCAGAGCCTCTTTGAGCGCGAGCGACGACGAGATGGGAACGATGACATGGTCTGCAGCCATCATCGCGTTGACCGTTAAAAGTCCCAGGTTCGGCGGGCAATCTATGAGCACATACTCGTAGTGAAGGCCCTCAAGAGCGGAGCGAAGCTTCTCCTCGCGCCGGTAGGTGTTGCGTAACTCCACCTCGCCCATCGCCAGTTCACGGTTCGCCGGCAGCAGGGACGCACGTTCGCGCAAGGCGCGGATCGCGTCCGGCGCTTCCGCCCGCCCGAAAAGCACGTCATAGACAGTGGGAGAGAGCAAGTTGGCATCCAGCGCAAACGCCTGAGCACAATGACCTTGCGGGTCGAAGTCTACTAACAGGGTGCTATGTTTCTGCCCAAGGAAGGCGGCTAGGTTGACCGACGTCGCAGTCTTGCCCACACCCCCTTTTTGATTGGCGATTGCTATGGTGATCATGCCGCCTCCGCTCGATAGGGCCTGAGGGCCATAATCTCCGCCTTGCTTACTAACTTCTCGCGCTTATCCAGCACGTTCGGGTAGGTGCTGACGACCCCCTCACGGATGAGCTGCGTCATCTTCGTGTGTGACACGCCGATCAGGGCGCGCGCGTCCTTCACCGGTATTAGGTCAGTTGGTCTTTCGTGCTGCATAGCGCGAGATAATAGGCCAAAAGTTCAAAATAGTGCAAGATAATTCTTTTGGGAATAGCAAGACAGATAACGGATGATTCTACTCGCGGAAAATCAATGTCCTCAACATGGATAAATTCAGCTATTTACAGACATCTATTCATGCCCTTTAATTACCCACAATTTCAAGTTAAACACTTTGTTTACAGTTTCTTACGTTAATTCCGATAATGGAAGATGCACCCCACCAAACAAGGATAAAATGTATCAAGATCACTAACTCACGTCGGTGGGCAAATTGATGTGAGGGACAGGGAATGGGCTCTGCTAAACTGCCTACGTGCTTCAGTATTCGCCTTTGCTCGTAGGAGTAATCATCTGCCTTTTAGCGGCCGGAGTGATCATGCTTGTCTTGCGCCGCAGACGTCGTCGCTACACCTCTGACCGCCGTGAATGGTGGGCCGGGTAGATCATCCTTCTCGCCCTCTTCCGCGCTTCCTCCTGCCGTCTTCTGCAAACTCAGCGTCGGCTATTCCACCGCTAACAGTCCCTCTGCCGAGCGCCCGCCTGTCATCTCGCATCGCCT
>JBEVJD010000361.1:0-10501 GCA_040510435.1 Pyrinomonadaceae bacterium | reverse complement strand
TCTGTCTGATGAAGGTCTTGACCGAGGACTGGAACGAGGAGCCCGCGCGCGCCTCTCGACCCTTCTCGCGCAACCGCTCGGGGATGGTCTTGGGTGAAGGCGCGTGGGTCTACGTGCTCGAAGAGTACGAGCGCGCGCGGAGTCGCGGGGCGAACATCTACGCGGAGATAACCGGGTACGGCGCGACGTGCGACGCTTACCACCGCGTGCGGCTTGAAGACACAGGTGAAGAGCCCGCGCGCGCGATGCGGCTCGCGCTCGAAGACGCGGGGCGCGTGCCCGAGGAGGTTGACTACGTGAACCTGCACGGCACCTCGACCGTCCTGAACGACCGCATCGAGACGCAGGCGCTCAAGCTCGCGTTGGGCGAGGCGTCGAAGCGTATCCCGATGTCGGGCACGAAGTCGCAGATAGGACACCCGCAGGGCGCTTCGGGCGCGGCGGGGCTCGCCGCGGCGCTGTGCGCGATGACCACCGGCCTCATCCCGCCGACCATCAACCTCGACGAGCCCTCGCCCGAGTGCGACCTCGACTACACGCCCAACCGCGCGCGCGCGCGCGACGTGCGCGTGGCGCTCTGCAACTGCATCGGCTTCGGCTCGAAGAACAGCGCGCTCGTCGTCGAGCGCCCGTCGGAGTGATTAAGCTGAGCATGAAGACAACGCTGCTGGTTCTCGTCATCTTACTCGCGCCGCTCTCAGGCGTGCCGGCCGCGGTGGGGCCGCAGGACGGCGCCGGGCACTTCTCGAAGGACGGGCTCGCGTTCGACTACCCCGCGGCGTGGACGCTCTCAGACACGAGCAACTCCGAGTTGCAGCGCGCGGTGCTCACGCGCGCGGGCGGGTCGAACATCATCATGGTCTTCGCGCAGCGCGAGTTGATTACGACCGCGGGGCAGCTCTACGGGTCGCGCGCCCGCGTGACCATGCCCTACGTCGCCAACATCGCGCACAAGCTCGGCCTGAACAACCCGCCGCCGCCGAACGAGGCGCAGTGTGTGCCGGCCGGCGGGCGCACCGCCGTCGGCTTCCGCATGGGCGGCGTACTTGAAGGCGAGCCGACGACGGCCGAGGTCTACACAGTCGTCCTCGGCCAGCGCCTGCTCCACCTCGTCCACGTCCGCGCCGAGAAGGACGAGGCCGCGGGCGCCGCCGCTTGGAAGACTCTGCTCGACACGCTCAAAGTTGAAGCGCCGGCGCAGCCCTCGCCCGAGGTCGACAAGATCGAACAGGTCGTCGCGGGCGGCGTGCTCAACCACAAGGCCATCAGGAAACCGGCGCCCGAGTACCCTCCTATCGCAAGGGGCGTGCGAGCCTCCGGGACGGTGACCGTGCAGATTCTGATTGACGAGAAGGGTAATGTCGCCTCGGCACAGGCCCTCTCGGGCCACACATTGCTGCACGCCCCGAGCGTCGAGGCGGCGAGGAAGGCGAAGTTCGAGCCGACGACAATGTGCGGCCGCCCCGTCAAAGTCTCGGGCGTTATCACGTACAACTACGTGCTGATGTGAGCGGGCGATTCGGCCAGCGCAGCCACGAGCTGGAGCACATCGACAAGGGCGACTACACGCCCGAAGAGTACGAGGGGTGCCTGGCCGAGCTGCGCCGCGTCAACCGCTGGCTCGGCGACGTAAGCGCCTTGAGGCGCTCCGTGCTCCCCGACATCGAGCGCGGCGGCGCGCGCGCGTTCACTCTGCTCGACGTGGGCGCGGGGACGGGCGAGCTTCTGCGCGAGGTCGCGCTCGCGGCGCGTGGGCGCGGGGCCGCGGCGCGGCTGGTCGGGCTTGAGCTGAACGAGCGCGCGGCCGCGGGACTGCTCGAAGAGTCGCGCGAGTTTAAAGAAGTCGTATCGGTGCGCGGCGACGCGATGCGCCTGCCCTTCGCCGACGGCGCGTTCGATTATGTGATGTGCTCTCTCTTCACGCACCACTTCCGCGACGACGCCTGCGTCCGGGTCTTCAGGGAGATGGCGCGCGTCGCACGCCGCCGCGTCTACTGCATAGACCTGCACCGCCACCCGGTTGCCTACTACTTTTACACGACGGTCGGCCGGCTCATTCTCCACAACCGCCTCGTCCGCGAGGACGGCGCGCTCTCCATCCTCCGCGCCTTCCGCCCCGACGAACTTCATCGTTTAGGTGAGCGAGCAGGACTGAAAGAGGTCAAGGTCGAGCGGCGGTTCCCTTATCGACTGGTTTTGAGTGCGAGCGTATGACGGCGGAGTTCGACGCGATCATCGTGGGCGGCGGGCCGGCCGGGGCGAGCGCGGGCGTTCGACTCGCCGCGTCGGGCGCGCGCGTGCTGCTCCTGGAGCGCGAGCGGTTCCCGCGCGAGAAGCTGTGCGGCGAGTTCATCTCGCCGGAATGTCTGGAGCACTTCGCGCGGCTCGGCGTGCTCGAAGAGATGGGGCGCGGCGGCGCGCGCGTTTCGGAGACGGTCTTCTACGCGCCTTCGGGTCGCGGCGTCTCCGTGCCGAGCGCGTGGTTCGGCGGAAGTGAAGGGGGCGCGCTCGGCTTAAGCCGCGCCGAGATGGACGCGCGGCTGCTCGCGCGCGCGCGTGAGGCTGGCGTCACCGTCATTGAAGAGGCCGCGGTCGCGTCGCTCGTCGTCGAAGGCGCGCGCGTGTGCGGCGTGCGCCTGCACGCGGGCGGCGACCTCAGAGAGTTTCGCGCGCGGGTCACGCTGGACGCGACGGGGCGGCATCGCGCAGTCGTGCGGCGCGCCGAGCGCGAGTTGAACGGTGAAGGGAAGAGGGCGAACCGCGAGAACGCGAGCGCGGACGGCCCCGCCGAGAAACAACGTGCGCCGCTCGTCGCCTTCAAGGCTCATCTGGAAGGCGCGCGGGGCGCGGCGGGCGTGTGCGAAATCTACTTCTACCCGGGCGGCTACGGCGGACTGAGCCCGGTCGAAGGGGGCTTGAGCAACCTCTGTTTCATTGCACGCGCGGGCGACGTGCGCTCCCGCGAAAGCGACCCGGAGCGCGTGTTGCGCGAGGTCTTGATGCGGAACCGGCGCGCCGCACGCACGCTCAAAGACGCAACGGCGCATTCGCGCTGGCTCGGCGTCTCGCTCGAAGGCTTCGGCCGCCACGAGCCCGCGCCGTTTGAAGGTCTGCTCGCCGTCGGCGACGCCGCCGCCTTCATCGACCCCTTCACGGGAAGCGGCATGCTCATGGCGCTCGAAGGCGGCGAGCTGGCGGCGCAGTCGGTCACAAACTGGCTGGCGCGCGGCGGCGAGAACTTCGATGAAATAGCCAGGGACTATCGTCGCGCCTACGGCTCGCGCTTCGACGCGCGGCTGCGCCTGTGCGGCCTGTTGCGCCGCGCGGCGCTCGCCCCCACCGCGCTCGCCGAGGTCTCCGTCATCGCGCTCGGCGCGAGCGCGCGCCTGCGCCGACGGCTCGCGCGCTCCACGCGCCGCGGGCTCGCCCTCTGAAGAGAAGGGTTCTCTTGCCAAAGGCGGTGCGTTTAAGGTACAAAGTCGGACGTAAGTAGAGACGGTTGCTCTCCGTAAGAACAGGCTAAAGCACAGACCTCCTTTAACGAAACGGGCGAGACGCGACTCAAGCTCCCGGCGCGCGCCCGCCGTCTGTTCGCGAGCGACCTCTCTGAAGACTCACTCTGGCGGATTTGTTTGGCGCGGGAACAATGACCGGGCCGCATTTACGCCTCGCCTTTAGCAATCAGTTTGTCTTTTAAGGAGAGAAGAGTTATGCGTGCTAACCCCGGGCGGTGGCTCCCGACCGCTTACCGTTTTGTGCTCGCGTGCGCCCTCGCGCTCTCGTTGGGCGCGCCGGCCGCGCTGGCGCAGGCAGACGCGACCTCCGCCGACCTGTCCGGCTTCGTCCGCGACCCGGCGGGCGCGGTCGTTGCCGGCGCCACCGTCACGGCGCGCAACCCGTCGGTCGGCGTCACGCGCACGGCCACCTCCAACGACGAGGGCTTCTACCGCTTCGTCCAACTCCCGCCGGGGCAGTACGAGGTGTCGGTCGAGGCCGTCAACTTCAAGAAGGCTGTCGTCCCCACCGTCACGCTCACCGTCGGCCAGCGCGCCGACCTCGACTTCGCGCTTGAGATCGGCCAGATCACCGATGTCGTCACCGTCACCGGCGCGCAGACCGAGTTGATCGAGACCTCGAAGACGAACGTCTCGAACACGGTCGATCAGGTGCGCATCGAGAACCTGCCCATCAACCAGCGGGATTACATCAACTTCACGCTCACGACCTCCGCGGTCACGCGCGATAACGGCCGCCCCATCGGCCCCGCGCCGACCTCGGGCGTCAGCTTCGGCGGCCAGCGCGGCCGCTCGAACCTCGTGCAGGTGGACGGTGCCGACAACACCGACAACTCGGTCAACGCCTCGCGCAGCACGGTCTCGCAGGAGGCGGTGCAGGAGTTCCAGGTCGTCACCAACTCGTTCGCGCCCGAGTTCGGCCGCTCGGCCGGCGGCGTCGTCAACGTCGTCACCAAGTCGGGCACCAACGACGTGCGCGGCAACATCTTCGGCTTCATCCGCCACAAGTCGATTCAGGCCAAGAACCCCTTCGCGCCCATCATCGACAACGACCCCGACAAGAAGCCGCCCTTCACGCGCGCCCAGTACGGCGCCACCCTCGGCTTCCCGCTCGCGCGCGACATGACCTTCGGCTTCATCGCCTTCGAGCAGCGCAAGCGGCAGGAGTCGGGCTTCTTCACCTCGGATGTCGTCCAGCGCCTGACTTCGAGCGTCACCATCGGCGCGCCCTTCCTCCCCTTCTCGCAGACCTTCGACCGCGTCACCGCGCAGCAGGCCGGCTACGTGCAGGGCCTGCTCTCGCAGGCCGCGCAGCTCATCGCGACCGGCACGCCCGGCAACATCGCGACGGGGCAGGCCATCGCCGGCGCGGCCGTCCAGTACGCGACGCTCGCCTCCGCGGGCGGGCAGACGGGGCTGAACGGCGCTAGCACCCTGCGCAGCCCCGGCGGCGCCATCACCGCCGGCACGACCATCGGGCAGCGCTTCTTCCTGACGGGCGCCCCCGTCCCCGTCAGCCCGAACGCCTTCCGCCCGCTCTTCGGCCTCAACCGCGTCTTCCCCATCTCGGAGGACACGACCTTCTCGTCGGCGCGCCTCGACCATCGCATCAACGAGAAGAACGAGCTGACGATGCGCTTCGGCTATAACCCCTCGGACATCACGGGCATCCAGGTCGAGTCGCAGAACCAGGCGCTCGGCCAGAACGACTTCTCGCGCACGGGCATCCAGACCCTCCGCGACACGAACTTCGTCACCACGCTCCATTCGACGCTCTCGAACACGATGGTCAACGAGGCGCGCTTCAACTTCGGGCAGCGCCGCGCGACCTTCACGTCGCAGAACGGGGAGGCGACGGCCTACAACATCTCGGGCGTCGCCTTCGTCGGCCGCGAACTGTTCAGCCCGGTCATCCGCACCGAGAACCGCTACGCCTACAGCGACAACCTGAGCGTGGTCGCCGGCAACCACACGTTGAAGTTCGGCGGCGACGCCAACTTCATCAGCGTCTCGGCGCTCTTCGAGCTGAACTTCGCCGGCCTCTACAACTTCGGCGGACTCTCCGCGACGACCCTGGCGGCCTTCCCCGGCGGCGACTGCCTGACCTCGACGCAGGCGGGCTGCGCGCCCGCCTTCGAGCCCGTCCAGCAGTACGGCCTCGGCTTCCCCGGCAACTACGTGCAGGGCTTCGGCAACCCGAGCAGCAACCTGAAGAACCGGCCCTTCGCCGTCTTCGCACAGGACTCCTGGAAGGTGACGCCGCGCTTCACGCTCAACTACGGCGTGCGCTACGACTACGAGCAGACCGACCAGCTCGCCGTGCAGGACTTCCGCGACCCGCTCTCGGGGCTGACGGTCACCGCGGCCACCACGCAGGGCTTCTACGACGCCTTCCGCATCCAGCAGGGCTTCCCGCGCGACAAGGACAACTTCGCGCCGCGCATCGGCATGGCCTGGGACGTTCGTGGGAACGGCTCGACGGTGCTGCGCGCCGCCTACGGACTCTTCTACGACCACCCGCTGCTGGCCATCGGCTTCAACTCCGACATCGCCGACAATGTGCAGCAGCAGCAGTTCGTAAGCTTGCCCGGCAGCCCGACGCCGACCGCGCTCCTGAACGCCGTACAGATTTTCCAGGGCACGGTCTGCACCGCCGCGGGCGGCAACCCCCTGTGCCCGCCGGGCGTCTTCACGCCGGGCGCGGCGGCGACCGCGCAGTACCAGTTCGGCCGCCAGCGCTTCAACGACCAGACTTTCCCGGGCTTCGGGCCATTCCTGCCCTTCTCGCTGCCCGTCTCGAACGAGTTCGAGTTCGCCTACGCCAGCCAGGCCAACGCGACCATCGAGCACAAGCTGACGGAGAACATGTCGGTTCAGGCGAGCTGGTTGTTTACGGGCGCGCACCACCTGCCGCACCCGACCAACCTCAACGCGCCGAACAACGCGCTGCTCATCCAGAACTACCAGCGCTGCTTCGGCACCGCGCCGCCGAACACGACGGCCGTGCTGACGCTCTCGCCCGCGACCTGCTCGAACATCGTCGCGCAGCCCGTCCCGGGGCTGATCGCTGTCACGACGCGCGGCGCGGTCGTCCAGCCGTTCGCGGCCAACCTCTTCCGCCCGTCGGGGCCGAACTACTTCTTTACGCAGGCCATCTCGGGCGGCGCGGTCACGCCGGCCGTCTTCAACGGCGCGCTCTTGGCGACCGGCGCGCTCGCGCGTCCCGGCTTCGTCACGACCTTCGGCGACGTGAACGCGCAGGTCTCCGACGGCAACTCCGTCTACCACGCCGGCACCTTCGAGGTGCGTCGCCGGATGGCGAACAACTACCAGTTCCTCGCCTCCTACACCTGGGCGCACTCGATTGACGACTCCAGCGACCTCCAGACCCTTCTGCTGCCGCAGGACGTGACCCGGCTCGACTTGGAGCGCGCCGACTCGCTCTTCGACCAGCGCCACCGCTTCGTCTTCAGCGGCGTGCTGGCCTCGCCCGTCTCCTGGCGCAGCGCGGGCGGCTTCCGCAGCTTCCTCTCGGACTTCATCGTCGCGCCGATCTTCGAATGGTCTTCCGGAAGACCCTTCAACATCCTGTCGGGGCGCGACACGAACAACGACCTGTCGAGTTCGACCGACCGCCCGTCGGTGGACGCCAACGGCGTGCTCTTCGCGCCGGCCGCGTTCCAGGCCGGCAACCTCGGGCGCAACGTCGGCCTGACGCACTCCTACCAGTCGCTCGACCTGCGCGTCGCGCGCACCGTCCCGCTCGGCGAGCGCCTGAGGCTCGAAGTCATCGCCGAAGGCTTCAACCTCTTCAACCGCTTCAACGAGGCCGCCGCCTCGCCGCGCTTCGAGGAGGTCAACCTCATCAACGAGCGCACCTCCAACGGCCGCTACCGCAGCCGCTCCACCGCCGCCTTCGATCCGCGCCAGTTCCAGTTCGGGCTGAAGCTGAACTTCTAGCGGAAGGCCGACAGGCAAGAAGATGCCGCGCGACTGCTCAATCGGCAGTCGCGCGGCATCTTCTATTTACTGAGAGCCTCGCAGACCTAGCGCTTGACGGTCTGGTTGTGGTTGACTGTGATTTTGTCGCCGCCGTCATTCTCAGGGCCATCGCCCGCTTTGACGCCCGACTTGACGCGAAGTCCCTTGACCGCCTGCTTGTTGTTGACTGTGACTTCGCCAGCCTTCACGGTGGAGTTGACCTTCATCTCGATTTTCCTTCCGTCATAAAGTTTAAGAGCTAAGCAGCACTCCGGCTGCCTTCCTCTGTTAAAGGTGCTGAAAGCGCGCTCATATTCCCACCGGCGTAAAAAAAAATTCTGCGCGCCCCTGAAGGACTTGAGCGGGGAATAATTTGGCGACCCAATAAAAAAGTGTTGCCAAGCGCGGCCGACCCGTGTTATTAACCTTTTCCGTTAACGTTAACAGGTTTTGCCCCGTCCGCTCCGGCAGGTTTCGATGCGCCGTTCAACGCCGAAAAAGAAGCACGCCACGCTCGCCGACATCGCCGCGTCCGCGGGCGTCACGCCGATGACCGTCTCCCGCGTCGTCAACGGGAACGGCTACGTCAGCGCCGAGACGCGCGAGAAGGTTCTGCACGCCGTCAGCGCCATGAACTACCGGCGCAACGGGCTGGCGCGCGGGCTCAAGCGGCAGCGCACGGACACCATCGGGCTGGTGCTCGGCGACATCGCCAACCCCTTCGCGGCGGAACTGGCGCGCGCCGTGCGCGAGGTGATGTTGGGCCGCGGCTACAACGTCTTCATCTGCGTCAGCGAGCACAGCGCGCGCGAAGACATCGCCGCCTTCGAGTCTCTGGCCGACCACCGCGTGGACGGTGTCATCGTCGCCACGCGCGCCAACAAGCTCGGCAACGACCGCCTCGCCGAGATGATCGAGGGAGGCATCCCCGTCGTCCTCATCGGGCGCGACTTCCGCCACCCGAACGCAGACCTCATCGCCGCCGACAACCTCCGCGGCGGCTACGACGCGACGACACACTTAATCGCGCTGGGGCACAAAAACATTGGATTTATCGGCGTTACGCCGACCAGCGGGGTCGGGCTCAGAAGGTATCACGGCTACCTCGAAGCGATGCGCGAGCACGGCCTGAAGGTAGACGAACGACATATCGTCGGTCGCGCAGACGATGGCGACCAGTGGCCCGGTTACTCGACCGAGACGATGGGTTACGAGGGGATGAAGAAGCTCCTCGCCCTGCGCAAACGCCCGACGGCCGTCTTCGCGCGCAACGACTTCACGGCCGTCGGCGCGATGAGCGCGGCCAAGGAGGCGGGCTTAAAGATTCCGCAGGACGTGGCCATCGTCGGCTACGACGACGTGCCCCTGGCGGCGCACACGACGCCGCCGCTGACGACCGTGCGCCAGCCCACGCGCGAGCAGGGTCAAATCGCTTCCGAGGCGCTGCTGCGCCGCATGGAGTCGGCCGAGACGCCCGCGCGCGAGGAGCGCGTCATGCCCTGCGAACTGGTCGTGCGCGGCTCGACGTTGGCCGAGTAAAGAGAGAACCTCGCGGACTACGCAGGCGTCGGCGCGTCCCGCCGACGCTCTTACAGAAACAGGGACAGCCGCCCGTCAGTTAGAGTTGAAAACGGCGGCGCCCGGCTGTGATAACGCTAACATAGCGTGACCCGACACGTTCGCGGCATGAATGGGAAGGAGGCTCCGACCATGAGACAAGGATTCGCCCCACAAACGCGCCCGCGGCAGAGCGCGGCAGCCGTCAGGCAGACTCGAAGACCGTCAACG
The DNA here is from genome assembly GCA_040510435.1 of Pyrinomonadaceae bacterium. Classification (GTDB taxonomy): domain Bacteria; phylum Acidobacteriota; class Blastocatellia; order Pyrinomonadales; family Pyrinomonadaceae; genus QHXN01. The sequence goes on along the minus strand of JBEVJD010000361.1, from coordinate 1,217 downwards.
GGATTGACCCGGCAAGTCGCCCTCCTCGCCGCAATCGCCGTCCTCGCCGTCGGCCTCCCGCGCCCGGCGTCCGCGCAGCAGATCAACGCCAGCATCAACGGCACGGTCTCGACCGTGCGCGAGGAGGTCGTGCCCAACGCCTCCGTCGTCGTCGAGAGCCGCGAGCTGGCCGTGCGCCGCACCGCCACGACCGACGGCGAGGGCTTCTTCGTCGTGCCCAACCTGCCTGTAGGCGTCTACCGCGTGACAATCGAGGCCGAGGGCTTCTCGGCCGTCGTGCAGGAGAACGTCAAGCTCGACGTGGGGAACACCTTCTCGATGACGGTGCGCCTGAACGTCGCGGGCGTCACCGAGACGGTGCAGGTGAGCGAGAACACGTACCAGACGGTCAACACCGAGACGGCCAACGTCGAGACGCTCATCTCGGGGACGCAGGTGACGGAGTTGGCGCTGAACGGGCGCAACTGGGCGCAGCTCATCAACCTCGCGCCGGGCACCTCGTCTTTGACGAACGACACGCAGCAGGGCACCAACGTGCGTATCGACGACACGGCCATCAACGGCCTGAGGCGCCGCACGGCCCCGACGCTCGACGGCGCGAGCAACGTTGACCACGGCTCGGTCGGGACGCAGGTCAACAACATCAGCGTGGACGCCATACAGGAGTTCAAGCTCGTATCGAGCCCCTACAGCGCCGAGTACGGCGCGCAGGCGGGGCCGGCCGTCAACGTCGTGACGAAGCGCGGGACGACCGAGTTCCACGGCTCCGTCTTCGAGTTCTTCCGCCACGACGCGCTTAACGCTTACTCGTGGGAGAGCAAGCAGCGCGCGGAGCCCGAGAAGCCGTTGCTGCGCTTCAACAACTTCGGAGGCTTCGTCGGCGGCCCGGCCTACAGGCAGAAGCTCTTCTTCTTCGGCGGCCTTGAGTTCAAGCGACCGCGCACCGGAAGGTCGCTGAGCGAGTTGGTGCCGACCGAGGCGATGCGACGCGGCGACTTCAGCGCGTTCCTGCCCGCGAACGTCCCGGCCAACAACACCTCTTGCACCCCGGCGGGCGTGACACAGACCGCGACGCGCTTCATCCTTTGCGACAAGTCGGCCTCGACCAACGGCGTCGCGTTCCCCGGCAACATCATCCCGGCGTCGAAGTTGTCGCCGAACGGGCTCGCCATCCTGAAGCTCTTCCCCGGCCCGAACGCAGGCGCCGACCGCTACAT
>JBEVJD010000360.1:0-16986 GCA_040510435.1 Pyrinomonadaceae bacterium | reverse complement strand
AGCAGCTCATCATCGACCCGTGGCAGGCCGCCTCGGGCGGGCCGGGCATGCCGCTCGACTTGAAGAAGGCGCCGTTCCGGCTGCTCGCCATCGTCAACCGCGTAGACCTGCGCTCGAACTCCGCCTACGGCGGTGGCAGCGCGGGCGAGGGCCGCTTTGTCTTCGGCGTGCTCGACATGAGGCCGACCGGCGGCATCGACCCGTACACGGGTCGCCCGCGGGTCGCCTGCGCGCCGACGCAGTTCACGGTCATCTTCGAATACGGCATCGACCGCACGGGCTGCGCCATCCGCGACTGGGGACGCCAGTGGGCCAAGCTGAGCAGCCTCCCCCTCGGCTCGGCGGCTTACAACGCGGCGCTGCAAGCCATCACAGACCAGTTCACGAAGGCCAACGCCGCGCCGCGCAAGCCCAACGGCAGCGCGCTCAATCAACTCCGCACGAACGAGATCGCCATCGCCAATCCGGCGCCCGACAACACCTGGCAGATGCGCGAGTTTCGATTGCCGCCGCCCTTCGACGGACTCTTGCAGGAGTTGAACGTGAAGCTCACGCCCGACGAGACGCGCAGGAACACAGACCTGACGGCGAACTACGTCAACGCCGACACGCCGAACATCCTGCTCCAACGCCACGACGTGCCGCTCTTCTGGCTCGGCCAGAAGTTCCTCGGCAACCACTCGAACGTGCCCCTCGGCACCTTCTGGAACAACGGCCCGACTGTGGTCATCGTCAACCGGCAGGCGCGCCACCTCTTCTCGCTCAACACGTGCAGCGCCTGCCACTCGGGCGAGACCAACACGATCTTCACGCACATCAAGCCTGCGCCCTTCGGGACGCCCGCGGGGCTGTCCGGCTTCATGACCGGCATCAACGTGACGGATCCGGCCGACGGCGCGCCGACGAGAAACTTCAACGAGTTCAAGCGTCGCGCGCTCGACCTCGACATGCTCGTGAACTCGCCGTGCTTCTTCGACATCCGCCGCGACTTCCGACCGCTCAGTCACTAAGCGCTCGGTCGCGTTCAATCGCAGTCCCGCGCCGCGGGCGCGGGTTGTGTAACGTAACCTCAAGCCGCGGCTCCGGCCGAAGCGGAAGGCGGGCGGGCGATGCTCAAAGCGTCGCCCGCCCGCCTTCATTATGCGATTACGGGGGCCGACGCGAGGCGCGGCGTTAGTGTTCACGTATCCACGTGCGGGACTTTTGAATCAAAGCCTTGTGACATAAAGATGTATTATCGGACGTTGCGAGACGATGTGTAGGTGTTCGGGAGTTATGGGTTAAAGTTGTGAGATCAGCCTGTTGTGCGCTCTCACGCTGAGCACGTCACGGCACTCGTCCGTTAAGTACGTCGATTCTGGTGCAAATATCAGCATAGCAGTTACCAGGGGGACTCACCCGTGATGAACGTTTACAAGATCGGACATGCCAGCTTGATCGTCGAGGCGAGGGGGGCGCGCTGCCTCATGGATCCGGTCTTCTTTGAGCCGTTCGAGTGCGGGGTCAATTGCTTCGAGCCCCCGATCCGCATCGACCCAAATGGCGTTCAGGGTGCATATAACCTCGTGGTCATCTCGCATGAGCACGGAGACCATTTCTGTATCCGGAGTCTGAATCTCCTCGAGAGACGTTGCCCGGTGGTGTTCCCGCGGGGATGCGGCCTCATCGCACGCGCCCTTGAAGCCATGGGGTTTCAAGAGTTGTGGCCCGTCACGCCCGGACAGATTATGGGCTTCAATGATCTCGAACTGACGTTCACCCCCAGCAACGTGGTCTTCCCAGAGATGGGAGTTCTCTTTTCACATGCGGGGCGGCATGTCTGGAATTGTGTTGACACCGAGTTCGACCAGCGCGCCTTTTCGCTCGTGAGGCAGCGGGCGGGGCGACTGGATTTGATGTTCGCGCAGTACCAGGCGCTCATCGAGGAGGAGCTCGGCTGCGACGCACTCGGCGGCTCCTTCCCGTACAAACGTTACGCCATGAACCTCAATGCTGTGACGGAGGCGAACCCACGGTGTGTGGTGCCCTCATCATGCGGGTACCGTTATTGTGCGCAACCGTGGCAGAACCAACGGGGATTTCCCATTTCAGAGCGGCAATTCCTGGAAGACGTTCGCACCCTCCTCCCCGGGACTCAAGCCCTGTCGCTACCTCAGGGGGGCGTCATTAACGCCGAAGACTTCGTGATCCGCGAGAATGCGTTGCCGTGGGTGGAGAGAATTGATGAGGCCCCGGCCGCGAGTCTCGATTGGCGTCCTGACTTGGGCGTCCCTTCGCTACAGGACGAAGACCCCTACGAGCATGGTGCCGAAGCGCTCCGCCGCGAGGTCGGGGCGTTTCTCAAGGGAGAATTTCTGAGGGAGCTGATGAGTCCCTCGGTGCGGGAGTGGCGCGAGCGGCTAGCCGCCGCGGGGGTGGTGTGGCAGTTGGAGGTCGTGTATCCGAACGGGGAGATCGAAGAGTCCTGGTTGGACTTTGCTCAGCCTTCCTCCGCGTGGCTGACGGGTGCGCCGCGCACGCCCAAAATAATCACATCGATCTGCGCATCGACGCTCGTGGGGCTGCGTTCCGGTGAGGTCACGCCTTACAGGGCTCTTTTCACTCGCCGGGTGGTTCTCAAACTCTATGCGTTGTCCCCCGGCGGGCTCAGGCGCATCGGCGCGCTCGCGGACGAGCCGATTGGGCGGCTCCTGTTCCCGACCGCGAACCTTCGACACGTTGACGCGGAGCTCAAGCGTCTGGGATATAAGCCCACGACCCGTTTCGTCTGACGCCTTGAAGCCGGGAAGGCGCAGCGCGCCACAGACTCTTTGTGGGAACAAGGGGTTGCGACGCCGTGGGCACAGACCGGACTCAGTTGCGCCGACGCCAAACTTTGCTCCGCCAGGACGACTGCGGCAGGGTCACGTCCTTCACGTAGCAATCATCGACGGCGAGTTCTTTGATTCGACGGTAGCCACGGCTTTCGAGAATACCCTTGATCTCCTCACGTGCCGGGAACCAGTTGTGCTCCACGGTGATGACCCGGAAGGAATATTCATCGAAGGGGAAGCTCTTAAGGATCGCCGGTTCAGACCCTTCGGTGTCGAGACTCCAGTAGTCGATGACGGGCGGGGCGCCGCACTCCCGCAGCACCGAGCGCACGGTACGAGCCGGCCTCACCACGGTCATCGGCCTCCCGGCGTCGTCCTCGGGAATAAGGTATGCCGTCTTTGCCTGCTGCAAGAGCTGGGGGTGGTATTCCTTCAAGATGCCCCCCAGCACGTCCGCCTCCACGAAATCGACTTCGCCCTCCTGATGGTAAAGACAGCAGTTCACGCAGTGGCAGCGACGGTTCCTCACCAGCTCGGCGAAAAACCCTGGGTTCGGCTCGACGCAGATTCCACTCCAGCCGTACGAGGATTCCAGGAGCAGCGTGTTGCTCCCTTTCACACCATCCGACGCGCCCGAATCGAGGAAAAAGCCGCCACGCATCCCGTCGAGGACATCGAGCACGAAGCGATCCTGACCGAACATACTGCCGCTCATCACCGCGACCTCCGTGTTCGCGAGAAGGCCGCCGAGCGCCACGAGGCCGGGCCGGGCGTCAGGTTTCGGTGCCCCTCCTGCCGGTGATGAACGTCATGCTCCCGGTGTCCGTAAAGCATGGTGATGTTCATCCGCCTGTGCTCGTAGCCCGGCCGGAAATGCACGGCCGATGTCGTGTGAAAAAGATCGGAGTTGAAAATAATCGCGCGATTCTGGCGGTAAGGGATGCAGACCGCCCGCGCCTGTTGTAGCTGAAGGTAGGAGCGGATAAAGCCTGAGCGACCATTGTAGGTGGTGAAATCCCAGTCGAGCGGCGCGTCGAGATCGTAGATGACCATCCCGCCAGAGCCCTCATCCAGGTTCGATTCGTCCGGCGTAATCCAGAAGTTGACATTCACCGCGGCGAAATCGGCGTGGGTCGTCGAGTCCGCCGGGAGGCTGTGATCGTTCTTGAATCCCCAGAGCTGACGGAGCGGGTATCGGTCGCCGATGACGCGCGGCAGCGCTCCGCGAAGTTCTTCGGCTATTTGAAGGAGTAACGGGCAGTTAAAACCGTCTCGGAAGAACGCACCGAGGCGGCCGTGCGCGTACCGGTTGGCTAGCCAGACCGTCGATTCAAGACAGAAGAGTCGCAACTCCTCCAACGCCTCCGCGGAGAGGAAGTCGTCAACCACGACGATGCCGGGCGGCCTGTCCAGGTAGTCCGACTCCACCGCCCCGGCGTCCCAACGCTCGGAGAGCGTCCGCTTCACCCGCGGCGTGTCGCGCACGTGTATGATCCGATTGTAAACGTGGCCGATGGCTTGCCGAGCCTCGTCGTCGAGCGGCACGCGCGCCTCCGTGTCAAGCGTCGCAAGGCGCTCGACCGTGCGCTCGTAGTCGTTGATGACCGGCGTGAGTGCGCCGCCGAATATCCCGTGGCGTTGCAGGTATAAAAACTGCTCGATGTCGTGGAGCAGCTTCGGCATGGAGAGAGAGACGGGAGGCGTCTGGGGCGAGAGCGGCGGTAAAGTTTTATCACGGCGCGGCGGGTACCACTGCGTGCCCCAGCGGATGCGCGCGAACAGTTCGGCGTACTCGCCGGCGAGCGTCAAGTCCCGCCCTCCCATCGCATTCGAGATCAACTCGTCCACCCACCCGTGTCCCGCCGCGCCGCTGAGCATCTCGGCGTGCCAAAGGTCGATGCTCTCGTCGAACCGCCCCAGTTGAACGAGTAGTGGCGCGAGGTTTCTTCGCGCGATCCGCAGACCCGGGTCGAGCTGCAAAGCACGCCGGTAGCTGGCGACCGCTCCATCACCATCGCCTTGCATCTGTCGCACCCATCCGAGGTTGTTGTGCGCTAAGGGGAGCCCCGGTCTCAGCTCGATGGCCTTACGATAGAGTGACTCGGCCTCGCGGAAGCGGCCCTGCTGCGAAAGGTGATGCCCCGACACGATGTACCGCTCGGCCTCACGCTGTTCGTCCGTGGTCACGGCGGGCGCGACCGGGGCGCCTGAGGCGACAGTTGGTTGCGAGACGCTCATGTTGAGTCCTGCTAGTCGTGCGCTGATATGGTTATACCGCGGCGGCAGGCACCGGCCGCCGCCGTCCGAGGCTATGAGACTTGATGGGCGCTACCGCGCGCTCGTTCGGCTTACCGCGGCAGCGCCCGGCAGATCATCGGCTATCAGACGGAACTGCCAGCCCTAGAAAGCGTCCAGGGCACCGGCGTCTCGGAGTCTGGTCGCGTATTCGGCCAGGGCCAGGAGCGTCACCCGCTGGTAGCCCACCCGGAAGACCTCTTGTCCGAAGATGTGACCGGTGCTCATCTCGGTGCCGGTGGTATGCCCGGTGCTCATCTCCGTCTGGGCGAAGATATGACCGGTACTCATCTCCGTGCCCGTGGTGTGCCCGGTGCTCATCTCGGTCTGCGCAAAAATGTGCCCCGTACTCATCTCCGTGCCGGTCGTGTGCCCGGTGCTCATCTCGGTCTGGGCGTGGATATTACCGAGATTGCCGGCGAAGGTACCGAAGACGACCTGGAGGAATGACTCGAAGGGATCGAAGATGTCCTGCTTCTCGGCGGAACTCTTCGCCAGAGCAAGGACGACGTGGTAACTCCCGGATGCGACCACCGCGCGGCTGAAGTCGCGCACATACCTGTCACGCGGGGGGAGAACACCTTTGTTCTTGATCGAGTAGTCGCGAAGCCAGCCCAGCAGCTTCTGGTTAGACGCCACAGAATACAGGAGTTGGTCGCTAGCCGCCGCCTGCTCCGGCGACAGGCGTGTACCGTGCACGTATTCGGCCAAGACCTGTGTGGGTTCGGTGACGAACTGCTCGCGCAGCAGGAAGTCTGTGGACATTGCCTTGAACAGGGAGTCCACTCGGCGACTAACGGCGGAGCGGCGGATGGTCTGCGGCTCGCATTGAGTATTCATGGGGATACCTCCAGGAAGCTCTTCACTCGTGGCTGGTGTCTTCGGCTGAGTTTCACTTGTTGTGGGAGCCTTCGGTTGAGATTCATCACCCGGTGTCTGGGCGCCCTTCGGCGAACGCACCAGGTACCAGATGAACAGAATCTCGGCCCCGAGCAGGAGCAGAAAACCAAGCAGCGCAATCCCTACGACCTGTCCGCTGCTAAAGTCGAATGCCTGTTTGACCAACGCCAGGAGGCCCAGGAGCGCTGCCAACCCCCCGACGCTGACGACCACGATTGCCCAGACGAGTTGTGTTGGCGGCACTTTTGATTCAGGCCCGCGCGCTCCTCTCGCGCCCAAATCAGCCCGGCAGACGTTGCAATAGCCCAAACCCGGTGTCACAGCCGCACCACAGATTGGACAAAACATACTTCCCGCTCCTTTCCGCGCCGCATGACTCCGGAAAGTCATTGGTAGAAAACACTTCCGTCGACGGGCCCGCCCGTCGCCTTCGGCCGCGTGGCGCTGCGGTTACGGTTCTACTGAACCACGAACGGAAAGACGGCCAGCAAACTGACCGCGACTAACGCTTTGATTCGGTTTTGTGAGTGTTTCATTGTGAGCCTCCAGCAGCGGCGAACGCCCTCGGAAGACTAGCGCTACCCTGTGGCTTTCGGGGTTGAAATAACGACCCGAGGATCGCTTTCAACTATGAATCGCAGTCAGCTACCTGTAACTGATAGCGGCTGGCGGGAGTGGGACTCTCGTAAAAGTGGGAGTGAGACTCTCGTCAGTAGGTGTCGCTCCGGGGGCCGCGAGGTGAGACGCCGAACGAGCACGATGGAACAACAGCAGCATATACTCCCCTGTTCGGCGTAAGTCAAGAAAATTTCCTGGCCTGTTTAGACCAAGCGAACTGGCGCTTGACGCCAGACCGCGGCCTGCTCGCGCGGAGCCTGGAGTCCATCAGTGCCTGCATCGCCTCGATGCGTTGCTTATCTTTCATCGTCAGTAGCATCCGTGCCTCCTGCCATCTGGCGGAGGCAGTCTACTGACATAATCGCCTGAGCATTAGCACTGACAGTTTCGCGTGGGCAACACAGTAGGAAGGAAAATCGTTGACTTTCACTTTGCGCAGGAATATTGTTCGCACCCTCAAGTTTCCTATGACCGCCGGCAGGCGTCAGAGCCCGCCGGCCTCACCAGCCGCCCGAACAAGTTAGTGCATTGAGTGGTTCGGGCGCACCACCAAGGACGCGCCTCCGATGACCACCAACACTTCTGAATCTGACGGGCTCACCTTCTCCAGGACTATCTCCACCCTCTTTTTCGGTTTCGTGGTTTGTGTCTTCTCTCTCAACGGAGTCCTCAGGCACATCGCCGACGGCCTGCCGTGGCCTAAGACGAGGGGCGCGCTGCTCGCCCTCGCCGCAGTCCCCGACGGAATCTACCAAGCGTTGCCAGGCGGCAGGTACTTCCTGCTGGAGTTACTCGCCCGCTGGGCGATTCTGTCCTTCGGCCTCTTCATCGGCCTGCTGCTACTCAACTCGATACGTCATCAGACCGCGAACATCTTTATCTCCGGCGTGGGTGGTCTACTCCTGGGGCTGTTCGTGCTGACGTGGGTCTCCCTCTTTCTGTTCCTGGTGGCAATTCTGCTGCTCTGTGTGGGCTGGCTGTTCTCCCTGCTCGCCTGGATATTTACAGCCATTCTCTCATTCTTCCTCTGGCCGCCGGTGCTGTTCACTCTCATCGGTCTGGGCCTGGTCATAGCGGCCGTCGGCTTCATCGCATACCTCAGGCAACTCTCTCTGGAACAGATTCTCGCCTGGCTGAAGCAATTGTTCAGTGTGTTCACGGCTAGAACTCTATTCGCGGTGTTGGGACTCGCCGTGGCTGTCGCTGTCGTGTGGCTCGTTGTCATCCCCTTGTGGGTGGCATATATCGCGCCTGCTCTTGCCGCCATTGCCGCGTGGCTAAGGGAGTACGTAGTCCCCGTGCTCGCCTGGATCATGTCCGCCCTGGGAGTCCTGCTCATAGCGGTGCTCGCCCTGGCCGCAGTCGTCGGCGTGCTCATCCTTCTGGGGCTACAGTTTATCGACCAGCTCAAGTCGGCGCGTGTCTGTGGCAGGGACATCTACGGGGCTTTCGCGGCGGGGTTCAGCGTCGGCGCGGCGGCGGGACTCACGCTCCTCGTCTGCTCCGCCAACGGAGACTACCGCGCTGTAGTCAACGCCGCGTGGGCGAACACGTCGCCGGTCTTTGCCGGCGCCGACGTTGTCGGGGTCGTGTACGCCCTCATGCCGGCGAGCGAGGAGGCAATCCTCCAAGCGCTTCTCGCCAAAGCCTCGCCGCCGATCTTCGATTCCGCCTTAATCGTCATAACGCTCTTTCTGGCGAATTGCAGCCTTCTGATGGGGCTCCTTTCGGGAGCGACCGTCGAACCGCTGCGGCGTCTGTTCGCCCTGGAGCGAACGCCGGTGCTCTTCAAACTCATGTTCGGCGTGCTGGTGGCAGTAGCCGTCGTCGCAATCGACTCTCAGGTCAGTCAGGACTCATAACATGATGAACCCAACTCAGCAGCCGACCGCCGACGACCCCTGGAAGGGCAAAGGCGCGCAATTCTGGCTCATCGCAGTCTTGGCCTCCCTCGCCTGTCTCATGTTTGCGGCATACGACGGCGGCACCTTCCACGAACGGTACATGAAGCTGTGTTCGGAAGAGCCGGGGAGGGCCGAGTGCCGGCCGCTCAATCTGGTTAAAGAGGTGCGGCCTCCTGACCTCGGAATCACTCTGAATTACGAGAAAGGAAGGTGGGCTCTCAACGTCGGAGGGCAGCAGGAGGAGAGGCTAGTGAATGACCTCGCCTCACGCCTCAGGTCTTACGGCGTCGAGCCGCGGATCATCAAGATTTCCGGTAAGGGGAAAACGACACGCTACCAGGTGCAGATAGGCCGCTTCCCGAATCGGAAAGGTGCGGCCGACGCCGGCGCGCAGTTACAGGCGAAAGGGGTGATCCAAGACTTTAGGCCGGACGCCTTCCAAGCGTCGAAATGACGATTGCAGTGAGCACGCCGGCCCCTAACTCCGTCTCTCAAACAGAGGAAAGTTATATAACATATAGGACTCCGATTTGGCATAGCATGCCTGGCTCCTGACCTCTGCTTCACTCCGTCATATCGTTATGCCTGCAATTATATTCGGGTGACGCGGCGTCCGTACGTGTAGCCCACGTAAAGTTTGTTTCACTGCGCGAGACCTACGCAACGCATGATGAGGTTGAATCGATGGTCGGCTTGCAGGGAGGCGAAGGCGAACCTCCGCTCGACGCCTATCCACATCAACTGCTGGTCGCGCGACGCGCATGCGCGTTCGAGGAGCGCGAGCGCCTGTTCCCGCTCGCCGAGCGCGGCATGGACGATTGCTAAGCCCACGGGCGAGATGTACTCCTCCCCAGTCTCTAACCGCCTGAGAATCGCGCGCGCCTGCTCGGGTCGGCCCGCCTGGGCGTAGACCGCGCCTAGTGCTACTTCAATGTCAGCACTGGTATCTCCCAGCCTGATCGCTTCCTTATAGGCGGCGATGGCTTCGGGGTACTGCCCGGCCCTCTGATAAACCCCTGCAAGGAGCCAGTGTGTGTTCGGATTGCCTTGGTCTAGTTCGAGCATCTTCTTCGTGACATCAATCGCCTGATTGGTCTGGCCCGCTAATATCATCCCGTGGACGATTGCCTGGTTGGCGCTCTGCGAGAGGGGATCAAGTTCCCTGGCGCGTCGGGCCTCGGCGAGGGCCTCATCATCCCGTCCGCGGATGATGAGGTGATAGACATAATCGATGTGCGCGTTGGCGAGGTTCGGCTTCAACTCGATGGCGCGCCTGTATTCGCGCTCGGCCGCCGCCCAGTCCCACGCGTGCTCTTTAACGTGAGCCATGGCGAGATGCGCTTCGGCGAGTCCCTCGTCCAACTCCAGTGCCCTGCGCGCCGTCTTCTCAGCCTCAGGCAGATACTCTTTCGGGTTCAGAAGAAGATTATTAACCAGACCACTGTAGAGCGACGACAGTTCGGCATAGGCGGGCGCGTAAGCGGGGTCTACGTCTGTCGCCTGCCGTAAATACTCGACGGCCTGCATGCGATCCTTCGTGGTTCCCCGTCTCCTGTATAAGCACGCCCTGAGCAGCAACTCGTACGCCAGCGGATTAACCGTCTCGCGCCTCGCCAGTTGCTGCTGCTCCCTCGACGTTAAGTGCAGGTGCAGCTTGTCGGCAATCTCACGGGAGATGTCGTCCTGCACCGCGAGCAGGTCTGACGCCTTGCGGTTGTACTGCCCGCCCCAGATGTGTGTGTTGTCGCGCGCGTCCACCAACTCGACGCTGATGAAGAGCCCGTCGCCGCGCCGCTCGACGCGCCCTGTCAGGACGGCCGCGACGCCCAGGGCACGCCCCGCGTCGCGCGGGTCAACCTCCCTCCCCTTGTACTTGAAGGATGAACTCCTGGCGATGACTTTCAACCTCGGCAGTCGCGAAAGCAAACTGATGAGGCTCTCGCTGACGCCGTCCGAGAGGTACTCAAGCTCCGAGTCGCCGCCCGCGTTCACGAAGGGGAGGACGGCCACGGAGTCGACCATCCCGGCCTCGCGGGGCTGGTACAAGAAGTAAGTGACCACGGCGAGCATCACAACCCCTGAAACCGTGGCGGCGACGACGGTCCGGCGTCCGAGCCGCCGCACGGGGGTGGCAGCAAGGCTGGGGGCTGCCGCCGCCCGCCCCGCCTGGTTCGCCGCCGCGACCTCCACGGCGGCGGCGCTGCGGTCAGAGGGAGTGGCCTCTCCGTGCCTCTCCTCCTCGACGACGAGGCTCGCGCGCGGTCGCGTCTCGACGACTAACTCGCCGATACCGGTGCCGCCGACTGTCCTGACCTCGGCGGCGAAGCGGTAGCCGCTCTTCGGCACCGTCTCGATGTACTTCGCCCCGCCCGCGCCCTCCCCGAGCGCCTGCCTGAGCTTCGAGATGTTCTTGTTGAGATTCTGCTCCTCGACGAACTCATCCTCCTGCCAGACGGCCCGCATGAACTCACCCTTCTCGACCAAGTGCCCGCCGTTCTGGACGAGCACGAGGAGCGTGTCGAAGACCTTCGGCTGGAGCGGCACGGGGCTCCCGCCGCGCAGCAGCGTGCGCTCGGCGGGGTCGAGAACGAAGGGGCCGAACTCATATAAGTGCCTGGGGCGATTGCTCATAGAGGTGGTCAGGAAAAGTTCAGGAAAAAATCCGGCCGGGGGAAGGACTATCGCCGTGTGGGAGGTGTACCGTCCGCCGCGCTCGGAAGGAAGCGTCTGTTGGCAGGCCGCATTCTATGACGCGCCGGCATCGCCCCGCAATCCCTGTACGTGCACGTCCCGAACACTTTCACACCGGAGGCCAGGCCATGAGCAGAAAGATAACAATCTTTATCGCCGTGGTGGTCATCGGGTCGGGCGCGACCTACGCCCTCTTCTTCACAGACTTATGGAGCAGGACATGATTAGCATGGCTGTGGTGCTGGTTAGACTGCGAGGCACGGTAGTTCTCGGAAAATACCGCTGCGGCCTAGGTGTAGTTCGGCGGCTATCGCTTTCGATGCCTGCGGCTACGAAAAGCTGCATTGGAAAAAACACCCATTAGCAGAGGAGGCTCTATGAAAAGATTTCTCTCTGTGAGGCCGCTACTTCGGGTGGCCCTGCTAGGAGTCGTACTTGTCGCACTGAGCGGTAGTTGCGGGCCACGGGGCGATGTGAAAAAGGCAGCGGACGCCATTAGACAACATGCCGCGAAGCAGAATCCAGCTTTCCGCACCGGACGTATTCGATTCTCCGGCGCGATAGATGGCGCGGACTCAAATGATGTGTGCGCTTGTATACATGTATGTGACTCCAAAGGGGAGAATTGCACCTCCTGTATCTGTAGCCCCGCCAACTGTAGTAAATGCAACTAAACAGTGCGGCGTGAAGCCGCATGCCGCCGAACAAGGGGATGCAGCCGACCGCGAGTCAGCGTCAATGTCATCGAGAACTTGCCGCTAGTGTAGTTGTCTGCGCGGCGGCTGATCCCCAGCGTTGGGCAGCAAGCGTCAATTGTCTCAATTGACGCTTCAAGAGATAGGAGAAAGGAGCCATCACTATGGCATCACTGAGCGCGCCGGAAGAAATCTTTCGATTCTCGATCGTCCGTAATCCGGAACCTGCAAGCGACGAGGCTCTCCAAGACAGCATCATCCGCATCCTTCCCCACCATGCGGAAAGAACCCATCAGCACTACAGCTCGCTGCTGCAACTGCGCCGGCAAGGGAGACCGCGAACAGGTATCGTCGACCACGCCGCGAAAATGATGTCGGCCCCGAAGTCTCTCAATCAGCTCGAGAGTCTAAACACTCCGATCTTCCAGTTCTCCAAGCGCCTCTACGCCTCGCGCGACCTGAGCACCACCCATGTTCGCAGCCTCGTGCAGGATGTCTTCGGTGAAGTCGTGTGCGATGAACTCGAGAACGACCGAACCATCATCGCCGACAGCCTGATTCTCGCCTCGGTCGCCGCGCCGCCAGTGACCGGACTGCGCGGCCGTCTGATGCGTGCGCTCCGTGCCATCGAAGTGATTCGCCGCCTGGCCGATTCCTGCGAACCTGCGCTCGATGATCGCTCCATCAACCGACTGCTGAATGCCACGCTGCTCCTGCCCTCAGAACTCTTCCCGATCCCTGACAATAAGGCGCGCGCGGAGGAAAACCGCAAGGAGCATCAGCGCCGTAAAGAGCAGCTCGAGAGGGAGAACGTGCGCGCGCAGGGGCTGCTCAACCAGCTTGCGAGAAATGCGGCCGCAGTCGAAGAGCTGTCTGGAACGCTTTCGATGCACCTCTTCGAATTGCGCCATCTGGACGGGAAAGAGGCACCGGTCGCCGCGCATGCCGCCGTACTGCCGCAGGAAAAGGTGGAGCGACTGTCTGCGGCATCGAAGAAAGCAGTCCTCGAGGATGTCGGAGTCTCCGCCAAAGCTGTTGACGTGCCCTTCGTCGTCGAGCAACTGGAGAAACGAAGCTTCCGCCTCGGGCACGACCTCACGACGAACTTTGGCGACCTCCTCCTCGACGCCAGCACCTTCAACCTCCCCGGCTGCGGCGAATGCAAACCCGTCGTGCTCTCGGAACCGAAGTCGGAAAATAATTTCACGCCCGATACGCGCGGCAAAGTCGAACTGGTCGGAATCCACGACCTCCTGATCGTGCGCCAGAGCCTGCGCGAATACCGCGCTGGCGAGATCGCCCACATTGAGAACGTCCTCGTCGGCGAGCGCAAGGCCAAGAAGCATCGCAAGCTCCATCGCTCCGAAGTGACGCTGGTCGAAGAAATCGAACGAGAGGAAGAGGTCGAGGACGAGTTGCAGACCACCGACAAGTACGAGCTGCAAACCGAATCGTCCCGCGTGATTCAGGAGGACAAGAGCGCCGAAGCCGGCGTGACGGTCACCGCCTCCTACGGTACGGTCAACATCGAAGCTCATGGCAACTATGCCTACTCCGGGAGCACCACGGAGAGCCGCAACTCGGCGTCCTCATACGCTCGCGATGTCGTTAGCCGCTCGCTACAGAGAATTCGGGAACGTGTTCTCACGCGCCGCTCCCGCACCGACATCAGCGAGGTCGAGGTCATCAACGAACACGAATTCGACAATAAGGGCGGCACGGATCACGTTAACGGCATCTACCGCTGGGTGGACAAGGTCTACGAAGCGCAGATCGTGAACTACGGCAAGCGCACAATGTTGGAGTTCATGATTCCCGACCCCGCGGCCTTCTATCGTTTTGCCGCCGCCAACAAGCCGGTGCCGGGTGCGACGGTCGCCCGGCCGGAGGCGCCCGGCTTCTGCCGGAACGGCGTCTTCCATCCGCTCGCCCCCGGTGACCTACAGCCGGAGAACTACATGTGCTTCGTCGGAAAGTACAAGGTGAGCGATGTCGCTCCGCCCACGCCTCGCTACATCCGCCTCTCCGACGTTGTCAAGTTCAAGGTCGATAGCACTTCGGGCAACCCGGCCGCGTTCGCCGAGATCAACGACAATTTCAAGGTGCCCGGGGGGTACACGCCGCGCGCAATCACCTACACTATTTCAGGCGGTAACACGCACAGCGCGACGACCCCGTCCGACGATCACCACGACGACATCATTCTGGTCGTGGTGACAATCGGAGATCGCAAAGTCTTCCGTTTCTATAAGAGCGAGATTGGCAAAGTAGGTGGCGAAGAACACTGGGAGGACATTACTCAGGTCATCGAGTGGGGCAGCAGGCCCCTCTCCCCGCGCGAGCAACAGTTCGGCGGGTACGCCGCAGGGGCGCTGTCAGGCTCTTTCCCTCTTGACCCTGCGACGAGCAGCGCCCAGGGCGACGCCGACGTTGTCAAGGTCTCGCTGACGGGTCACACCACGCTGCCGATGAGCGTGTCGATTCACTACACCGTCCTTTGCGAGCGCACACAGACGAAGTTCCAGCAGTGGCAGATCGATACGTTCAATGCGATTCAGGGAGCCTACCTCGGATTGAAGCAGGAATACGACGCCTCCTTGCAAGCCCAGGAAGCCGTCGGCCTGACCAACATCCAGGGGCGGAACCCTCTGCTCAATCGCGAGGTGGAGAAGCGCGAGCTGAAGAAGTTCTCCATCTCGCTCCTGACGGGGCAGCAGTACGAATCCTTCAACGCGATGGAGGAGGACTACCTCTCCCGCCTTCCCCAAATCAACCTTGCCGATGCGGCAGCCGAGGGGAAGTTCGTTCGCTTTTTTGAGCAGGCGCTCGAGTGGAGGCACATGACCTATCTCTTCTATCCCTACTTCTGGGCCAACAAGAAGAACTGGACTACTGCGGTCAATCAGAGGGATACCGATCCGCTGTTCGAACAGTTCCTCCAGGCGGGCTATGCGCGCGTCTGGGTGCCGGTGCGCCCCGGCTTCGACCCCGTTATCGCGAGCTACATCCAATCGGGGGGCGAGCCCTGGACGGAGAAGGATTCGCCGCTGGTGGAGGAGTCGGGCGACTCTCCGCCGTTCGTCTCGCTCCTCGAGGAGATCAAGGAGCAACTCGGTGCCGACTTCGAGTTCCGCGCGGGCACGCTTCGCGTGCGCAACGGCGACGCGCGAGTGACGGGCAGTGGCACTGATCTGCGCGAAGACGATGTCGATCGCGAAATCCTGATCGCGCTGCGGTACTACCGCATCGCCGAAGTCGATGCCGCCGCCCAGACGTTCCGCCTCGGCGAGCCGTACGGTGGCGAAGATGGGGATGCGCTCGGCTTTGCTATCGGCGTGAAGTTTGTGGGCCAGCCCTGGCTGGTGCAGGTGCCGACGACGCTGGTCCATCTCAAGGCCAGCGCGGAGCTTATCATCGGATGAAGATCACCCTCGAGAAAGAGATCACCCTTGCCTCATTTCGAAAGCTGATTCGCTCTTCGAAGCTCGTCAAGGTCTTCGCCCGGTTCGAGGGGAAGGCGAAGTTCTCGGTTGAGGCGGAAGACACCGAGAAGGACAAGGTCGAGATAAAGCTCGGCAAAGAGTCGCAGCTCAAGATCGACGATCTTTTCTTCGGCGCGCACGGCGCGGTCAGCGTCTCGGGGGACAAGGTCGAGTTCAAGCTCGGAATCGAGGACTTCGAGGTCACCTTCAACCCTTCGCTTACGAACCCCATCTCGTTCCACGTCCCCGCCATCAAGCTGCCCGTCGCCGGCGAGGTGTTCAAGCTGGAGCGGGAGATTCCCTCGCTCGGCCTGAAGGGGACGGCGCAGATTGAAGTGGAATTCGTCATCGACGTCCTTCCGAACTATCGCCAGCTTGCGAAAGCCCTGAAGCCTTCGAACGTGCGCGCGGCGCTTCAGATAGCCAAGAACAAGGTCTATACCATCGCGCGAAGAGGAAAGGCCGTCGGGAGGGTTGTCGTCAAAGCAGGTCGCGCCGCCATCTACGCGCCGCTCAAGTGGCTAGGCAACAAGATCGGCAGGCAACTCGCCATCGACGCGTTGAAGCTGGGTAGTCAGACCGCGGCGCTGCAAAAGCTCCTCGGCAAAGCCGGCAAGCTCCTCGGGGCAGCCGGGATCGCTCTTGAGACCTGGCTCATCGTCAAGGCAGCCATTCCCGGCCTCCTCGCGCAGCAGCACAAGCGTGTAATCGATATGATCAACCTGAAGTTCGCGGATGGATACACTGCGGTCCTCGCTCTGTACACCGATGTCACGGCGCCGCTCGCGGATAAGTTCTTCGAGTGGACGACGAAGATCGAAAGGGTAGCCGACGAGCCGCCCGACATGTACGGCGTCATCGAGACGCTTTCCAGAACCAAGGAGGCCACGCCTCCGAAGAAGGATGTGCGCGATTGGGTAGATGACAAGATCGCGAACGGCATCCGATACCGGACGGAAATCGTCGCGCTCTCCGAAGTGGACTGGCAGGCCCTTTACCGAGAGTCTTACAACATCTATTTTCTGTTCGAGGGCGCCGCGCAGCACGCCAGCAACCAGCACCGCGAGAAACTAGCGAGCAACGCCATCAGTAAGGCTTGGAAGCTGGTGGAAATGGCGGGCATGATCGCCGCGTACCAAGACATCGTGGCTTTCGTCGTCAACACATCGCTTTACGAAGACCTGCATGGGAACCAGCCCACCGATGTGTGGGAGGAGTGGAAGAATGTCGCGGAGTTCCATCGGGCGATGTTTGGGCACAACGTCAACGACCGGATAAAGAATTACATGAGCCTCATCGATCAAGGTAGTTTGACGGTCTCAATCCCGCCGTTCAGCGACTACGCGGACTGGGCCAATTGAGAGGCTGCTTCCATGACGGAATTCTCCGCTGACTCCGCTTGCTCATAATGCCAGGATCAACTGCGCCGCCCAACATACGCACGCGTCAAATTAAGTGTTTAGACCAAGCGATTATGTCAGTTAACGCCCAAGCGAAAATGTCAGTGGTCATACTCGGGCACCTTGCTGACGCTTTGTTCTACTGCGTCTCTTCGCCAGCGCCTTCACTTGCTCGTGGCTGAAGCGCG
>JBEVJD010000359.1:0-15767 GCA_040510435.1 Pyrinomonadaceae bacterium | reverse complement strand
CGATAAAGGCCCGCCTGTCGGAGCACGCACCCGCTCGCTACCGCTCGCGGTTCTGTAAACACTCTACGTGACGACCGTCGCCTCCTCTGTGCCGAAGCGTTCGCGCAGGCGGAGCAGTTCCCTGACGCCCTGCTTGAGCGTACCGAGAACTTCCTCGATGTCGCTCGCGCCCGCGTCGTCGCGGTAGCGCTCGATGTAGATGCGCAGCGTCGCGCCCGCCGTGCCCGTCCCCGACAGACGCAGCACCGCGCGCGCGCCGTCTTCGAGGAAGATGCGCACGCCCTGCCGCGAGGTCGTGCTGCCGTCCACGGGGTCTGTGTAGCCGAACTCGTCAGCGCGCTCGACGCGGCTGCCGGCCAGCGGCGTCCCCGCGAGGTTCGAGAGACTGCCGCTCAACTCCGCCATCATCTCCGCGGCGGCCGCGGCGTCGAGCCCCTCGTAGTCGTGGCGCTGGTAGTAACTCCGCCCGAACCTGCGCCAGTGGTCGCGCACGACCTCCTCGACCGACTTCCCCGTCACCGCGACTATCGAGAGCCAGCACAGAACGGCCCACAGCCCGTCCTTCTCGCGCACGTGGTTCGAGCCCGTGCCGAAGCTCTCCTCGCCACACATCGTCGCGAGCCCCGCGTCGAGCAGGTTGCCGAAGAACTTCCAGCCGGTCGGCGTCTCGTAACACCTGATGCCGAGCGCCTCGGCCACGCGGTCGGCGGCCGTGCTCGTCGGCATCGAGCGCGCGACGCCCGCCAGCCCGTCGCGGTAGCCGGGGATGCAGTCGCGCGCGTGCTCGGCGATGACGGCCAGAGAGTCGCCGGGCGTGACGAAGAAGTCGCGGCCGAGAATCAGGTTGCGGTCGCCGTCGCCGTCGCAGGCCGCGCCGAGGTCGGGCGCGTCCGGCCCGCTCATGCGCCGGACGAGTTCGGCGGCGTGCACGAGGTTCGGGTCGGGGTGGTGGCCGCCGAAGTCGGGCAGCGGTGTCCCGTTCAAAACCGTCCCCGCGAGCGCGCCCAGACGCCCCTCGATGATGTGCGTGGCGTACGGGCCCGTCACCGCGCTCATCGCGTCGAAGAGCATCCGGTGGCCTGAGGCGAAGTAGCCACGCAGACGCTCGAAGTCGAACAAGTCCTCCATCACCGCCGTGTAGTCTTCGAGCGGGTCGATGATGACGACCTCAGTCTCCCCGACGCGGACGCTCCCCGTCCGTTCGAGGTCAACGTCGCCGTGTTCGACGATGAGGTAGCGCGTGATTGTCTGCGTCCCAGCGTAGACGCGCTCGGTGACAGACTCGGGCGCGGGGCCGCCGTTGCGCGTGTTGTACTTAATGCCGAAGTCCTCGTCGATGCCGCCCGGGTTGTGGCTGGCCGACAGCACCAGCCCGCCCAGGGCTTTGTGGCGGCGGATGACGGCCGAGACGGCTGGCGTCGAGAGGATGCCACCGCGCCCCACCAGCAAACGGCCGAACCCGTTGGCCGCGGCCATGCGGATGATTGTCTGGACGGCCTCGCGGTTGTAGTAGCGCCCGTCGCCCCCGACGACGAGGGTCTCGGCGCCGACGCCTTCGGGCGCGTCCGCGCCGATGGCGTCGAAGACCGACTGGACGAAATTCTCAAGGTAGCCGGGCTGCATGAAGACACGTGTCTTCTTCCGCAGCCCGGAGGTGCCCGGGCGCTGCCCCTCGAAAGGCTGCGTCGGGACGGTCTGCACGCTTCCCCCGCGAAATGGAGTCAAGGCTTCCCCTCCCCTGCTGTCTTAATGGAAAACGGTTGTCAGACAGTTTATTCCCGAATCTCCCGGGAGGCAAAACCGCCCGGCGTTAAAACGTGTCGGGCGGTTTCGGGGTCTGCGATTCATACGACGGCCGGTCAAACGGAACGCCTGTCGGGGTCTGCGGCTAATTTTTTTCAGAAAAATGGCAATTTCGGCCATTTTTCCGAGACGCGAGGCCGCATCGTGTGATATATGTCCTGACGCAAGCTTTTTGATTTCTTCCCGAATTTGCAGGAGGCAGTGCACCATCCAATGGCGACGAAAGCAGGCAAGAAGCGCATGTCACAGTCCGAAGTGGTTAACCACTTCGCCGAAAAATACGAGCTGAAGCGCGCACAGGTGAAGGAGCTTTTCGAGGAACTGGCGAACCTGGCGACTAACGAGGTCAAGGAGAGCGGCGAGTTCGTCCTCCCGGGCTTCGGCAAGCTCGTTCTCTCCGAGCGCAAGGCGCGCGAGGGGCGCAACCCTCAGACGGGCGAAACGATCCAGATTCCCGCCAAGACGACTCTCAAGTTCCGTCTTGGCAAGGGTTTGAAGGACTCTGTCGTCCCGAAGAAGTAGTCGGCCGTCCGACGAGCCACGGAATACTTCTCAAATACACGAAAAGACCGCCGGCGGGTTTTGGCAGGCATCCTTTTGCCTTCCGACTTAGCCGGCGTCTCTTTTTCCGCCCGCCGAAGGCTCTGCACCCATCCCGTTCAAATATAACAACTTAGATGACCTCGCAACTGATTTTTCCTGTCAAGCTCCCCTCGCCCCTTTCCGGTCTGACCACATTAAAAAAAAATCTGGTAATTCAAATAATTTCAAGGTAGAATGCGTTTTTCTTCTAGCCCCCTTATCCCCTACAGGGTGTAGTGCTTTAAAAAGGCTGGGCTGGATTGTGTGAAAATTCCGGGGAATGTAACGGATTCGCATCCCTTGAACCCCCGGAAGCATCTAAATTGTCACTAATACAGAGCCCACCGGTCGAGATAGATTTTCGGGGGCCCGAAAACATAAGGAGCAGACGAAAAGTGATCGCTACTGAGAAGTTTCCGCTGGCAGAACGGCTGAAGATGATTGACCACATCCAGGCTCGCCGCTACTCGAAGCTCGGCGGCCCCGCCCTGGACATCGCGACCGAGGGCATCATCCGCCACCTGCGCGCCTGTGACCGCATGGATGTCAACCCGGATGTTGCCGCCGTCCGCGAGATCATAGACGACGCGCTCAACGGCCGCCGTGTCTTCGCCGAAACCTTCAACAACGCCGCGTAAGACCAACTCTACGCAGCTTTTACCGTGAAATTCAGAAAGCCGCCGGCATCGAGCCGGCGGCTTTCTACTTTTTACGCGGGCGGCGGATGTTCAGGAGGACTCTGCGGGCGTAGTGCGCAGTTCGGCCTGCTCCTCCAGAAGCGTGTCGCTGCCGGGCCGGTCGCGCGTGGGGCCGTCGACCTGTCTGAGTATGTCGAGGAGCGCGATGGTGATGGCGACGATGACCGGGCCGAGCACTATCCCGAGGACGCCGAAGACCTGTAGGCCGCCAAGCACCGAGAAGAAGACGAGCAGCTCGTGCAGCCGCGTCCGCTCGCCGACGAGCTTCGGCCGAAGGAAGTTGTCCACGCTCCCGATGACGAGCGCGCCCCACACGGCGAGGATGATGGCCTTCCCCCAGTCGCCCGTCAGCGCGAGGTAGATGGCCGCCGGCACCCAGACGATGAAGGCGCCCAGCATCGGGATCATCGAGAGGAAGATCATCACGACGCCCCACAGCAGCGGCGAAGGCAGCCCCAGCAGCCAGAAGGCCAGCCCGCCGAGCACGCCCTGGATGACGGCGATGACGAGCACGCCGTAGACGCTGGCCCCGATGACCTCGCCCGTGCGGTCGAGAATCTCGCGCGCCTGCGGGCCGCTCAGAGGCATCATGTCGTAGGCCGCCGCGCGCATCCGCTCGCCGTCGCGGAAGAGGTAGTACATCGTGAAGATGACGAAGAAGACCTCGACGATGAAGCCCACGGCGCCGCCGACGAAGCCCAGCGTGCGCGAGGCTATCGCGCCGCTCACGCCCTTCAGGCGCTCGGCGATGAACTCCTGCGACGCGAGTTTGCTGACATCGTAGTACTGCCCGACCCAGCGCACGACCGGCCCGAGGTACGGCGAGTTCGGGTCGAACAGACCGGCCGCCGCCCCCGCGGCTCCGCCCGTCCCGTCCTGCTTCGGCTGAAGCATCTGCGCGAAGTTGCCGATTTCGTTGACGACGGCGAAGGTGAGCAGAGTGAGCGGGACGAGGATGATGAAGATGACGAGCAGGCACGAGAGCACTGCGCTCCACCCGGGGCTCCCGACCCGCGCCTGTATGCGCCTGTGTATGGGGAAGAAGACGATGACGAGGACGACGGCCCAGAGCACCACCTCGATGAACGGCTGGAGCATTTTCCAGCAGAGGTAGACCGCCACCACGGTCGCCACCATCAGCCCGACCCAGCGCAGCAACCTGCTCTGCGACTTATCCCATTCCGCCATAGTCCGCACACTTTACCACAGCCCCGTGCCCTCGCTTTTTGAAAATCTTGTTGCGCGATGGTTCGGGCTTAATCGGCCTTGCGAGTAATTTTGTCATGATGGGGGTGCGTGTTAACATGCGGCCTCGAATGGCGTACGCGCTCCCGTAGCTCAGTCGGATAGAGCATCTGCCTTCTAAGCAGAGGGTCGCTGGTTCGAGTCCAGCCGGGGGTATGGGTGGTGGGCGGGCGGCGCGGGCAACTTGTCAGTGCCGTGGGCGGTTGGTAGTATTGGGTTTCTGTTCGCTTCCCCATGTGGCGGCCATAGCTCAGTCGGTTAGAGCGCCTGACTGTGGATGCGGGGTTCTGTGATGAAGACCATCATAGAACCCTTTTATTTTGCTCTACTTACCGCTCGGCCGCGGGGTCGCTTCACTACCATCTATCGAAAAATCTATCTAATCGCGCCAATATGCTCTCAATGAGAGCGCCATTGTGAGCCGCCGCGTGGCGGCTCTTCTGCTTTACCCCTTGCCGCCCTTCTTACTCGCTTGCTTCGGCGGCCTTCCCTTCGGCCGCTCCTGCACAAGTTTCAAGTCACTTTCTTTAACCATGTAGTCGCGCCCGAACTTCTCAGCGGGCAATTTCTCGCGCTGTATCAGCGTTTGAACCTGCCGCAAGCTGATGCCGAGTGCATCGGCAACCTCTTTGGTTGTCAGCATCTTCATACAGCCTCTTTTACACTATTCAAAATGTAGCGTCAAGACGAACTCTTTCCATTGACAATGCAGCGCCGTGACGCTACATGATTCCCTGTCAGTTGATACCACAGCCGGGGAGCGCAAATTATGTTCGTCCTTCAATCCAGAGAGCAGATAGCTAAGGCGGTCGAGAGAGCAAAGGCGCGGCGCACGTTCGTTAGGTTCGTCCGCTTCGGCGAGTATCAGGTCAGGGGAGCGGCCGGGAACTTCTACACCGTGACGTGTGAGCGCCGCGGCGGGCTCAAGGTCGTTGATTGCTCTTGCGTGGCCGGTAGCTTCGGCTCGGAATGCTACCACGCCGCCGCGGCTCTCTCGCTTCACGTCGGCCTTGCGGCGCAGAGGCAACCCCACGCCGCCCCGCGCAACTAAGAGCCGCAGCAGACAGACAGCCGTCCCCATAGGAGTCGGCTGTCTGTCTGCTCTCAGAACCCCCAACTACTAACCCCGAACCCCAAAGGAGAATGATGCACCCCGAAACAGACGAAATTCAGATGCGCGAAGAGGACGGTGTTCGGTCATACTCGGTCGTGAGCGTAGCCCGCGGCGGCGTGTGTGACATCTGCCTTCAAGATGTGACAGCGACCGCGGAACTCGCGCGCACTGAACTCTACGACGACGGCGAGAGCCGTTTGGATACCTTGCAGATGTGCGAAGGGTGCGCCTACCGCATCGCGGCTTTGTTCGACGCTCGCAACGCGGGTAAGGAACTCTTCTGCGGCATCCTTCAACCCGCGGCCTGACGAGAGCCGCGCGGCATAGCTCTGATACTACTTCGGCGGGCGTCCTGAGCGGATTGCCCGCCGTTGTTCACTGTGGCCTAGCTTGCGCAGAATTGGCTTCTGACGAGGGTTTGCCCCGGCGATATGGGGCAAGGGGGTAGTCTTTAAAAGTGCCGGGGGGTGGTTGCCCACTCTTGACATGACCCGCGTAAGATTTTGCCATTTCGTAAATCTCGGCCGGAAGGAAAAGCGCCCGGCGCGTGTTTCCAGAGGGGTTTACAACCCCATTGATAACCCATGACGGGAGGCGAGTTATAAGGGGCTTATTTGATTCTGCGCCCCCCTGCCTTTGTAGCGCCCCCCGCGGCCGAAATTCGCCGTAAGCGGTCGCACGCGCACCCGCGCTCTCTCCGGTAAAAGTTCCGCGCAAGGAGGCGAATCAGGCGAGGTAGGCAGCGCGATTTTCAACAGACAGACAGTCGGCTCCATAGGGGATAGCTGTCTGTCTGTTGTCTTCTACGCGGGCGCGGCTGGTGACTTCCAGCCATCCGAGGTGCGCAGGTATACCAAAGGTCTCGCACGTATCGCGGCATGCTAGAGTGGGGGAGGGGGAGGGGGGAGGCAGGAGGCAGGAGGCGGGGGAAGTGTATTTCCTCTGCCGATGAAATCATCTGGCCGAGAGGGCACCCCGGCCTAGAATAAACAACCGCGGCCGAGTAGTAGTTACCGCGGTCAAGCGGGAACGCCGCGGCTCTCTAGTTAGCCGCGGCGTTACTATCTCTCACAACAGAAGAGCAGACAGACACCTTCGCCTTGTGGCTCCGGTGACTGTCTGCTCTTCTGTTCTAAATAGGGAAGGAATCGAGAACGATGCATGAGTATTACTCGGAGCGCAGGGCGGCGGTGCGGCTTGGCATAGCGCGGATGACTTTGCGGCGTCATCGCGCGGCCGGACGAATCAAGCCGCTGTGTCTCGGCGGCGCGGTGCTATACAGCACCGCGGAGTTGGAGAAGTTCAAAGCGAGTCACCTCGCGCAGCAGAAAGGGGCGGCCAGTGAGTAACAAGGCAATCGAGCGAATCGAGCGGGAGATAAGCGAGCGCAAAGCCGCGGAGAAGGCAAAGCACGATGCTGAGATTCAACGGCTTGCGGATGCGGACAGCAAGCGCCGCGCGACCGAGGAGGCGGAACTTAGGCGGCAGATAGAGGCCGCGGATAAGCGGCGCGCGGAACGCTTCGAGGCCGAACTAGAAGAGGACGCACGCGCGCTCTTCTACGCGGGCAACCCCGGTGCCGCGCCTTCGCTCTGGCAGACCGTGCGCGACGAATACCGCCGTCTGGTGATGCGGCGAAGGGCAGAGGCCGCCGCGGGGCAGTCTCATTCCCTCTATAAGTGGTAGTGCCACGAACAGACAGACAGGACTCCCCTATGGAGCCGCCTGTCTGTCTGTTCCTGTAATCTTCTACGCTATTGGCTTTACCAGCGCGGCGGAACCGGTGCATCACTCAAAGTTCTCCCCGGCCATTATCAAACAATCCTTCTAGTGATGACTTACCCTTTTTTGTCTTCATAGAATTGCGAGTAGGCACTTATAATGCTGGCAGCCCTATTTATCAACGTGAGGCTTTGGGCAGAGCACAAATTGAACTTTGCGCCCGCGCAGTGCTTCGGTAATAGCTTCTACATTCTTTGAAGAAACGGGGGTAGGAATGTAGCATGAACACACCCGAAACAGTTTACGACGCTACAGAGATTCAATTAAAACAACTAGGTGAAGTTCTCACTGACAGCCTGACTCTCGATGACCTTGCATCGCCGGAAAAGGTTCAGTTGCTCCTTCAAAGAGAGTTAGTTCACCTAACTGAGATAAAAGCCTTCAAGGGCGAGCTTGCCGCATTACGTGGAGCTAATACTAGCCTCATCGAAGAACGTGAAAATCTTCGGATTCAACTTGCTAAGGTTGGGCAGCGCGAAGCACTCTCGTGGATTGAAATCCCCATCAGCATTCTGAGCGGCTTTGCAATTAACATGCTTACAAGCGATTTCAAAAACGGCTTGGGATGGGTACTACTTCTTTTAAGTCTGCTCATGCTGCTATTTTTACGACTGCCTCAGATTATTGCTATGGTGAGAAAGGAGAATCAGTGATGGCACGAGTAAAGCTTACAGGACGAATCATTCGCATTTTGGATACAAGGACAGTAGTCATTAATTTAGGGCGCGAACATGGTATTACGGATGCAAGTATCTTTCGTATTCTCGGTGAGCCGGAACAGATAATAGACCCGGTCACAAATGAAGTATTAGGCTCCGTTAAAGTGACCAAAACGCGGGTTCGTGCCACACAGGTTTTCGATAAATTTACCACTGCCTCAACTACTTGGGTTGAGCACGGAGTAGCCGTTAGTGAAGCAATAAATCTTGCGAGGATTTTCGGCAGCACACAAAATACAGTTGACGAAGGCGAGTTGAACGTTAGTCCAGAAGACATTCGCCCGTGGAAAGCCAAGTCTGAATCCCCTGTCAAAGTTGGCGATACTGTTGAAGTGTACGTTGAACAACCAGAAACAAAGCCAGAGCAGCCCCGCACCGAACCCGCTGGTTAGTGCGGAAAAGGGTTTCGGCGTTCACAGCCCCACTCTCATTACAATTCACTCTCCTCTGTCGCACGTTAAAGGTAGCCAAGTGAATAGCCAGACTTGAACCTGAATCAAGTCTGGCTATTCACTTTATCAATACTATTCCTCGCAATTGCCTCGCGTCCCAAGTCAGTAGTCGCGCAATATCATGTGACTTTCTTTGTGGTATCGGTTACATGATAAGCTCGCGCGACACCGTGGATTCAGTGTTGAATGCGTCTAGAGCGGTCGCTACCTGCTGAACGCCTGCCCTGTCACGGTTCACATAGCGAGCGGTCGTTTGAACTTGCGTGTGGCCGAGTTGCGCCCCAATCTTCGACAGTGAGAACCCCAACTCATCAAGGCGGCTCGCGTGCGTGTGGCGCAGGTCGTGAAAGCGTATGTCATCAATCCCTGCGGCCTCACACGCGGTCTTGAACGCGCGCTTGACGTTGTCAATGTCGAATACGCGCGCGGCCAAGTCATGCGGCGAGGCTTCCCACATCCGCCCAAGCTCGACGCGCAGGCGCGCGGTTATCGCTACCTGTCGCTCGCGCATCGTCTTTGTGTTCATCGCGTGAAGAGTTATCACGCCGTTCTCTAAATCAACGTCTCGCCACAGAAGAGAAAGCATTTCCCCGCGGCGGCATCCCGTATCAATCGCCATGATGATAAGCGGTCGTAGATGCTCGCGCCGCTTGCCACTGTCCTTCATCTTCACTTCTTTGCCGCGGCGCTTGTAGGTCACTGTGCGCCCGCCGCACGCTTCCAATAGCCGCGCCTCCTCATCCCGCGTCAGAATCCGCTCGCGCCTTCTCTCATCGGCAAGACTGATTAGGGGCTCGCCCGCGGTAAAGGGGTTTTTCAAGAGCCAAGATTCGCGGACAGCGATGTTCAGCATACGGCGCAGTAAGGCAAGCTCGCGGTGGACGCTGGCGAGCGACCGCGGCCGGTCGTATTGAGTTTTTGTTTGAAGCCTATTCAGCTTATAGGCGCGGATGTCGCCGTAGGTGATGCTGCGGAGCCTCTTGCGGTCAAAAGCTGCTCTGAGGGGCTTTATGAAGTCTTGCGTGTGCGAGAGCGAGCGGTAGCCCGCGACCTTCCGCCCTTCGGCCGTGTACTCGGCGGCCTTTAGGTAATGCTGCTCGAAGTGTGCGGCAAGCTCGACGAATGTCATATTTTGAGCGTCCACAGCCGCCGCGCCGTGGTCGTCTAGTTCGCGCAGGATTTGTTTGATGATGCCGCGCGCGTCCTTCCGGTCTTGAGCCTTGCGCCAGATGCCGCGCTTGCGGCCGGTCTCGTCTACGTATTGAATTACCGCGTACAGCTTCCCTTCCCGCTCGACAATCGAGCCTTTGCGAATGCGTCCCATCTTCTGCTAGTCTCCTGCCATTCGGGGGCGCAATTCTCATCTATCTAAAATCTATCTTTTAGATAGATGGAGCGCGCCGCGGGAGGCGCGAAGACGTTTTCGATAGCGGCGCGGGCAACTTGTCAGTGCCGTGGGCGGTTGGTAGTATTGGGTTTCTGTTCGCTTCCCCATGTGGCGGCCATAGCTCAGTCGGTTAGAGCGCCTGACTGTGGATCAGGAGGTCGCGGGTTCGAACCCCGCTGGCCGCCCCATCAAATTCCCGGGCCGCATGGCCCGAAGTTTTTCGTCACACCTAATCATCAAAGTAAAGGCTTCTTCGACGATGAAAGTGCCTCAGTTCAGACTCTTCGGGTTCAGGCGGCCGCGCGAGGTCGTCGGCTCGGCGCTAGGCAAATTGGAGAAGACGGTGATGGAGGAGGTCTGGCGGCGCCGGCGCGTGAGCGCGAGCGACATCTACCGCGCCTTCGACGAGCGCACCGCCTACACGACCTGGATGACGACGCTCGACCGGCTCTACAAGAAGGGGCTGCTTTCGCGCGAGAAGGAGGGGCGCGCCTACCTCTACACGCCGCGCGTGTCGCGTGAGGAGTTCGAGCGCGGGGTGGCCGAGGACGTGCTCGGCGACCTGCTGGATCGCAGCAGCGGCGCCGAGCCGCTGCTCGCGTGCATCGTGGACGCCGTGAGCGAGCACGACCGCGGGCTCCTCGACGAGCTGCAACGGCTGGTCGAGGAGAAGCGGCGCGAGCTGCGCGAAGAGGAGTAAAGCCGTCGTGTACGCGCTGCTCTGCATCTGTCTGACGCTCTCGGCGCTGCTGGCGCTCAACGCCCTCGCGTCGGCGCTGGTTGGGGCCGTGTGGCGCGCGCTCGCGCCGCGCGTGCAGTCCTGGGACGCGGTCGCGCGCGCACGCCTCCTGTTCTCGCTGCGCGTGTCGCCGCCGGCCGTCGCGGCCGGGCTCGCCTTCACCTTGGTCGTCCCCGCATACCTCCTGCACGAGCCGCCGGACAGCGGCGAGAGCGTCGGCGTCAAGCTCCTCATTCTGGCCTGCGTGTCGGCGGCCGGGGTGCTTCTGGCGTGCTGGCGCGTCGCGCGAACCTGGGTCGCGACGCGGAGGCTCGCGCGCGACTGGATGCGCCACGCCGAGCCCTTCGAGGTCGAAGGCGTGCAGATTCCGACCTTCCGCATACGTCACCGCTTCCCCATCATCGCGGTCATCGGCGTGCTGCGCCCGCGTCTGTTCGTCGCGACGCAGGTCTTCGACGCGCTGACGCCGGGGGAGCTGGCCGCGGCGCTCGCGCACGAGCGCGGTCACGTCGAGGGGCGCGACAACCTGAAGCGCGCTCTGCTTCAGGCCGGCGAGGACGCTCTGCTGCACGCGCCGCTCGGGCGCTCGCTCCGCCGCGCGTGGCAGGGCGAGTCGGAGATGGCGGCCGACGAGTTCGCGGCCGCGGCCGGCCCCGCCGCCGCGCTCGACCTCGCCGCGGCCATCGTCAAAATCTCGAAGCTCATTCCACGCGGCGCGCGGCCGACGCTGCCCGCGGGCGCGCACCTGCTCGGCGACCGCGAGGACGGCACTTCGAGACGCGTGCGCAACCTCCTGCGCCTCGCCTCTTCAGGCGAAGGCGCGAGCGCGCGCGTCGGCCTACGCACGCACTCGCCGCTGGCGGTGACGCTCTGCGTCAGCCTCCTCGCGGCCGGCCTGTACTTCGTCACGCACCCGGAAGTCCTGAAGGCCACGCACGTCGCCATCGAGCACGTCGTCGAGCACCTGAGTTAAACGCCGCGCGTCGAACTTCTTCGAACCGCCTCCCCTTCCCCGACTAACACCTCGAACGCCCCCGGCCGCCGCGACTACGACGGCTGGTAGTAGCAGGCCGCAACGTTTAACTTCACACGTTCGGACTGCGCGCGGCGCACACTTCACATCACGTCTGACCCGAGGAGAGTATGAAGAGCATGAGAGCAAGGCTGTTGAGAGTCTTTCTGTGCGCGGCGCTGCTGTGCGCGTGGGCGCCTCTGGCGCGGGCGCGGCAGTCGTCGCAGGGCACGGTCGAGGGCACGGTCACCGACGCGGCGGGCGGGG
This sequence comes from Pyrinomonadaceae bacterium, assembly GCA_040510435.1. GTDB lineage: Bacteria > Acidobacteriota > Blastocatellia > Pyrinomonadales > Pyrinomonadaceae > QHXN01. Next base: position 3,967 of record JBEVJD010000359.1, on the reverse strand, counting down.
CGCTCGCGGGCGCTCGCGTCTATCTCATGGACGCGAGCCAGGCGTTGATCGCGGCGGGCGAGACGAGCGCCGAGGGGCGCTTCCGTCTTGAAAACGTTGCGCCCGGGACGTACGTCCTGCGCTTCGCGCGCAAGGACTTCTCGGCCCGGCGCGTGCCCGTCGAGGTCAAAGAGGGTCAGACGGCGAGCCTCAGCGTCAAGCTCGAAGTCGAGGCGCTGGCCGAGGAGGTGACCGTGACGGCGGAGGCCGGGCAGGTCGCCGACGCGCGCAACACCGCACAACCCATCAACATCATCAACGAGGAAGAGATCGAGGCGCGCGCGACCGAGGTCGTCGCGCAGGTGGTGGACGAGGAGAAGGGCGTCAACTTGCAGCGCACGAGCCCGAGTCTGAGCGCCGTCTTCGTGCGCGGCCTGACGGGCAGGAACGTCGCCGTCTTCGTGGACGGCGTGCGCTACACGACGAGCGCGCAGCGCGGCGGCGTCGGCACGTTCTTCAGCCTGATCGAGCCTTCGAGCCTTGAGACGGTCGAAATCCTGCGCGGGCCGAACAGCTCGCAGTACGGCTCGGACGTGCTCGGCGGCGTCGTCAACTTCATCTCCGAGGCGCCCGTCTACGGCGGCACGGCCGCCGAGTGGCACGGCCGCTCAAGCGTCTTCTACACCTCGCCGACGAACGGCTTCGGCGGCAACACGCTGATGACCTACGGCACCCGCAAGTACGGCCTGCTGTTCAACCTGAACGCGCGTCGCATCAACCGCCTGCGCCCCGGCGCCGGCCTCGACACGCACGCCGCGGTGACGCGCTTCCTCGGTATCCCCTCGGACGTGCTGGGCGAGCGCCTGCCCGACACGGCCTTCACGCAGTACGGGGGCTTGCTGCGCACGAGCTTCAACCTCGACGAGAGGACGCAGCTTCTGTTCAGCTACGCGCGCAACCACCAGGACGGCGGCCGCCGCTACGACCAGTTGGCGGGCGGCGACGGCAATCTCATCGCAGACCTGCGCAACCTGATGACCGACATCTTCTACGCGCGCGTCGTCAAACAGGACTTGGGCTTCTTCGACAGCGCGCAGTTCACCTTCTCCTACAACGGGCAGCGCGAGGAGCGCGTCAACCAGGGCGGGCAGGGTAACCCCGTCGGCGACATCACCAACCAGCGCGAGCGCACGAACGTCCTCGGCTTCAACTTCCATCTGGACAAGCGCGTCGGCGAGGACAACACGCTCACGTTCGGCGCGGACGTGTACCGCGACAAGATCAGCGCGCCCGCCTTCACCACCAACCCCGTGACGGGCGCGGTGACGCCTTCGCGGCCGCGCATCCCGAACGGCGCGCGCTACCTCTCCTACGGCTTCTTCGCGCAGGACGTGTGGACGGCTATACCCGAACGCCTTCGTCTGAGCGGCGCGCTGCGCTATAGCGTCGCGTCCTACAAGTCGCGCGCGTCGAACGCGCCGGTCGTGAGCGGGCGGCCGCTCTTCCCCGACGACAGCGCGCGCTTCGACGCGCTCTCGGGTCGCATCGGCGCGGTCGTCACCGTGGGCAAGGGCTTCGACATCGCCGGGAAGTACACACGCGGATTCCGCGCGCCGAACACGACCGACCTCGGCATCATCGGGCTCGTCGGCACCGGCTTCGAGGTTGACGCCACGACGGCCGCCGCGCTCGGCGGCTTCATCGGCACGACGGCCGGGGCCGACGCCGTCTCGTCCGGCCGCCCCGTCACGCGGCTCGAACCCGAGAAGACCGACAGCTTCGACCTGACCCTGCGCTACACGCACCCGCGGTTCCGCGCGGAGTTGACGGGCTTCACGAACAAGCTCCAGGACGTTTACTTCGACCAGGCGCTCGTACTGCCGCAGGGCGCGGTCGGGCAGTTCCTCGGCAGCGAGCGGATCGTGAGCCAGAACGCCCGCGGCCTCGTCTTCGTCGCCGCCGCGACGAACCCCGTGCTCGTCCGCGTCAACTACGACGACGCGCGCTTCAACGGCGTCGAGTTCGACACCGACGCGCGACTGTCGCGCGACTTCACCTTCCGCGGCAACTTCACATACATCCGCGCGCACAGCCTGCTCAACGGGCTGCCGCCGAACGTCGAGGGCGGGGTGCCGCCGGCCACGGGCTTCCTCTCCTTGCGCTACCAGCCGCGCTCCTCGTCGCGCTTCTACATCGAGCCCTACACGATTCTTGCCGCGCGGCAGAACCGGCTCTCGTCGCTCGACCTTTCCGACCGCCGCACGGGCGCGCCGCGCTCGCGCGCGCAGATACAGAACTTCTTCCGCCGCGGCGCGTGCGTGCGCGGCGTGACGACGCCGGGGGCGACGGGCTGCGGCTCGGCCGGCGGGACTCTCATCTCGACGGGCGAGACGCTGGCGCAGGTGCAGAACCGGCTCCTGCCCATCGGCGCGACCATCAACGGCATCACGGTCGTCAACAACGACACGGCCGTCCCGCTCTTCCCCTACCTGCCCGGCTACGGCTTGGTCGGCGTGCGCGGCGCCTTCCGCCTCGGCGAGCGCTCCGAGGTCTTCATCGACTTTGAGAACATCGGGGATAAGCAGTATCGCGGGATTAGCTGGGGCATTGACGGCGCGGGCCGCGGCGTGACGCTGCGCTACCGTTACAAGTTCTAACCGGACTTTATCGTCTCGAATTCAACACTAGAGACACGGAGACACGGCTTTGAAGTCATATCGCTTCGAGCCGTGTCTTTGTGTCTCCGTGTCTCCGTGTTAAAAGCCCTCTCCTGCCTCAATCAACCGATGAGAACTTCGTGGCCGCAACGTGTTTGTCGAAAAATTGCAATGACAAGTCGCGCGGCCGTGTTCTATATTCGAAGTGCGCCCTGATTTTCGGGCGCGGACTTGCCCTCTCACGCCACGGACTCTCCCGCAGTCATCGAACCAGCCCACGCGGGCAATTCTGAAGGACGGAAACAGCCGCGAGCAGCGCCGGTCATCTTTATGCGGCCGGGTCTGGAAAAAGTTCGCGTTTGATGTTAGTCTCCCGCTACCAACCCCGGCGTCGCTCTTCCCGCCGGCAGCGGCGAGTTCTTCCCGTCCTTTTTATTAAGACTTAAATCTGATGTATCGACCGCAGAAGTCCGAAAACTGTCTCGCCGCCGGTCTGCCAGCCGCGGGCGAGACGGCCATCCCTCGTGGACTCGCGCGTCGTCACTCCGTCTTTTTACCAGGAGCACAAAGGTACCCCCGATGCGCAAATTTTCCCGACTGTTACTTTCCGCCGCCCTGCTGACCCTCCTCGCCGCCACGGCCTTCCCCCAGAAGCGCCTCTGCCCGAAGCCGCCGCCGTCGCCCTTCAAGCACGACGGCGAGATTGTAACGTCCTTCGACTCCCGCGGCGGCGGGATGCGCACGACGCTCGAACACCCGCGCGCCATCGGCAAGGGCACGGAACTTTACTACCTCGCGGCCTCCTTCATGCACCAGAGCACGAAGCGGCCGGGCACGCCCGCGCTCGAACTCGTCCTCTACACGAACTCGCCCGCGGCGACTCCGCAGGGCGGCGGCGGCGTCTCGCTCCTGCTCGACGGGCAGGCCCGGCCCTTCGCACAGAACGCGAGCTTCCGCTCGCAGCCCGGCCGCGGCAACGCCGTCCGCCTGACGCTCTCCTACGCAGACCTCTCCGCGCTCACCCAGTCGCGCAACGCCGCGGTGCAGCTCGGCGGCACGCAGCTCGAACTGACGCACAACCACCTCGAATCGCTCCGCGAAGTGCTCAGCCTGCTCGCGCCCCCGCCCGCCCGCTGGCAGACCGCGGAGACAATGGCGCGCTAGGGCAAAAACAGTAGTCAGTAGTCAGTAGTCAGTAGTCAGTAGGAAAACCGCGGAAAAGACGAAGAGGAGCGGGGGGGGTGTCAAACATTGTTGTGTGGCGCCCTCGCGGTAAAGAGTTTTAGAAGGGGTGTAGTGGGTTTGGGAGGGATTAAACTAATAAAACATGC
>JBEVJD010000358.1:0-21331 GCA_040510435.1 Pyrinomonadaceae bacterium | reverse complement strand
CGTAGACGCCGCAGCTCGCGACGTGCCAGGCGTCGCCGTCAGCATAGGCGAGCGCGACGAGCGCGACGAAGCCGGCCACGCTCAGGGCCAGCCCGAACCCGTGCGTCGCGCAGTTCGCGACCTCCTCCAGGGGGAGCCTCTCCTTCGCCTGCGTTGACATAAGTTAACTCTCCGGGTTCTCGAACAGGGGGGAGGGCAAAGGCATTCTAACCCCTTACGCGCTTCCGCCGGAAAGTTTTTGCGGGGCGGACTTCAAACGCGCAGCTCGCGCGTCCTCTCAAGCAGCGCGTCGAGGATGCGGCCGGCCGTGTTGCCGTCCCACAGCGGCGGGACGCGGGGCGGCTCATTCTGCTCGACGTTAGCGAGCGCCTTGTCGGCCTCCGCGAAGATGCGCTCGGGGTCTGTGCCGACGACGCGGTTCGTGCCCAACTCGACCGTGACGGGTCGCTCTGTGTTCTCGCGCAGCGTGAGGCAGGGGACGCCGAGTGCGGTCGTCTCTTCCTGAATGCCGCCCGAATCCGTCAGCACGAGGCGCGCGCCGCTGTAGAGCCGCAGGAAGTCGAGGTAGCCGAGCGGTTCGACGAGTCGCACGCGCGCGTCGGTCTCATTCGCTTCGAGCAGCCCGAACTCGTCGAGGTTCTTCCGCGTGCGCGGGTGGATGGGGAAGACGATTGGCAGGCGCTCGCCGAGACGCTTGAGCGCGGAGAGGATGCCGCGCAGCACGCGGGGGTCGTCCACGTTCGAAGGCCGGTGCAGCGTGACGACCGCGTAGTCCGAGCCCGCCACGCCCAGCTCCTCGCGCACGCGTGAACCCTTCGCCCTCTCCAACTGCTTGAGGAGCGAGTCGATCATCACGTTGCCGACGAGGCGTATGCGCTCCGCGGGGATGCCTTCACCGATGAGGTTGCGGTCGGCGTCCGCCGAGGGCGTGAGCAGGAGTTCGGAGAGCTGGTCGGTGAGGAGCCGGTTGATTTCCTCGGGCATCGTGCGGTCGCGGCTGCGTAAGCCCGCCTCGACGTGCGCGACGGGCACGCCCATCTTCGAGCAGACGAGCGCGCACGCGAGCGTCGAGTTCACGTCGCCGACCACCACGACCCAGTCGGGCTTCCGTTCGGCGACGACCGGCTCGAACTTCTGCATCACGGCCGCGGTCTGCTGCGCGTGGCTGCCGGAGCCGACGCCGAGGTGCACGTCAGGTTCGGGGAGCCCGAGGTCGCGGAAGAAGGCGTCGCTCATCCGCTCGTCGTAATGCTGCCCCGTGTGGACGACCGTCGGCGCGAACTCGCCCGCCCGCCCGCGCATCGCCTCCACCACGGGCGCGACCTTCATGAAGTTCGGCCGCGCGCCCACGACGTTGATGACTTTGAGCATCAGGGCTATCAGAGCCTGTTTGCAAAGCCCCGGAGGGGCGGGATGTTTATAGCCCCTTTCATTAACCTTGAGCCCCGTCAGGAGCGACATTCAGATGCCGCTCCTCCGGAGCTTAAGAAGTTAATAACCACCGTGAGCTATAAACATCCCGCCCCTCCGGGGCGAAGTCTTCTCTAACGGGCTGTTAGCGCTCAGCCTTTCGGTTGGCCCGACGGCTGACTGCTTACAGCCGGACTATCTTGGCGCAACTCGCGCGGCGCTGGTCGCGGGAGAGTGCGTTGCGCGTGTCCACGATGACCTTCGAGAGCTGGCAGACGCGCGCGTAGTCTACGCCCGTGTGGTCTGTGACGATGACGGCGCAGTCCGCCCGCTGTAGCTCCTCGTCGTTAAGCTCGGTTGATTGCAGGGGCTCGCCGCCCCCCTGCGTGTGCGCGTCGTCGAAGCGCACGTCCGCGACGAACGGGTCGTGGTAGGCGACCTCGGCGCCCTTCGCGCGCAGGCGGTCGATGATGGAGAGCGCGGGGCTCTCGCGCACGTCGTCGATGTCCTTCTTGTAGGCGACGCCGAGGACGAGCACGCGCGACCCCTTCAGAGACTTCTGCTCCTCGTTCAGGGCGTCGGTGACGAGCGTGACGACGTGCTCGGGCATGCGCGAGTTGACCTCCTCGGCCAGCCCGATGAAGCGCGAGTCGAAGCCGTGCTGGCGCGCCTTCCACGAAAGGTAGTGCGGGTCGAGCGGGATGCAGTGGCCGCCGATGCCGGGGCCGGGGTAGAAGGCCATGAAGCCGAACGGCTTGGTCGCCGCCGCGCGGATGACCTCCCACGTGTCGATGCCGAGGTGGTAGCAGAGCCGCGCCATCTCGTTCGCCATGCCGATGTTGACCGCGCGGAAGGTGTTCTCTAAAAGCTTCGCCGCCTCGGCCACGCGCGCCGAAGAGACTGCGTGCACATCTTTCACGATGAGGCCGTAGAGCGTCGCGGCGACCTCGGTCGAATCGTCCGTGCAGCCGCCGACCACCTTCGGGATGTTGTCGGTGTGGAACTGCGGGTTGCCCGGGTCAACGCGCTCGGGCGAGAAGGCGAGCAGGAAGTCTTCGTCGAGCTTGAGCCCGCCCTCCTCGAACATGGGCAGCAGCACCTCGTCGGTCGTGCCCGGGTAGGTCGTGGATTCGAGGATGACGAGCTGGCCGCGCCGCAGATGCTTCTGTATCTCGCCCGCAGCGGCGAGGATGTAGGAGATGTCGGGCTCCTTCGTCTTACGGAGCGGCGTCGGGACGCAGATGATGATGACATCGCAGTCGGCCAGTTCGTCGAAGTTGACGGTCGCGTGGAGGCGTTCGGCCTTGACGACCTCGGCCAGCGCCGACGAGTGCACGTCGCCGATGTAGCTCTCGCCGCGGTTGATCATCTCAGCCTTGCGCGCATCGACCTCGAAGCCGACGGCGCGCAGACCCTTGCGCGCGAACTCGACCGCCAGGGGCAGGCCGACGTACCCGAGCCCGATGACGCCCACGCGCGCGCCCTTTGCCTCGACGAGGCGCTTGATATCTTCTTTGACCATGATTTTTTCCGGTTAGCGTTTTCGCAATGCCTTTGACGGGATTATAGCGTCTTGACTTACATTCGTGCGGCAGGAGTGCGTTTAAGGACTCGCCACACAAAAGACTATGGAAGGCGCGCCGCGCCTGTCAAGCGTCGAGCCCGGCGTAAAAGCAGGAGTCAGAAGTCAGGAGTCAGGAGTCAGTAGAAAAAGAGAGGCGGCGCGTCTCAGTCTTTCAAGGCGAGCGCGCCGCTTCGTCTTCCTTCTGACTTCTGACTCCTGACTCCTGCTTCCCCCCTCACTTCACCCACTCGTCCGTGACGGACGATTCGACTTTGACGGGGACGGCCTTGACGTACTCCTCGCCCGCGGCGCACATCGCCTGCTCGACGAGGCGCGCGAACTCTTCGGCGCCTTCCTCGGGACATTCGACCACGACCTCGTCGTGCACGACGTTCACGACCCGCGCCTCCGTCGCCTTCAGGCGGTCGTGCAGGAGCCTCAGCGCGCGCTTGATGATGTCGGCACTACTGCCTTGTATCGGCGCGTTTTTGCCGTTGCGCTGGGCGAGGGAGGCGGCCTGTTTGTCTTCGGGGTCGAAGTTGAAGCGGAAGAGGCGCCCCGCCACGGTGCGCGGGGCGGTGCGCTCGCGGACGGCCTTGAAGGCGGCGTCGCGCAGCCACGTGTCGAGGTCGCGGTAGGTGGCGAAGTAGCGCTTGAGGAGGTCTTCGGCCTCCGTCTCTTTCAAGCCCGTGAGCAGCGCGAAGCGGCGCGCGCCGATGCCGTAGACGACCCCGAAGTTCAGGCGCTTGGCGAAGTCGCGCTGCTCCTTCGACACCTCTTCGAGTTTGACGTTGAAGACCTGCGCCGCCGTCACGCGGTGCAAGTCCGCGCCCGAGCGGAAGGCGTCCACGAACCCGCGGTCGTTGGTGAAGTCAGCGAGGATGCGCAGCTCAATCTGCGAGTAGTCGGCGTCTATCAGCTTCCGGCCGGCCGGCGCCCGGAAGCAGCGGCGCATGTCGAAGGCGTGGGGCACCTGCTGGATGTTGGGGTCGGTGCAGCTCATGCGCCCGGTGGGCGCGCCGATCTGGTGGAAGTGGGAGTGGATGCGGCCGGTCTCCTGGTTGACGGATTCGAGCAGCGTCTCGCCGAACTTGAGGGTCTTCTGGAGCGTGCGGTAGTCGAGTATCTGGCGGACGACCGTGTACTTGACGGCGAGCGGTTCGAGCTTCCAGTTGCGCGTCGAGTCGGGTATCTCCTCGCCCTCGGGGAGCACGCGCTTGAGGGCGCGCGTGAGCTGGACGTGCGAGTCGAGGTTGATGTTGGCGCGGGCGGGGCCGAAGAGCGACTGCTGCGCGGGCTCTTCGGCCAGCTCGTCCTGGAGCAGCGCGTGCAGCTCGTCGCGCCGCTTCTCGATCTCCTTGAGCTTGGCGCGCCAGCAGTCGCGGTCGAGGTGGACGCCCGTCAGCTCCATCGCGGCCAGCGGGACGACGCACTCGAACTCCAGCTGCGCCGTGCGCGTCAGGGCGTTGGCGCGCAAAGCTTCGACGAGCTTGAGGCGCAGCGGGAGCATGAGCGCGGCGTCGCGCGCGGCGTATTCGAGCTGCGCGGCCGAGAGCCGCCCGCCCCAGTCGCTCACCTGCTGCGTCTTGTCCACGGGCTGGTTGAGGTAACGCTCGGAGACGGAGGCGAGCGAGTGGCGGTCTTCCTGCTCGCCGGCCGAGATGAGCTGGCTGGCGAGCAGCGTGTCGAAGAGGCCGCCGCGCTCGACCTCGTTCCTGTTCTCGGCGCCCGAGTCGAAGTCGCCGCTCAGCTCGACGCCGAGGTAGTGCTGAACCCACTTCGCGTCGAACTTGAGGTTGTGGCCGATCTTGACGGGGCGGGTGGCGGCGAGCAGGCGGCGCAGCGGCGCGAGCGAGTCGGCGCCGCGCGCACTCTCTCGCCTGGCGGCGTTGTCGCCTTCGCCGATGAAGGCGTCGAGGTCGATGACGTAGACGGGCTCGGCGGCCGCGGCGAGCTGGACGAGGCGGACGCGCCCCTCGAAGGGCGAGAGCGATGTCGTCTCGGTGTCGAAGCCGACCTCCGTGTGGCGCGCGAGCCGTTCGCACGCGGCCGCCAGCTCTTCGGCGGTCTCGACGAGTCTGTAGTCCATCTCTTCCATCTCTTATCTCTCGGCCCGCGCCCCGTGTCTCGACACACCTCCGCGCCGTCACTCTCGGGCGCGCTCGGAAAAAGTAGGAGTGTGTAAGCTACCTGAAAAACGCGGCCCTGTCATGTGTGGGAGGGAGTTGGGTGCTGGGTTTTGGGTGCTGGTTAAAAACTGATTCTTCCCCAACACCTAAAACCCAGCACCCAACTCCCTCCTCACGGGAGCAGGACGTGCATGTGGTTGTTGTGGTCGAGGGTGGTGCGGACGAGGCCGGCGGAGACGAGCGGAGGGTCGTCGAAGTAGACGACGGCCGCGGGGTTGATCTGGTGGATGATGTGAATCAGCTCGGTCGTAAGCTGGCGCGAATAGTTCGGGGCATAGATGTTGGTCGGCTCGGGCCGGCCGTTGTTGGTGAGCGGCCAGATGTCGGCCTCGCGGCCGTCCTGGTGGTCGCCGCCGTGCCCGGGGAAAGGGCCGCCGCCGCGCAGGCTCAGGTCGCCGACGACGAGCTTCAGGTCTGGGTGGCGCTTGCGCCACTCGGCGGCGACCGCCTGCACCAGGCGGACGAGCTCGGGGCGGCCGTAGACCTTCTCAGTCTCGCGGTTGAAGACGAAGTAGCCCGGGCCCTCGGCCGGGAACTGCACGCTGATGGCCGGGTCGCCGCCCGCGTTGAGCGGGCCGATGGGCTCGCGCCTGAGCGGCGTCTTGAACTTCGCGCGGAGCGCCTCGGCCTTCTGCCAGAGTTCGTCCGCCCTCTTCCCGTCCGCCCCGTCCTGCGTCCTCCACAGCGCCGTGCTCGCCTGTCGGTATTTGTCGCCCAGCGTTTCGGGGTCGTCCTTCAAGACCTCCTCCCAGATGGCCAGCGCGAGCCGGTACTGCTCGCGCGCCTTTGCGAGGTCGGGCGCGGCCGCGGCCCGCGCAACGGCTGCCCGCGGGTCGGGCCCCGCCTCCCGGCCGGGGGCGGCGGGGCCGGCGTCACCCGCTTCGCGCGCCGTCGCGAGCGCCGCCGCGCGGGCGCGCGCGAGGTAGAGGTCGGCGAGGTCGCTGTGAACGTTAGCCGCGTTGAGCTGGAAGTACCTGTCATTCCGTTCGGGGGATTTAGTGACGATGTCTAACAGGAGTTCGATGTGGGAGACGGCTGCGTCGTAGTTGCCGGCCCCCTGCTGCGCGAGCGCGAGGCTGTAGAGCGTGCCGACCGAGTCGGGCCCGACCCGCCCGTGAATCATCACCTCGGCCTGCAAAGCCGACTCGAAGAAGGCGGCGGCGCGCTCGTGGCGGTCGAGGCGGCTGTACAATTCGCCGAGGTTATAGAGCACCCACGCGCGGTTCTCGTGCCCCTCCTCGTCGTCGGATGTCAGCGCGTAGAGCTCGCCCAGCTTGCGCTCGGCCTCTTCCATCTCGTAACTCTGGATGAGCTGGGCGGCGGTGCGGCTCATCTGCAACTTCTGGCGCGCGCGCTCGACGCGCTCCTGCGCCGACTCGGCCCGCCGCGTGGCGATGACGGCGACGACGCGCGCGGCGAGCGCGCCGAGGAAGACGACGCCGAGCACCGCGGCGACGTAGCGGAAGCGGCGCGCCGCGCGCCTCTGGTCGGCCGCGTACTGTTCGGCCTGCTCGCGCTCGCGCCGCTCGCGCTCAAGGAGTTCGCGGCGTTGCGCCTCGCGCTCCTCGCGCTCGCGCCCGCGCGCCTCGCGGCTCTCTTCGAGGTAGGCCATCGTCGAGTCGTAGTCGGGGTGGTAGCGCATGCCCCACGGGCGCGTCGGGCGGTAGCGCTCCTCCCAGCGGTTGACCCACGCCAGCGTCACGTCGTCGAGCAGCCCGCCCTCGCCCGCGCGGTGCGCCGCGGCCGCCTCCGACAGGCGGCGGTAGATGCGCGCCGCCTCGGCCTCATCCTTCACCCACTCCCTGAGCCGCCCCCAGTTGCGGATGAGGCTCTCGTGCGAGATGTCGACGATGGTCTCGGGCTCAAGCTTCACGCCCTCGGGCGGCATGAGGAAGGTGCGACCCTCGCGCCGGAAGACCTCGACGACGGCGGCGACCTCATCTTGGGGCGCGCCCGCGATCTCGCAAATCTCTTTGAGGCGGGTCGGGCGTCGTATCTCGCGGTTGTCGGAGCCGCGCTCGGTCAGCGCCTTGAAGAGCAGCTCGGCGAGGCGGCGGCTGCGGTCGTCCGCCAGCTCCGTGTAAGCCTCGTCGGCGTGGCGCGAGAGCGCGTCGCTCATGCCGCCGATGGCCTCGTAGCAGCACACGTCTATCTTCGCCCCGGCGGCGTGCGCGGCCTCGTGCTCGGGGCGCTGGCCGCGCCACTCGTCCCACGTGCGCATCAGCGCGTGTTGAAGTATCGGGAGCTGGTCTGGGTTGTCGCCCACGTCGTTGAGCAGGCGGTTGATGAGCGGCTCGGTCATGCGCGCGCGCGCGACCCGGACGGGGCCGACGATGGCGAAGCGGCGCTCGTCGCGCGTCATGCGGGGGATGAGGTACTGGCCGTCGTTGATGGCCTCGGGCAATCCCTGGAACTGCGCGCAGTCGCCGAGGAAGTCCGACCGCATCGTGAGCACGACGTAGACGGGCACGTCGCGCTGGCGCGCGGCTTCGAGCAGGAGCTTGACGAAGGCCGACGCCTCATCGTCGGCCGCCGCGGCGCGCGCCGCGCGGAAGCGGAACAACTCCTCGAACTGGTCTATGACGACGAGCAGCTTCTGGCCTTCGAGCCTCGCGGCGCGGGCGGCGTCCACGAGCCCGAGCGAGCCGCCTCCCAGTATCGCCTCGACGAATGCCTCGCGCTCTTCGCGCCGGAGCCCCGCGCCCGTGGCCGGGAGCACGTCGTCGTCGGCGAGCGCGCGCGCGAGGTTGCCGATGGGGTCGTGCCCCGGCCGGGCGACGGCGACGCGCCAGCCCGCGCCCGCGCCGGCCATCATCCCCCCTCGCAAGCCCGGGAGGAGCCCCGCGCGCACGAGCGAAGACTTGCCGCTCCCCGAGGTGCCGACGACGGCGAGGAAGCGCGAGCGTTCGAGGCGTTCCAGCAGCGCGTCCGACTGACCCTCGCGGCCGAAGAAGAGGCGGTACTCGTCCGTTTCGAAGGGGCGCAAGCCGGGGAAGGGGTTCGGGCTCCGCGCCGGCTCGCCCGCCAGAATGGTGTACTCCCTCGTGCTCAAGCGCTCTCTCCTTCGGCCTCGCGCACGGCCCGGACGAAGTCGCTCAGGTCTTCCGGGTTGAACCCGCTCAGGCTGTGTATGACGTAAGGCACCATGTGCGTGAGGAAGTCTTCTTTCTGCTCGTTGGGCGGCTGGCCGACGAAGACCGCGCTCGCCGTCCAGTCATCCTCGCGCCCGTAGCCGTACGCCTTCTCAAGGTCTTCGAGGTTCTTGCGCACCCACGGCTCGTCGCCGCTGCCGAAGTAGATGAGCGCGGCGTCGCACTCGCGCAGGTTCTTGCGGTGGTACTCAGTCAGGCGCTCCGCCCCCGCGTCGCCTTCGAGCCAGGTGATGACCTCGAACTTTTCCTTGAAGAGGTACTGCTTGATGGGGCGCACGAACTCCCGGTCGCGGTTCTCGCAGATGAGGTAGACCTGTTTGAGCTTCGTCCGTTTTGAGCCCGCGGCGGCGGCCGCGGCCTGCGCCTTTGCGGAAGCGTTGAGCTTTTCGACGGCGCGCGTCTTCAAGTCCTCGACCGTCGTTTGCAGAAGCTCGGCCCCGGCCGTCAGCCCCGTGTGGAGCGTCTCGACGTAGGATTTCTGGCGCGCGTCGGTGACTTCGAGCGCGGGGGTGCCCAGCCCCGGCGGCGTCCAGATGAGGCGCTGGAAGCTCGCGTCCGCGGCGCCGCGCTCGGCCGCGAGCCGCTCCTGTATCTGCACGACGGAGGCCGCGTCGTCCTCGGGCGTCGAGCCGTAGCGCGCGCCGACCATGTGGATTGAGAGGCCGCAGCGCGCGAGGTCTGCGCGGACGGCCTCCTCGATCAGGCGACGCTCGTCGAGCGCCAGGCGATGCTCGGGCAGCACGCCGTAGCCGCGCTGGCGCAGCTCGTCGCGCACGACCTCGCGCTCGCGCGCGAGGTCGCCGGTCGTCTCCGCGAGGTAGACGAACTTCGACGGCGGCGCGGGGGAGACTTGCGCGTGCGCCGCGGGGCCCGCCCCGGCGGCGGCTGACGGAGATTCGACCGGGGCGGTGCGTAATGTATTGGAGGGCGTCGGGGTCGGGGCGGCGTTCGTCGGCGCGTCGGCCGCTGAAGGGGGACGCGCCGAAGGGCTGTGCTTCAACTCGATGAGCGTCTGCTTGATGTCGGAGACGAGGCGGCCCAGCGTGCGCCAGTACTGCTTGTCGGTCGGGGCGGGGCTGAACTCCGTGAGCACGCCGCTCGACTCGTCCTCGCCGTAGAACTGGTAGCCGATGAGGTTGCGGATGTGGGCGGGCTCGTGCCCCAGCAGGTGCTCGGGCAGAGGCGTCTTGACGACCTTGAAGACGCGCGAGCGGAAGGCGGGCGAGCCCGGCGCGGGCGCCTGACCTTGCGCCAGATGGAACGCCTCCATCTCGCGGTTGCACCAGTCGGACTGCACGTAGCGCGGCGAGATGACGGGCACGAGCAGCAGCGAGCGCGTGACGCCCGCGCCGATGGCCCCGCCCAGCTCGTCGTTGCCTTGCAGGCGGTGGCCGTCGCGCCAGATGCGCGGCTCGTAGCCGAGCGCCTGCGCGAGCAGCACCGACAGTCGCTCGTGCAGCAGGTCAATCCAGCCCTTCTCCTCGCCGAAGGGGCTGAGGTCGTCGATGTGCGCGTAGCTGATGAAGAGGTCGTAGTCGTACTGCATGGGGCGAACGGGGGCTTTCCGGCCTTCGAGACTCTCTTGTGACTGGGGTTCGGGAGTGGGACGCGGCAGCGGGCCTCGGGCAAGGGCCGGCCGCCGCGACGAACGCTCGACCATTAGGCTGTATACAGCCTGCCGCGAGAGGCTGTCAACAAACAGCCGGGTGCGGATGCCTTTGACAAGCCCCCGCGCGAGGAGTATTTTGCGGAGCCCCGCGCGCGCGCCGTCGCCGTGCGGGTCGCGTTCGACTCCTTACGAAATCCATCCCGGGGCGGCGTCACACGTCGGCCGCCCTTCTCATTCAACCCTGACAGACCCCGCCACCGGGGGGAGAGAAGCATGAAAAGCAAAGGTCTGCCCCACGCCCCGCAGTCAAAACGCAACCCCGCCGTCTTCCGCGCGACGGCCGCCGCCGCGCTCACGCTGCTCTGCCTCATCGGCCTGAGCTTCGTGGTCACAACCTCTTCGGCCAACGTCGGCACGCGTCAGAAGAAAGGCAAGGCCGCCGCCACGGCCACCCCGACGCCCACCCCGACGCAGACTCCGACGCAGACTCCGACTCCGACGCAGACTCCGACTCCGACGCCCACCCCGGGGCCGCCGTCGGACGGGCAGAGGGTCAAGTTGCACTACCTGCGCGAGGGGACGAAGATCGCCGCGGCCCTCAACCAGATTGCGACGCCGCCCACGTCCGTGCTGAAGGGACTGGCCGTCCACGTCGTCAGCGAGGACGAGGTCATCCTCATCGGAACCGACAAGCACCGCAAGCTCGCCAACCGCGTCATCGCCACGCTCGACCTGCCGCGCCCCGGCGTCCAGATGGAGATGTGGGGCGTGCAGATGTCGAGCAAGAGACCCGAAGACCTCGCCGAAGTGATGCGCCGGGCGCGCGGCGAGATCGACCGCACGCAGCAGGATGTCCGCCGGACGTTCGAGATGCTTCAGGAGTTCACGCGCGACATCCCGGACGGCGATCTCGACCCGGACTTCAAAGCGATCCTCGAAGACTATCTCTACTACGTGTCGGCGCTCGACCCCAACCGCCCGCTCTCGTTCTCGGACATCCTGCTGCGCCTTATCGCGACGAAAGACCCCGTGCGGCAGGCGCAGGTGTTGGCGGGCAAGATGGACGCCTGGCTCGCCGAGCTGGACAGTCGGCGCACGGCCGCCGCGCCCGCCGCCGTCGCCGAGCAGTGCAAGTCCAAGCGGCGGCGCACGCGGGCGGCCGCCGCGCCGCCGAGCACGCAGTTCAGACACTTCTTCACGAACCGCGGCCTTGAGTACAAGGCGGGGACGGGGTGGGTGCCGCGCGCGTCCCCGGGCGGCGGGCGCGACTACGCGGCCGAGAACGCCAAGATCGCGAAGACCGTGCTCCTCGACTTCGCGCTGCACTACGAGCGGCTCGTCCGCGACCAGGACAACTTCGACCCTTACTACCTCCAGCAGTCGGCCGGCGCGCTCAACACGCGGCTCCAGTCGGCCATCGACGCGCTGAACCAGGACATGCAGGAGGTCTTCGTCGCGCCCACGCTCGACCGGATTCGCCTAATCGCGGCCGAGTTCTGCGACGTGGAGTACGCGCAGGTCGGGCGGGTCACCGTCGCCAGCCTGAGCGGCTCGAAGGCCATCGTCAGCGCGGGCTCGGTCAACACCTTCAACTTCATCAAGCCGCTGAACCTCACGGACTTTCTGACGAATGCCAAGGCCATCCAGGACAAGGCCGCGCCGCTCATCCCGGGCCCCGCCACCACGAACCTGATCGGCACGGTACCGTTCTCGGAGGTCATCGGCATCGTCGGCGCGCTGGGCGCGGATCGCACCGAGACGCGCAAGACGACGACCGACTTCGCCGTCACCATCACGCCGACCGTGCTGCGCAACATGACCTCGGCCGAGCTGGACGTTGACCTCGGGACGGGCGACCCTCTGGTCAGCGGCACGCAGCAGGCGGGGACGCCCGAGTTCACGCGCGTCAGCAACCACGACGTGAAGACGACGGTCTACGTCAACGCGCTGGACTTCTTCGACCTCTCGGCCTTCGGGAGTCAGGCCACGATGAACGGCGGGCGCGGCTACGTGCCCATCGTCGGCCCGCTCTGGCGCGGACTGTTCGGCGAGGCCCCGGTCATCGGCGAGTTCCTGAGCTGGAAGAAGAAGCCGCAGACCGTCTACAGCCAGAGCCTCGTGCTGACCACCTCCTTCATCACGCCGACGGCGATGGGCGTCGCGCTGCTCGTCCCGACCGACCGGCCTGAAGAGGATAGGCAGTGCGTGGACAGGTACAAGAAGCTGCTGATCGAACTCAAGGATTACCGCGTCGGCCTCTTCCACCCGCGGGTGAGGCGGCCCGCGGTTGACCCCTGCCCGCCGCCCGGGCCCGCCCGGGCCGCCGCTTCGAACTAAAAGAGGGACGGCGGGCCGCGACGATGATGCCGCGGCCCGCCGTCGCTTCTCTCACTTAATCGCTCCCCTTAACTCTCGCGCACGCCCGGCCTGACGGCGAAGACGAGCAGCAGCGCAGCGGCCGTGCCGATGGCGGCGCTGACGTAGAAGGCCGCCTCCGGGCTCCACGTGTTCCAGAGCGCGCCCATCAGCAGCGAGGCCGGCAGCACCGTAATGCCGAAGGCGAGGTTGTAGAGGCCGTAGGCCGTGCCGCGCTGCTCGGGGCGGACGAGGTCTGCGACGAGCGCCTTCTCCGCGCCCTCGGCCAGCCCGAAGTAGACGCCGTAGACGAGGAAGAGCGACCACGCGCCCAGCGGCGTCGAGACGTACGCGAAGCCGAGATAGACGGCCGCGTACAGGAGCCACCCCGACACGATGAGGGTCTTGCGCCCCAGCCTGTCCGAGAGGTTCCCGCCGACGATGGAACTGACGACCTTGCTGACGTGCAGCGCCGACCAGAGCAGCGGGATGGCCGCCCCCGCGACGCCCGCGTCCTGCGCCCGCAGGATGAGGAACGCGTCGGTTGAGTTCGACAGCGTGAAGAGCGAGACCAGCACGAGGAAGCGTTTGAAGTTGCCGTCAAAGCCCCGCAGCGAAAGCTTCTGCGGCGGCGGCGTGGCGACGGCGGCGGCCCCGGCCCCGTTCTGCTGCGCGCGCCGCACCTCGCGCACGAAGATCGCGGCGACCAGGACGGCCGCGAGCGCCGGGATGGAGGCGAGCAGGAAGACCGTCCTGTATTCGGCGGTCGTCGGGACGGCGCGGTTCTCGGCAATGAGGTAGATGATCGCCGCGCCGAGCAGCGGGCCCACCACCGCCCCGCCGTGATCCATCGCCCGGTGGAAGCCGAAGGCGAGCCCGCGTTCGGCGGGCGGCGCGGCGTCGGCGATCATCGCGTCGCGCGGTGCGCTGCGGATGCCCTTGCCCACGCGGTCGGCCAGGCGGATGAAGAGGACTTGATGCCACGACGAGGCGAACCCCAGCAGCGGGCGCATGACCCCCGCCAGCGCGTAGCCGAAGACGACGAAGCCTTTGCGCCGCCCCCGCCGGTCGCTGAAGTACCCGGAGAAGAGTTTCAGGAGTGACGAGACGGATTCGGCCGCCCCTTCGATGAGGCCGATGACGGCGGCGGCGTAGGGCGACGAGACGCCGAGGAGTCCTTTGAGGAAGGCGGGCAGCAGCGGGTAGATGATCTCGCTCGACGCGTCGTTGAGCAGGCTCACCGAGCTGATGGCGACGACGTTGCGCGGCAGCCGCCGCACGCGCCGCCACAGCCCCGGCGTAGATTCGTCGAGCCGCCCCTGCGCGACCCGCGCGTCGAACTGGTCGGCGGCGTCGGTGTCGGTCTCCCCCATGCGGTCTGTGCGTTTCCCTTAACGTGAGTTGCGGTTGGTGCGCGCGGGCGCCTTGCGATTGCCGCTCGACGAGCCCCCGAGCGGCTCGTACCACCACCACGCCAGCGCCCCCACCAGCAGCCCCAGCACCAGCGCCCCGACGACCGCCAGCCTCAGCGCCATCCGCAGCACCCGCTTCAACACCACGAAGAAGAGCCAGAACCCGACGAAGGCGGCGACGATGATGATTGCTAGTTCCATAAGGGGAGTAGCCAGTGGACAGTAGTCAGTAGACAGTAGGGAAACCCTTGGGCGCGGAAGAGAGAGAGAGCATGTAGCTGTCGAGCGTCTTACTGATTTCCTCCGCCCTGCTCTTGAGATCGCTTGGATCGCCGTAGTTTAAGTCTCTGGCCAGAATGAAATAGTAGCGACATTCTTCCAATGAGCCCTGCGCGATGTTGTAGAAACGAATCTTGTCTGCGGGGCTCCGCTTCTTGAACCCTTCCGCGAAGTTCGCAGGAACTGAGACCGCGGCCCGCCGCAGTTGTGACGTTAACCCGAAAAGCTCATGCTTGGGGAACTGTTCCGTAAAACGATACACGCCCAACACCCACGCATGCGCCTTCTGCCAAACCGCGACCTCCTCAAACGACCTTGCCGCCATTAAGGTCACCTCTCCACGGGTTTCAAGCACCTACACCCGCTGGCGGCCGGGCTTAAGCTACTGACTACTGACTACTGACTACTTTTTTTATACTCCGCCCGGACGGTCGTCTTGATGTTGCCGCGGACGTTGAAGTCGCCTTCGACGTTGACCTCAAGCGGGTCGCAGGCGCGGACGAAGTCTTCGAGGATGACGTTGACGACGTGCTCGTGGAAGATTTTGATGTCGCGGAACGAGTTGATGTAGAGCTTGAGGCTCTTCAGCTCGATGCAGCGCTCGTTGGGCACGTACTCGATGCGGAAGGTGGCGAAGTCCGGGAAGTCGGAGAAGGGGCAGACGCAGGTGAACTCGGGCAGCTCGAAGCGGATGCGTATCTCGCGCCCGGCGTAGTCGTAGGGGAAGGTGTCGAGCGGATGGAGGTTCATCTCCTCGCGCGGCGTCGGGCGGATGTCGAGCCCCTGCTGGTTCGCGGGCGGGAGCCCCGCTTCGGTCGTGGCCATAGCTTTCTACTCCTTTTGTCTTACACGAATCTTAACCGACCGCCGCGACCGGCATCAACAAGCGCGCCCGCCTTTGCGCGCCCCCGAAGCGTGTGGTACAAGGCGCGCGACCTTAGCGTGGAGGATGTGTGATGGCCGGATACTCCGGGACGCCGCTCCCGAAAAAGCTCTGCATCAAGGAGGGCGCGCGCGTGGCGCTGGTGGGCGCCCCGCCGGATTTCGAGTCGGTGCTCGGGGCGCTCCCCGAAGGCGCGGGCGTCGTGCCGCCGTCGCGCAAGGGGCTCGACGTGGTGCTGCTCTTCGCGCGCTCGCGGGCGGAGCTGGTGCGGCGGTTCGAGAGCCTTGCCGCGCGCATCGCGCCCGACGGGTCGCTGTGGGTCGCCTGGCCGAAGCGGGCCTCGGGCGTCGAGACAGACCTCGCCGAGCCTTACGTGCGGCAGCACGGGCTCGACGTGGGGCTCGTGGACGTGAAGGTCTGCGCCGTGGACGAGACGTGGTCGGGGCTGCGCTTCGTCTACCGCCTCAAAGACCGGCCGCGCCGCTAACAACCGCCTGACGATGCGTCTGACGTAAAGAGACGGAGGCGGCGAGTTGCGCAACTCGCCGCCTCCGTCTCGTGGAGACCCGCTACTTTAAGACTTCCCGTCTTAACTGCCTACTGCCGTCTGCCTACTTGTTCGCGTTGTCGTTCATGGTCTTGAGGTTGCCGCTCTTGCGGAGGGCCAGTTTGTCGTTGAGCCGTTGCGCCATGCGCAGGTGCTCCTGGAGCGCGGGGAGTTGGGCCGCGGCGAATGCCTTGAGGTCGGCGTCGGCTCCGCGGTCGGCCTCCTTCTGGAACTCGCCCACGGTCTTCTTGTGGTCGCCGACCATCATCTTGGCGTACTCGCGGTCGAACTTCTCGCCCGAGAGCGCCGACATTTTCTGCATCGCCGCCTGGTGCTTCGCGTCGAGCGTCGCGGGCGGCTGCATCCCCTTCGAGGAGACGACGCGCATCAGCTCCTCGTTGGCCTTCGAGTGATCGTCCACCATGCGCTGGCCGAACTGGCGCACGTCCTCGCTCGCGCCCTTCTGCGCCGCCAGCCGCCCCATCTCGACCTCGGCCATGCCGCCCATCGCCGCGAACATGACGAACTTGTGGTCGCCCGTCATCCGCCCCGAGCCGTGCCCCATGTTGAGGTTGCCGGAGTTCGCGTTGCCGGTCGTGCTCGAGTTCGTGTTCTGAGCGTTCGACACGCCGGCCGTAAACACCAGCGCGAGTATCGCGCACGCCCCGAAGATGAGAATCGCCCCGCTGAAAGTACTCTTACTCATTGTCCCTCCTTGTTCTGTCCCCTTGGAAGTTGTTTGTTGTTTCAGGCGCCCGCGCCCGACCTCTTTTCGAGGTTGCCGATCAGGTTGTGCGCCTCCTTGACCTCTGCGAACTGCCGCTCGACCATCGCGCGCACGCTGGCGGGCATGTCTGTGTCGAGCGCCGAGCGGTAGTTGGCGAGCGCCACGTCCTCGCCGCGCTCGCACTCGCTGACGACCGCGCGGTCGTCGTCGCCTTCGAGCGCCGCCCGCAGACCCATCCACCCGCGGTGGAGCGACGCGACGATGCTCCCCGAACGTTCCGGGTCGCCGCCGAGCCGCCGCACCTCGTCCTGCACCTCGCCGACGAAGCTCGCACGCTGAAGCGCATAGCCATGGAACAGCTCGCGCAGCTCCGCGCTCCGCACGCCCTCGGCGGCCGTGCGGAAGCCCTCCTGCCCGTCGCGGCAGGTCTCGATCAGGCCGTTGAGTATCGAGATGACCTCCTCGTCACTTGGCATCGCTCAGACCTCCCCAAAAAAAATCAGTAGCGCCCCCCGCGCGCGGGCGCAGTCGTCGCGCGGCCGATGGCGAAGAACTTGATCAGCGCCAACCCCGCGATGAAGCCGCCGATGTGCGCCGCGTAGGCCACGCCACCCTCCTGTGCGCCGCCGCCGAAGATGCCGAGCCCGCTGACGAACTGGAAAAGGAACCAGAGCCCGAGCGCAACGTAGGCCGGCACCTGCGTGATGACGCGGAAGAGGATGACGCTGACGCGGTTGTGCGGGAAGAGAAGGATGTAGCCGCCGAGCACGCCCGAGATGGCGCCCGATGCGCCGAGGCTCGGCACGAGCATCCCCGACTCGCCGCCGCTGAAGGCGTAGGTCGAGAAGACGTGCGCGAGCGACGCGAGTATCCCGCACACAAGGTAAAAGAGCAGATACCGCACGCGCCCCAGACGGTCTTCCAGGTTGTCGCCGAAGACCCAGAGGAAAAGCATGTTGCCGAACAGGTGCATGAGGCCGCCGTGCATGAACATCGAGGTCAACAGCGTCAGGTAGACGCTGCCCGGCGTCGGCTGCAAGCCCGGAAGCTGTATCTGCTGATTCGTCGGCTCGACGCGCACCACGCGGTCGCGCGTCGTCATGTCGCGCCCCGTCACGATCTCGGCCGGCACCGTTGACCACGCGTAGGTGAAGCGGTCGTTGGAGCCGAGCCCCTGAAAGAAGACGAAGACGAGGACGTTGGCGGCGATGAGCAGGTAGTTGACGACGGGCGTCGTCTGACGCCCCGTGTTGTCGTCGCCGATGGGGAAAACCATTTGACCAGCCCTCTCCCCGCGCGCGTGCGCGAACGAACACACCATCCCCCTGTTCAGAAGACTCACAGCTTCTAACACTCTTCTGCCGGAAGTTTTACGGGAGTATCAAGACGGTCTCACAGAAGGAGAGTAGACAGTAGACAGTAGTCAGTAGTCAGTAGAAAGACAAAGCGATGCGCCCGACCTGAAGGTTGAGATGCACCGCTCGTGTTTTCTACTGACTACTGACTACTGTCTACTGCTATTCACGTCGAGCTTTTCGGCGGGTGCGGGATGGCGGACGGGGGCTCGTCGGGGGCGGGCAGCCCCGCGAGGCGTGCGCCTTCGGGCGTGAGGCTGATCCAGTCGTGGCCCTCTTCAGTGTGGCGGATGAGGGCGCGCTGTCGCTTCTCCAGGTCTTCGAAGGCGCGGACGATGTCGGCGTTGGCGTAGCCGGGCGAGGCTTCGAATATCTCGCGGACGAGCGCGCGCGACGCGCCCCGGCGTTGGAAGAAGCCGAGCACGTAGTCCTCGATTCTGGCGAGCGCGTCCTTGTTCATCCCTTCAAAACCTCTCTTTCAGGAGGCGCGGGCGAACGCGCCGTCGAGGTAGACGGGCTCCAGCCCC
This sequence comes from Pyrinomonadaceae bacterium, assembly GCA_040510435.1. Lineage (GTDB taxonomy): Bacteria > Acidobacteriota > Blastocatellia > Pyrinomonadales > Pyrinomonadaceae > QHXN01. Next base: position 3,322 of record JBEVJD010000358.1, on the reverse strand, counting down.
GTGGCCCAGTAGGCGAGCGCGTCGCGGTCGGGCTGTGTCGTCTCGCGGTTCGTGCGCCGCACCGCGCCCGCGGCGGCGTGGAACTCGATCCAGCCCTCCCAGTTGCCGTCCGCGCGCGCCTCGCCGTAGGCGTGCGCCGTGTACTCCTCGCCCTGCGCGTCGCGCACGACCTCGGCGTAAGTCTGTATCAGCTCGGCCATCGTCAACCCCCTTACAAACTCTCGCGTCCGCGCCTCAGTCTATCACGTCGCGGCTGCTCGGCCCGGCCTCGACTATCCCCGCGGCCGCGAGCGCGGGCACATGCGGCCCCAGCAGTTCGTACCCCTCCGAGCGCGCGACGTAGGTCGCCGCCGTGAGGTCGCCCGCCACGTTCAGCGTCGTCCGGCACATGTCCAGAATCCTGTCCACGCCGAGGATGATGGCGATGAGCGCGGGCGGGATGTTGTAGGTCGCCAGCATCAAGATGATGAAGGGGATTGACCCGGAGGGGACGCCCGCCGTGCCGATGCCGCCGAGGATGGCGAAGTAGGCCACGCCGAGCTGTTGAGCGAGCGTCAGCTCGACGCCCGCAAGCTGCGCGAGGAAGAGCACCGTCACGCCCTCGTAGAGCGCCGTCCCGTTCTGGTTGGCCGTTGCGCCGACCGTGAGGACGAAGCTGTTGATCTCGCGCGGCACGCCCAGATTCTCCTCCGAGACGCGGAGCGCCGTCGGGAGCGTCGCGTTCGAGGACGAAGTCGAGAAGGCCGTCAGCATCACGGTCTTGATGCGGCGGAAGAATTCCAGCGGAGAGATGCGCGAGAGCAGGTAGACCGAGAGCGAGTAGACGCCGAACATGTGCAGCGCCAACCCGAAGAGCACGGTCGCCACGAACCACGCGAGCGCTTGCAAGAGGTCGAGCCCGAAGCGCGCCGTGTTGTTGAAGAGCAGGCACGCGACCGCGAAGGGCGCGAGCTTCATGATGATGTCGATGACCTTCGCCGAAATCTCGAAGAGCGCCTGGAAGACGCGCAGCAAAGGGGCCGAGACTTCGACGGGGACGAGCGTGGCGGCGATGCCGAGCAGCAGCGCGAAGAACATCACGTGCAGCATGTCGGGCGTGTCGGTCTGCTTCTCCTCGCCCGCGCGGATGCCCGCGAACGACGCGACGGGGTTGACCGGCACGATGGTCTTGACGACTTGCAGCAGCGGCGAGTCGGTCGTCGCGGTCTTCGTCGCGTCGGCCACGCGCTTCTCGGCGTCGCCCCTGTAACGCGCTTCGAGCCCCGCGCGCGTCTCGGCGTCTAAGCGCTCGCCCGGCCGGATGGTGTTGGCGAGCGTCAACCCGATGACGACCGAGATGGCCGAGATGACGAGCGTGTAGCCGAAGGCTTTGAGCCCGACGCGCCCCAGCCGCCGGATGTCGCCGATGCCGGCGACGCCGACCACGAGCGACGAGAAGACGAGCGGCACGACGATCATCAGCAGCAGCCGCAGGAAGAGCGTGCCGATGGGCTCCGTGATGCGCGAGATCGTCCACGCCACGCCGTAGTGGTCGCCGCCCCAGATGCGGTTGGCGGCGACGCCCGCGACCACGCCGACCAGCAACCCAATCAGGATGCGCGTGTGCAGCGCCAACCCCTTCGGCCGGTCGGGCGTCATGTCCTTCAGGTCGGTCGTCGCCTCGCGCTCGTAGGCGTCGCGCCCCTTCGCCCGCGTCTCGTCTTTGTCAGCCATTTTGGGAAGTGATGAGTGATGAGTGATGAGTGATAAGAAGGAACAAGAGGCTTTTCTTATCACTCATCACTCATCACTCATCACTTTTCTCACCTCCCCCATTTCAGTTTGTTCCGCAGAACGTCGAAGTAGTTGCGCGTGTGCGCCTGGATCAGGTTGAACCCGGTGCCGCTCTTGCGCACGGTGACGCGGTCTTCGTATTCGAGCGGCATCCCGACCTGCCCGTCGAGCGTGAGCGCGACCTCCTCGCGCGGCGTCTTCAAGACCAGCTCGAACTCGGCGTCGTCGGGGAGGACGAGCGGGCGGTTCGAGAGCGTGTGCGGGCAGATGGGCGTGATGACGACGGCGCTCATCGAGGGGTAGATGACGGGGCCGCCCGCCGAGAGGTTGTAAGCCGTCGAGCCCGTCGGCGTCGAGATGATGAGCCCGTCGGCGCGGAAGCGGTTGACGAACTTCTTGTCCACGTTCGTCTCGATCTCGATGATGCGCGCGAGCGCTGACTTCGAGATGACCACGTCGTTGAGGACGCGGTCGCGCATCAGCCGCTCGCCGTTTCTCTCGACCGTGGCCGCGAGCATCAGGCGGCGGTCGAGGGTGTAGTCGCCCGCGAGCACCAGTTCGAGCGCGGGAATCATGTCCTCGACGGTGAAGTCGGCGAGGTAGCCGAGCGTCCCGAAGTTGACGCCTAAGACCGGCGTCTCGGCGTCGCCGACCATGCGCGCCGCGCCGATCATCGTCCCGTCGCCGCCGAGGACGACGATGAGGTCGGAGACGCGCACCAACTCGTCGTGGCTGAGCGACTCGACGACGCAGCCGGTGTCGGCCTCGATGCGCTCGCGCTGGAGGCGCGGGCCGCCCGCGACCGAGATGTCGTGCCCGGCGCACCACTCCACGAGGCGGCAGATGGTCTGGAGCGCCTCGGGCTGGTTCGGCTTGACGAGCACGCCGACGCGTCGGACTTGCAGCTTCTCCATAAGTAGCCGCGGGAGGAGTCTCAGGCTCTAAAGTAGGGGCTCGAAAATGGCGCGAAGAACTGGCGCGGATGATAGCCGTGCCCGCCGGAAGGGTCAAGGGAAGTGGGCAAGTAGGCAGCAGGCAGATGGCAGTAGGCAGATGGCAGTTGAAAGGCAAGAAACCGGTGAGGGCCAGTTGACGAAGCCCCGGAGGGGCGTGATGTTTATAGCTCAGAAGTGTAATTGAACCTGAGCCCCGTCAGGGGTGACATGTGTCATGCCGCTCCTCCGGGCTTGTCAGGTTAATCAACAGCCCTGACCTATAAACATGTCGCCCCGCCGGGGCTTTTAACTGCCTACAGCCTACTGCCTAACGGCCCGCTCGGCGTCAAACGGACGACGGCGCGCGGCTTTATGCGCGCAGGACGGGCAAAGTTCGGTTCCCGGGTCGAGCGCGGGTCGCGCCGTGTTCGCGCCGGCCCGGAGCCGGGCGCGACTCCCACGCGCGCGCGAGCCTGTGCAACTCGGCGCCGTCGCCGTAAGGGTCTACGAGCGTGAGCCAGACGGGCAGCGGCAGCCACTCCCACGCCGAGCCGTAGACTTCCGTGTTGAGTCGTTCGATCCGGCCCTCCTCACGCCACTGCGCGTCGAGCGGC
>JBEVJD010000357.1:0-7139 GCA_040510435.1 Pyrinomonadaceae bacterium | reverse complement strand
GAAGACACGCTCTCTCTTGTCACGGTTGACGGTTGACGGTTCTCGCTCTTACTTCTCCAAACGCAAGCGGGCGCGTTGGAGGAAGGCTTGGAGCATCTCGGTGACACCTTTTTGTAAGGCGGCGCTGAGGCGGCCTTCGCCCGCGAGGCCGGCGAGCGTGTGCAGCTCGCGCGCGTTTTTGCGGCGCAGTTCGACGCGCTGCTCGATGCGGATGCGTGTGGTCTCGCCTCGCCCCTCGAAGGTGGCCGTGTAGCGCAGGAAGTTCTGGCTCTCGCCCACGGCCGGGCTCCACTCGATGCGCGTCGGCTCGTCCACAGACTTGCTGACGGCGAACGCCTGCCGGATGGCCCCGACCACCGGCACGTCGGCGCGGATGAGCCAGCGCGCGATGCCGCGCGCGTCGGCCGTGATGCGCTCGACGCCGGGCATCAGCTCGACGAAGTTCCTGAGGTCGCCGAAGAACTCGCGCGCCGCCTCCGCGCTCGTCCGCCACTCCACCTGCTCGCTGAATCCCGCCCTGAGTTGGAACATATGCCCCTCGTGATAAGTGATGAGTGATAAGTGATAAGAAAGACCCGGAGAGTTGTCTTTTCTTATCATTTATCACTCATCACTTATCACTCCTTAAAAGATTGGTTGGAAGAGGAACGAGTTGAAGAAGAGCCGCGTCGTCGAGCGCCAGATGGCGCGGAGGTTCGGGTCTTCGGCGAAGAGGACGACGTGGCCGCGCCCCGTCGGCTCGTCGATGACGTAACTGGTGCCGCGCAGCAAGGACTCGGTCGTCGGCCAGATGAAGCCCGCGACGTGGAGCGGCCGCGCCGCGTCCGCCGAGAAGACGACCGCGTTCGTCCCCTCCTTCGACGGGCGGAAGAAGTAGGCCGAGTCCACCAGCACGGGCAGCGTCTCCTGCTCGTAGCCGTACGTGAGCGACGTGCGGCGGTCGAGCGTGGCGCGCATGATGGCGCCGGGCACGGCCTCGGGCACGCGCCCGGGTCGCGCCGACGGCGAAGCAATCGGGGGCAGGTCGGGCGCCGCGCCCTCCATCTTCTCGGTCTGCGCGGCCGAGACGGAAGAGACCTCGGCCTGCTCGGGCGTCGAGGTGGCGGCCTGCGTCTCGCGGCGGCCCCGGCGCTGCGCCGCGGTCTGCGCGGTGTTCGCGCCGGCCGCGTCCTCGGGCGTCGGCGTCGGCGTCGCCTGCGCGGGCGCGCCGCCCACGGCGTCAGGCTTCTGGTCATCCTCGTCGCTGCCGACGAGGCGTGCGGAGGTGAAGTTCACGTCCTTCAGGGCGCCGAAGACGGCCGCGCCTTTGACGAGGACGAGCGTGCCGCCGCGCTCGACCCAGCCGCGCAGTGCATCAATACCGCCCTTGCCGAAGCGCGAGAAGTATCCGCCCGCCGAGCCGTCCGGCAGGATGATGACGTTATAGTTGTCGAGCTTCGCGTTCTTGATGGCGTCAATCGTCATCGGCGTGAAGTCCACGCCCATGCGGTCGAACGTCCACCACATCGCGCCGTAGCCCGTGGTGCTCACGGGCTCGTCGGCCGCGACGATGATCTTCGGCCTGCGTAGACTGACGACGGTCTCAGACCCGACGCCCGTCTCGCCCGTCTCGGGGAAGCCCGTGCCGACGGCCGTCACGTCAACGCCCGTCTCGCGCGCGAGTTGTGCGACGCGCTCGTGCAGGGTCTCGGGGTTGCGCGAGACGCGCGCCACAACCGTCCCGCGCGGCCAGTCGCGCCCGCCCGCGTTCAAGGTCTTCGTCGAGACGGCGAGCTTGAAGCCCTCGCGCAGCAGACGGAAGACGAGCGAGGCCGCGCCGTTGCGCTCATAAGGAATGATGTACGCGACCTGCGCGCGCCCCGTGACGCCGCCCCGCGCGAACCTGCTGACGAAGCCGCTGTTGAAGCCGGGAATTGACCCGCCGGGTTCATCCAGCAGCGTAATCTTCCCCGTGCCGAAAGCCTCCGAGGTCGGGTTCTTGTCCAGAAGCACGCTGAAGTTTCCGTGCAGGTTGACTGAAGGCTCCAGCGTGACCGGCGTCGCGTTGACCGGCGCGTCGTCCTCCGTCCAGAACGCCTCGACGCCGAAGGCGAGGGGGAGCGACCACGCGGTCACGTCGTAGAAGCCGTACTCCTCCTTCGCGCCGCCGCGGCCCCTGCGCTCGTTGCGCGTGAAGCGCGCGATCTGTTCGCGCTGGAAGGCTTCGTCCTGCGGCGTGTGGACTTCGAGCAGAGCCTTGGCGATGCGCTTGGCGGGCTGCGCGAGGTCGACGACGTAGGCGCCCGCGGCGAAGTCGCGCGCGGCGGCCGGCGAGTCCTTGCCCGAATAGTCATGCGCGCGCGCCGCGCGGAAGGGCGCGGTCGTCTGCCGGACTTCGACGCCCGCCCGCAGGAGGTTCTCGACCAACTCGGCCGCGCGGCCGGGGTCTCTTCCCGGCAGGATGACGAAGCGCCGGACGCACCCCGTCCTTCCCTCTTCAATCGCCGTCCGCTTGAACTCGTAGTAGTCGCGCAGACGCGCCTCGCGGTTCGTGGCGGCGGTGGCGAGCGTCGTCATGGAGGCGACGAAGTGCTTGGCGATGCCGGAGCGGAAGGTGACGATGGTCTCGTCGTCGCGCTTCCAGCGCAGTCCCTTCCAGCCGCCCGCGTCCGTCTCGTAGGTCATCCCCGTCGCGCCCTGGAGCGCGGGCCAGGAGTCCCAGTAGCCCGGGTAGAAGAGGTCGAAGATGTCTCGGACGTAGAAGTCCCAGTTGCGCTGGTCGAACTGCGCGGCGTTGGCGCGGCCGAAGGCGGCGAGCCAGCGTTCGGTCTGCTCGGGCGGCAGGTTCGGGTTGACGGGCAGCGCCGCGGGCGGGAAGAAGAACTGCGAGGGCTGGCCGTGGTGGTCAACGGCGACCTGCGGGTTCCATTCGAGGTAGGCGCGCTGCATGTTGCGCGTCTCGACCTGCGAGGTGGCGATGTTGTCGCGGTTGAGGTCGAAGCGGTAGCGGTTAACGCGGCCGTAGACCGACCACGGCTCGTCGTGCTCTGCGGCCGAGGGCTCGGGGTCGCCGACGCCGAAGGAGTTGTACCACGTCACGAAGCGCTCGTGCCCGTCGGGGTTGGCGCAGACGTTGATGAGGGCGACGCTGTTCTTCAGTATGTCGAGCGTGGCCGGCTCGTCCGAGGCCGCGAGTTGGTAGAGCACCTGCATCATGGCCTCGAACGACGCCGACTCGTTGCCGTGGATGGTGTACTGCAACCAGAGCGCGACGGGCGTCGTCGAGGTGAGCCGCCGCGCCTCTTCCGCGGAGAGCGTGCGCGGGTCGCCGAGTCGTTTGAGGTTCGCCCTGATCTCGTCGAGCCGCGCGATGTTCTCGGGGGCCGAGACGGCGACGACGTGCTGCATCCGGTACTCGTTCGTGAGCCCGATGTCGAAGACGCGCACGCGGTCGGGCGCGGCCTGCGCGATGGCGTTCATGACGCGCTCCATCATCGCGTAGTTGGTGTGGAAATCGCCCACGTCGTAGCGGAGCAGCGACTGCGGGCGCGGCACCTGCTGGCGGTAAGGCCCGCGCGCGTAAAAGTCGAAGCGCTCGCCGCGCTCGCCGCGCTCCTGCGCCGTGGCGGCGGCGGGGCAGAGGGCCGCGAGGAGCAACAACAGCGCGAGTGCCACGTGCGGGCGGGCATTCTTCGTCATGGCTTGCGGAAGGTCTTCTCTTTCGGCCGTGTGTGTGTTAAAGACAGCGGCGATATTAACCCGCCGCGCGCGCCTTCCCCAAGTCGCGCGCGGCCGGGGACGACACAGGGGAGGACGCCGATGAGGGACGCCGATTACACCAGCAGCACGCAGGGCGAGGGGCGCTGCCCGCGCTGCGCCGAGGGGCCTCTGAAAGCATGGTACGAGCTGAGCGAGGAGGAGCGCGAGGTGGCCGCGCGGCTCCCGGGCTCGGCCGACTTCACACAGACGGAGCGCGCCGCCCGCCACCTCTTCTGCACGCGCTGCTGGTACGAGGAGACCTCCGGCGCGCCCCGCAACGCGTGAGGGCGGCGGGGGCGAAGAATATCTTGCCTTCCTTCGGCGCGGGTCGTAGTATGACGCCTTCGGCGCGGGCCGTAGTATGGCGCCGAAGTCAGTCTCTCCAAACAGCCGCCCGGCGAGGCACGCACTTGCCCGCGCCCTCGGCAGGCGGCGACTTCCGACATCACGAAAGAGTTGTAAGCAAGGAAAGGAACGGCCATGTCTTCCACTCGCAAGGCACCGTACGCCCTCGTCCTCCTCGTCGCACTGCTTTTCCTGGGCGCGGTTGAGGCCAAGGCCGACCCGCTGACCGTCATCCTCCACGACCCTAACCAGACGACCCCGTTCGACACGGCGTTCTTTTACGTCACGATGGTCAACAACTCGGCCGGACAGGTAGGCATCAACTACGTGATCTCGGCGCCGGGGGCGCAGACGGTTCTGTTAAGCCAATTCGCGCCGTCCTCCCTGAACCCGGGCGAGTCATTCGGCCTGACGTTCGGCCCGCGACACCTCTTCACGGTTCTCACGCCGTTCTTCGGCCCCGTCGGGGTGACTTACTCGGGGACGCTGACCGTCAACTACAGGGAGTCGCTGACCGGGGACAGGTACAGCGTCGTCCTGCCCTTCACAATCACGAAGGTTCAGGCGCCGGAGCCCCAGCCCACGCCCGAACCGGCCACCGTGCTCCTGCTGGCCACGGGGCTGGCGGGCGTGGGCGCGCGTGCGGCCAGACGCCGCCGACGCCTGCGGGGCTGAAGGCCGCAGATTCATCCGCACCGTCGTAACCTCCGACCGCCCGAACACTTCCGACATCTCGCGGGATGAGTGAGGCACTATGTGGCGCACCCTGAAGCATCTGCTCGACCGCGCGAGCGCGGAGGCGTGGCAGGTGATCGTGGCGGTCGTGCTGTGCCTGCTCTTCCCCGCGTTGGCGGCGCTGGCGCTGTGGCCGGCGGGGAGGGCCGGGGTCGGGCTCAGACTGTTCAAGGGGTTCTGGGTCTACTGGGTCGTCGTCGCGGTCGTGTTCGTGTTGGCGGCTTGGGCGCAGAGGCGTCTGCGCGTTGACCTGTACTCGCACCCGGACGCCTTCGCCGCCTCGAACCTGCTCGCCAGCGGCCTTCCCATGCTCGGCTGGGCGGCCTTCGGCGCGCTCGTCGCGCGGGACGCGGCGGCCGGCGCGGGGACGTGGCTCGTCGGCGGACTCTACCTGACGGGGCTGCTGTCGTGCGTCGTGGCCTGCCAGGTCGTGGGCTCTTTCTACAGCGGCCAACTCTACAAGCTCGCGTGCCTTGTGGTCGCGTGCGCGGGCTTCGCCCTCTTCGCCGTGTGGCCTGCGGCCGCGCGCGCGGCCTTCGGCTGGTTCTTCAACATCTTCTGAGTAAGGAGTCAACGTCTGTGAGAAGAACTCTGTGGCTCGCCCTCGTCACCCTCTTGCTGCTCCCCGCGGCGGCGGCGGGCGCGGCGGGCGACGACAAGATCGTCAAGAACTCGGTCACGTCCGAGGGCAAGAAGCGCACATACTACCTCTTCGTCCCAGAGGGCCTGAGCAAGGAGAAGCCCGCGCCGCTCCTCGTGCTGCTGCACGGCAGCGGGCACAACGGCAAGCTCTTGGTCGAGCACTGGCAGAAGCTCGCCGCGCAGGAGGGATTCATCCTCGCGGGGCCGGACGCGAACGACCCGGCGCAGTGGGGGATGCCGCAGGACGGCCCGCGCTTACTCTACGACCTCGTCGAGGAGCTGAAGTCCACGCAGCCCGTAGACCCCGCGCGCGTCTACCTCTTCGGCCACTCGGCCGGCGCCGTCTTCTCGCTCTACATGACCGCGCTCGAATCGGAATACTTCGCCGCGGTGGCGGCCTCGGCCGGGGCCATGCGGGAGAACACCTACTCGATGCTCGACGAGGCCGAGCGTAAAGTCCCCGTCGCACTCTTCGTCGGCAACAGAGACCCGCTCTTCCCGCTGTCGGTCGTACGCGGGACGCGCGACGCGTACAAGCAGCGCGGCTTCCCCGTGGAGCTGACCGAAATCCCCAACCACGACCACTTCTATTACAAGCGCTCGGCCGAGATTAACGCGAAGGCGTGGGAGTTCCTCAAGCAGCACAAACTGGCGGGCGCGGCGCGCTACAAGGAGCACCACTTCCGCCGTTAAACCGGCGGCGGCGCGCCCGTGCAAAATGAGCCTTGATTAATCCGGGATTCCGAGTATCATCGGTGTCCACTTCCCCAGACCAGAGCCCCGAAGCCTTCCGCGCGCGCGGAAACGTACCCTCGCCGGACGAACTGTAGCAGCCCTGCTCCGAAGGAGTTTCAGAAGATGAAGAGGATGCTCTGCGGACTAGCCTTCGCCCTGGTGGCCGCCACGCTGCTCGCGCCCTCGACGGCGGCCGACGACCCGCTGGCCGCCGTCCTCAAGCACGAGGGCCACACCGTCTCGCTCGACCTGAGGTTCGACCGGAAGAGGCAGAACTCGATGCAACACGTCCTCTCCTTCCTCGACTTCGGGGCGAACGGGTACGCCACGGGCTTCGTCGTCGGCGACCGGCTGGTGATGACGGCCTACCACGTCGTCTCGGGGCAGTTGAGCGCATCGAAGAAGACGCAGCTCGGCTTCGGCGCGAAGGACGAGCTGGAGGTCAAGGCTTACGTCAACGGCTGTCAGGCCGCGGTCGTGCGCGTGGACGAGGAGGCCGACCTCGCCCTGCTGCGCGTCTGCCGCACGCCGAAGAGGTCGGCCGCGCCCGCCTTCCAGGCGAGCCTGAGTGAGGACGAAAGGCTCCTGCTCATCGCGCGCCCGAACGGCGAGAAGAGCGTCCGGCGCGGGAAGTTCTCCGGCCCCTACACCTTCCGCGGCAAGCAGTACTGGGCGGCGCGCATCGACGGCCACGACGGCTTCTCGGGCAGCCCCGTCTACAACGACCGCGCGCAGATCGTCGGCGTCTTCAGCGGCTACGACTGGGAGCGCAAGCTCGGCGTCATCAGCCCCGGCGAGCGCGCGCAGAAGCTCCTCGAAGACTACAACACCTCCGGCGAGCGCTGAGTCGAGGTTTTGAGACGGGGCGAGTGGGAGGCGAGGTGGCGGGGAGTACAAGCGGCGGGCCCTACTTCTCCCCGTGACCCCCGCTCCCACGCGCCCCC
>JBEVJD010000356.1:0-68467 GCA_040510435.1 Pyrinomonadaceae bacterium | reverse complement strand
CGCCCTCGGCCAGCCACGCGACGGCCTCCGCCGCGCGCCGCCGCGCGCCCTCCTCGCCCAGAATCTCGCGCCGCTTCTTCAACAGGAACGCCGTGCCCGCGCCCGCGGCGGCGCCGACGGCTCCCGCCTCCTCGCCTTCAACTTCGGCCTTCCGCCCTTCGCCTTGTGCCTTCTCCATCAGCTTGACGCCCATCTCGACGCAGCCGCGCACGCGCGCGAGCGCCGCCGAGATGGCCGCCTCGTTATTTGAGACATAATCGGCGAGGCGGCCGGGCGCGGAGAGCGTGCCGAAGCGGCAGGGGAGCGGCGTCGTGACGGCGAGCGCCGTCGCGTTCACGCGGTTGTGCGCCAGAAGGTTCTCCTCGCTGACGGCCGACGCCTCTTCGCCCGCCTCGCTCACAAGGGCCGCGAAGTTCCCCAGCGCCAGCACGCGCACGCGCGCGCCGCCCACGCCGGCCAGCCCCTCGAAGGCGGCCCCGCTCAACGCGTCGCCCAGGCAGTAGACGTAGAGGCTCATCGTCACTCGCCGGAACGCTCGACGCGCCCGCTCAGAAGCTCCACGCGCCGCTCGCGCTCGCCGAGCACGCGTTCGACGGTCTCGACCGAGCCGAGCAGCACGTTCAGCCCCAGGAAGACGAGGTCAACGTCCGCCACCGCTATCCGCACCTCGCCCGCGATGACCAGCCCGCGGTCGAGCACGTGGTCGAGCGTCTCCAGCAGCGACAGCTCCTCGTCCTCGTCAATCTCAAGCCCTTCGTTTCCAAGCATCCCTTACACCTGACTTTCTTCGTTCACGAGGGCGAAGTTGTACGCCGGCCAGGGGCCGGTCAGCTCGAAGCGGAAGCCGAGCGGGGTGTAGTCGGCGGCGAGCCGTTCGGCGGCATCGCGGAAGTCGTCGAAGGCTTCGCGCCGGACGAGGAAGGCGAGGCGCGCGGCCAGCTCGCCCTGTTCGGTCGCCTCGTCCTTGAGCACGCGCAGGCGCGCGGCGCCGTCGCAGACGGCGGCGAGCGTCTCTTCGACCTCGCGCGCGACGCGGCGCGTCTCGGCGCGCGCCTCCTCGTCGCGTAAGCCCTCGATCTTCTTGCGCAGGAGGTACGCCTGCCCCGGCGTCGAGGCGTCAGCGCGCTCGGCCATCTCGCGCAGGCGCGCGCTCAGGCGCGTCACCTCTTCACGCAGACGCGCGCGCTCGACGTAGACGTTCAAGCCCCACTCCTCGCGCCCGCCGAGACGCGCGAGCACTTCGCGGAACTGCGCGGCGCGCTCCGCCAGCATCCGTTCGACGCCCTCGCGCCGCAGGTAGATGGCGCCGAAGCGCAGCGGGACGACCGCCGTCCTGCGCGCGAAGTGTTCGGCCACGCGCTCGTGTCGGAGCGCGCGCGTCGCCGTCCACGTCGCGTCCGAGAGTCGCTCGGCGAGCGCGCCCTCGCCGTAAACTTCGAGCGGCACCGCGCTCACGACCGCCGACAGCCCACCGGCCTCGACGGCTTCGAGCCCCGCGCCCTCTTCAATAGCCTCGGGCAGCCCGTCGTCGAAGAGCGGCGCCAGCGCCTCGCGCTCGCCGACGCAGTAGACGTAGAGGCCGCGCCCTTCGTCGTCAACGAGCCGACCCTTTTTCGTCGCCCTTTTACTCATCACTTCAGAATTCAAAGTTCAAATTCTCAAGCCCGCCGCCAGCCGCGGAAGTGTTCGAGCAGGCTCTCGCGGCCGCGCACCTCGCCTGCGCGCTCGGGCGCGAGGAAGAGCTCGACGCCCGCAAGTCTCTGTCCGAACTCTTCGACGACCGGCGTCTGCGAGCGCCGCCGCGCCGCGCAGAAGTCGCAGGCGCGCGCAGCCTCTTCCGTCAGGACGTTGTTGACGACGAGGCGACGCACGGGCACGCGCAAGGCTTCGAGCCTCGCGGCCAGTCGCGCCGTCTCTTCGAGGCTCATCCGCTCGGGGATGGCGACGCCGACGAACTCGCAATGCTCGGCGTCCGCGAGCAGCGCCGCGACGCGCTTGATTGATTTCGAGAGCGCGACCAGCTCCTCGGCCACGCCGCCCCAGCGTACCACGTTCTTGTACTTGAGGAGCAGCTTGATGAAAGTCCGCACCCACGCGAGCGCGACCTCCGGCAGTTCGAGGAATCGCAGCAGGTGTCCGGTCGGCGCGGTGTCTAAGACGATGGTCGAGTACGCGCCCTCGTCGATGAGGTCGCTGACGGTCGAGAGCGCGGCGATCTCGTCAATGCCCGGTGGTGCGAGCGCGACCAGCTCGCGCATCGCCTCGCGGTCGAACTGCACCTCCCAGCGCGAGCCGCCCGTCAGCGAATCGAACAACTCGTCCGTCCAGCGCCGGTAACGCTCCTTCAACTCCTCGAAACGCGCCGCCGGGTCGATCTCCATCGCGTCGAGGTTCGCCGCGCCCGCCGCGCCTTTTTTCAACTCGCCCACCTGCTCGCCGAAGCTGTCGGAGAGCGAATGCGCCGGGTCGGTCGAGAAGACGAGCACGCGCGCCGACTCGTCCTCCTCCGCGAGCGCGAGCGCGTACGACGACGCCGCGGTCGTCTTCCCCACGCCGCCCTTCCCCCCGAAGATGACGAGCCGCTTCGCTTCGAGGGGGAAACTTTCAGACGGGGAGACTGGGCGACGGGGAGACGGGGAGAGTCGGCTCCGAGCGTTCTTCGTCCCGCCGCGCAGACTTGCGCCCGTCCGTTTCGCCTCGTCGCCCCGTCGCCCCGTCGCCCCGTCACCGTTCTTCTGCCACAGCACGCGCGCGAACTCGCGCAGCGCTTTTGAGCCGCGCACCTCGGAAGGGAAGAGCGGGACGCGTCGCCCGCGGAGTGTTTCGAACTCGCGCGCGAGCGCGTCGAGCCAGCGCGATTGCATCCGCGCGCGGGCGCGGCAGAAGGGGCAGCCCTCGTGCTCGCGCTCGACGCGGTTGACGACGAGGTCGGTGACGGGCGCGCCCTCTGCGCGGAGCGAGGCGAAGTAGCGCGTCGTCTCCTCGAAGGCCATCGCCTCGGGGATGGTGACGAGGACGAAGCTCGCGCGCGCGGGGTCGAAGAGCATAGCGCGCACCGCCGCGACGCGCGCGGCGAGGTCGCGCAGGAAGAGGTCAACGTCGTCCTCCCGCACGCGCCCGCGGCGCGCGAAGTGCGCGGCCATGTAGCGGTGCTTCTCCGACATCACGTCGAGCGCCCCCACCCAACGCGCGAAGACCTCGGGCAGGCGCAGCATCCGCGACGTGTGCCCCGACGGCGCCGTGTCCACGACGACGCGCGCGAAGTCGTCCGCGCGCGCGACCTCGCTCAGCTCGAAGAGCGCCATCACCTCGTCCATGCCGGGAAGGCTCAGGTCGAGCAGGTCGTTGATGTCGGCCTCATCGAGGATGGTGCCGCGGTCGGCGATCTCGGCCAGCACCGCGCGGTGCTTCTCCTTGAAGGCGTCGAGCGCGGCGGCGGCGTCCATCTCGCGCGCGAAGAGGCGCGGGGCGGCGGCGCCGGAGCCGCGCCGCGCGACTTCGGCCGTGCGGTCGCCCACCTCGACATCAAGACTGTCCGAGAGTGAGTGCGCGGGGTCGGTCGAGAAGAGCAGGAGGCTTGAGCCGGGCTCGGCGGCGTCGAGCAGCGCGAGCGCGGTCGCGGCGGCGGCCGTCGTCTTGCCCGTGCCGCCCTTGCCGCCGAAGAAGATATAGCGTGTGTTTGGAAAGTCTTCGGGGAGGAAGGATTTTTGATTTTTAACTTTTGATTTTTGATTCGGCGAGGCGCGCGGGGTTCGTTTCATGACTTCAACCGCAAATCAAAAACCGCGAATCAAAAATTGTTTCAGCGCCCGCCGCCGGGCTCGTAGAAGTCGCCGCCCTCGTCGTCGCCGCCCGCCTCGACGACCATTGAGGAGGAGTCGGCCGTGTGCACCTGCCCCAAGGCTTCGAGCTGCCGGGCCTTGATGGCGCGCAGCCGCGCGAACAGCTCGCGCTCGGCCTCGGCGTAGTCCTCGTCGGAAATCTCCTCCAGCTCGAAGCGCATCTGGAGTTCGAGCAACTGCTCCTTGATGACGGACTCGTCGTTCAGCTCCTTGTCGGCGAGCTGCTGAATCTGCCGCATGATGAACTTGAAGCCGTTCACCGGCGCGAGCAGGATGTCGTCAATCAGGAACATATGACTAAGCCGACTCCTCGTCGCCGTTCCGCCGCCGTGCGATGTCCGTCACGACCTCGGTCAGCTTCGTGATGGCCTCACTGTTGCGGTCGTTCGAGACTGCGAGCTTCCCGACGGCCTCACTGTTGCGCGCCGTCAAGTCTTCAAGGTATGCCAGTCTTTCGTTCGAGCGCGCGAAACTCTCTTCCATCTGTGTCCGCCACTCTTCCGAACGTGATTGCGTCTCTTCTGACCTGACCTGTACGTCGATGAGCGCGTCCATCTTTTCATCCAGGCGTGACCGCGCCTCATCAGACCGCATCTGCGCGTTAACGAGAGCGGCCATGCGCTCGTTCCAGTCTCTGCGATCACAACGGCGCTCCCAGATCGACCGAGCGAGGATTCTCCTGATCTGCTCGATGCTGACATCCCTGCGGCGGTCTGTCCGCTCGCGCTTTTCTCTCTCCTCTTCACTCCTCTGAATGCTGGCGGCGAACTGCGCCATCTGTTGGAGGATGAAGTCCATCGTGCGTTGGCGTTCTTCGTCTGTCATGGCGTGACCTCGATGGTCAAAGCGGCGCATGTCGGTGGCGGGCGCTGCCGTCAGGCGGCGCCCTCGCCGCGCTCCAGTTTCAGACGGATGTGGACGAAGTTGTAGGGCGGCCAGGGGCCTGTGTATTTGAAGGAGAGCTTGCCCTCGTACTTGGCGGCGATCTCCTTGACCTTGGCGTCGAACTCCTGCTCGCGGTCGCGCTCGATGAGGAACGCGGCGTTCATGATCATCTTGTCGCCGATGGGCTTGTTGGCGCGCGAGGCGACGGCCGTGTCGCGCAGGTAGTCGTAGACCTCGCGGACGTAGGCGTCCGATTTCTCGGCCAGGGCCGTCTCGACGAGGCGCCCCAACTGCATGCGGGCGAAGTAGGTCGAGCCCGCGCCGCGCGAGGTGATCTGCTCCTTGAGGTTGCGTATCTCCTCGCTCTGCTCTTCCAGTTCGCCGATGACGCGCTCGCGATCCCAGTTGACCTTGAGGCCGAACTCGACCTTGCCCGCCATCTTCGCCAGCACGTCGCGGAGCGCGTCGTAGGTGCCGCGCATCAACTCCATGATGTCGTCTTCGGTGCGGAAGAGCACGCCGAAGGCCATCGGCAGCACCGTGAACTCGCGCATGACGGTCTCGTTGACCTGCTCGTGCGCGAAGACGTTCTCGCGCGTCGGGTCGTAGACCTGGATGGGCGTGTTCGAGACGACCGCGGCCAGCCCGTCGTGGTGGACGGTATAGACCTCGTCGCCGCGGCCGCCGATGCCGATGGGGCCGAAACTGCGCGGTTCCTTCGACTCGATGATGCAGTAGACGTACTTGCCCTCCTGCGCGGGCGCGGCGTTCGGCGTCTCGTTTTCGGCGCTCATATTTTTCTGAAGTTGTTCTGCGGCTTGGAAGAATGCTGACGCGGGTATAATAGTAGGCGGCGCGTTGGCGGCGCAACTACTATCCGCGCGCCGGGGGGTGTTAGAATCTACGCCAAAGAACCCCGCGGCTCGCCGCGACGTACATAGACCGACGACTTTGGCATCGACGCCTCTGGAGACAAAGATGAGCGACCAGCGAAACTGGCTTGAACGTTTGGGCGACAAGATTCCGGGCTACGCGGGCTACGTCGCCAAGGAGCGGCGGCGCGACGTGGACAAGCTCCACCGCGAGCACCTGGCCGAGCGCCTGCGCCTGACCAAGCAGCCCCTGACCGACGTGATGCGCGAGCTTTCATCCTCGGGCCGCCTCTTCGAGGTCGGCCCCGTTGACCGCGTGCTGAAGAAGCTCGACCAGATCGAGAACCGCATCCGCTTCGCCAGTTACGGCTACGCGGGCTTCTTCGACGCCGTCAAGATTGAGGAGCCGCAGTTGGAGCGCATCTACCGCTTCGACCTCTCGCTCGTCGAGAAGGTCGAGGATTTCGAGCGGCAGGCGCGCGAACTCGGGGGGAAGGGCGCCACGGCCGACGGCCTCAAGGCCGCCGCCGCCGAGATCGAGCGCGCGGCCGACGACCTCAACCGCACCTTCGACGAGCGCTACCGCGCCATCGAGACCTTCGGCCCCGAGGACGCGCAGGGCCAGCCGATGTTTAGCTGAAAGGGCTTTGGGTGCTGGGTTCTGGGTGCTGGTTAAAGGCAAACACCCAGAACCTAACACCCAACACCCAGAACCCTTCCTATGTCCGAGAGTTGTGCTAACTGCGGCATGGAGTTGTACGGGGGGCAGCAGTTCTGCCGCCGGTGCGGGACTCCCGTGGGCGCGGCCGTGGGCGGCGGTGGCGAGGCGCCGACGCAAATCTTCCCCGGCGGCGCGCAGCAGGACGGCCCGGCGACCCCGGCCGCCGCGGGCACCTCGCCGCTCGGCGCCAACGGGGCTTATACGGACTCCGTCTCGGGGCAGCGCCCGACCGAGTACCAGACGAACGCGGGACAGAAGACCTCCGTGCTCGTGGGTCAGCCGTTCGGCTCGCGGCCGCTCTCGGTCGGCGCGCCGGCCGCTCCTCCTACGCCCGCTCCGCCTAAGAGACGCCGCGGCCTTTGGCTCTTCGCGCTGCTCGCGGTCTTCGTGTTCGGGGCGGGGCTCGCTACGGTCGCGAGCCTGTTCTGGTGGCGTGCGACGCGGCAGGGCACCGTCGTCAGGGTGGTCAAGACCGGCCCGCCGCCGAGTGCGCCCGCCGCGCCCCCAGTCCCCGAAGTGCCCGAAATGCCGGCGCTGCCGGCCGACCTCGGCGAGCGCATCAAGGAGGCGCTCAAGGGGCACGGCGTCCCGCTCCCGCTGGACGAGTCGGACGCGGTCGTCGCGGGCGACGACACGACCATCACACGCACCTACGGGCTCGGCTCCGACGCGACCTTCAAGGCGCACATCATCAGCGGCAACGTCACCGTGGTCGGCGCCGAGGACGCGGACGAGACGGTCGTCAAGATCATCAAGCGCGGCGGGAGCGTGCGAGAGCGCGCCTCGACACAGGTGCTCGCGGCCGAGTCCGACGAGGGCGTCATGCTGGTGAGCACGGCGGCGCCGGGCGGGCGCGTGAGCGTCTCCTACGAGATCACGGTGCCGCGGCAGGGGCTGCACAAGCTCGAACTCTCCGCGCAGAGGGGCGACATCAAGGTCAGCGAGTTCGACGGCGAGTTGGACTTGAACGTGACGACCGGCAACGTCTCGGTCGCCTCGAACGGCGCGGTGCGCAGCCGGGTCACCAACGGCAGGACGAGCGTCGAGTACCTCGGCCGCCACGAGGAGCCGCAGGAGTTCACGGTGGTGAACGGCGACGTGGAGGTCTCCCTGGCCGGCGAGCAGGAGGTTGACCTGAAGGCCGCCTCGACGAACGGCAAAGTCGAGGTCGCCGACACACTCCCCTTGAAGGCCGAAAAGCGCGGGGTCGGGCAGAGGGTCGAGGCGGAACTCGGCGGCGGCGGGGCCACACTCAACGTCAAGGTGGTCAACGGGAACATCAGGTTGAAGAAGTAGACAGGAGACAGTAGTCAGTAGCTAGTAGGCGCTCCGCGCCGCAGTCGTTGAGGATGACGACTGTAGGGTTCGAGCGACGAAGGTTCTTCTACTGACTACTATCTCCTGACTACTGTCTACTAATTAAGGAGAGCCAGATGGCAATCGAAGTCATACAGTTTTTCGACCAGACGGGGCAGCAGATCGTGGCGCGCGTCCCGCCGCAGGGCTCGGCCGACATCAAGATGGGCGCGCAACTCATCGTGCAGGAGAACCAGTCGGCCGTCTTCTTCCGCGACGGCAAGGCGCTCGACACGTTCGGCCCCGGCCGCCACACGCTGACGACGATGAACGTGCCGCTCCTGACGAAGGTGCTCTCGCTCCCCTTCGGCGGGGAGTCGCCGTTCACGGCGGCCGTCGTCTTCGTCGCGCGCCACACCTTCCAGGACATGAAGTGGGGCACGAAGGAGCCGATCCCGTTCCGCGACACGGAGCTGTACATGGTGCGGCTGCGCGCCTTCGGCAAGTACTCCTTCCGCGTCGCAGACCCGCAGCTCTTCGTCGCCTCCATCGTCGGCACGCGCGGCCTCGTCTCGACGCAAAGTCTCGGCGACTACCTGCGCGACATCGTCGTCTCGCGCCTCAACGACCTGCTCGGCGAGAATTTGAAGACGGTCTTCGACCTGCCCGCCTACTACGACGAGCTGGCCGCGGGCGTCAAGGCGCGCGTCGCCGAGGACTTCAGCAAGCAGGGGCTTGAGCTGGTCGACATGCTCGTCTCCGCCATCACGCCGCCCGAAGAGGTGCAGAAGAAGATCGACGAGCGCTCGTCGATGTCTGCGCTGGGCGACATGGGGCGCTACATGCAGTACAAGGCGGCCGAGTCGATGCCCGACGCGGCGAAGCAGCCGGGCGGCGCCGCGGGCACGGGGATGGGGCTCGGCATGGGCTTCGGCTACGGGCAGATGATGGCGAACGCCTTCGGCGGCGGGCAGGGTCAGCAGGGTCAGCAGGGTCAGCAGGGCGGGGGCGGCGCGGCCGCGCAGTCCGTGCCGTGCCCGAAGTGTCAGACGCCCAACGCCGTGGGCGCGAAGTTCTGCCAGAACTGCGGCGCGAACACGCAGGTTCAGCAGGCGGCGGGCGTCGAGTGCCCGAACTGCCAGGCGCAGGTGCCCGCGGGGTCGAAGTTCTGCAACAACTGCGGCCAGTCGGTCGAGCCGAAGGCTTGCAAGAACTGCAACAACCCCATCGCGCCGGGCGCGAAGTTCTGCGGCAGTTGCGGCACGGCCGCGTGAGATAAAAGGCCGTGTCATTTATCGCGGGCGGGGCGCACAGTCCCGCCCGCGTCGCGTCAGGAAGATGAAGAGGCTCGTGCTGGCAATCACACTCGCCTCGCTCGCGGCGCAACCCATCGGCGGCGCCGCGCCCCGCGCGCGCCAATGCCCCGCGGTCGTCGTCTCCTGTCCCGACACTGTTAACGGCGGCGAGCCCGCGACCTTCGCGGCGTCCGTCAACAACGCCCCCGCCGACGCGAAACTCACTTTCAAGTGGGAGGTCTCCGCCGGGACTATCAGCAGCGGGCAGGGGACGACCTCCATCACTGTGGATACGACCGGACTCTCCGGCAACCAGATCGTGACGGCTACGGTCGAAATCAGCGGCCTCCCGGAGTCCTGCGCGAAGTCGGCGTCGTGCACGGTGGGGGTTCGGCACTTCATCTTCCACGACAAGGTTGACGAGTACGGCAACATCAAGTTCGAGGACGAGCAGGCGCGGCTCGACAACCTCGCCATTGAGTTGCAGAACGACCCGCAGTTCGTCGGCTACATCGTCGGCTACGGCGGGAGGCGCGCGCGCCGCGGCGAGGCGGCGAGGAGAATAGCGCGCGCGAAGCGCTACCTTATGATGGTGCGCGGCATCCCCGCCTCGCGACTCGTGACCATTGACGGCGGCCACCGCGAAGAGCTGACGGTGGAACTCAAGATAAGGCATAACAGCCTGCCGCCGCCTGAGTCTGTTCCGACGGTTGACCCGAGCGAAGTCAAATTCATCAAGCCTCCATCGAAGCGCGGGGCGCGACGCCGTTGAAGTCACGCAGCCACTCGACATAACTGTATGAGAAAGACCGTCGTACTCACATCACTTGTCCTCGTCCTCGTGCTCGTCGTCCCGCCGTCGCGCGCGCAGGAGCAGCGCGGCGAGAACAGTTGCCCCGAGATCGTCGCGGACGGTTCGCCCGGCGCGGGCCTGCGCGACACCAACATCACCTTCAGGGTCAAACACGCCCCGCAGCGCGACGGCGCGAGGGTCACATACAACTGGACGCTCCCGGCGGGCATTGTCGTCGGCGGTCAGGGCACGGCCGTCCTCATCACAGACCTGACCGGCGTCAGGAGTATGTTCGTGGAGGTGACGGTCGAGGTCGGCGGGCTGTCCGGCTCCTGCCCGACTTCTGTCTCCTACACGCTCCCGGCGGTCATAGGCTGCGGCCGCCCGCTCGACACTTACGGCAACATCCGTTTCGACGACGAGAAGGCGCGGCTCGACAACTACGCCATCGAGTTGCTGAACGACCCGACGGCCGAGGGACACCTGCTCTGCTACGGCGGCCGCAAGGGGCGGGCCGGCGAGGCGGAGCGCCGCTGCGTGCGCGCGAAAAAATATCTCGTCGAGGTGAGGGGCATCGAGGCGTCACGCATCCTCATCGTTGACGGCGGCTTCCGCGAAGCGCTGTTGGTCGAATCCTGGGTCGTCCCCGCGGGCGCGGCGCCGCCGAAGGCCACGCCGACCGTAGACGCTTCCGAAGTGGAGTTCGTCACAGACGCGCCCCGCCGTGCGCGCGCGAAGAGATGAGTCGAACCTGCGACTACTGCCAGAGCGCCTTCGAAGAGGACGCGGCGAAGTGCCCGAACTGCGGCGCGGCGGCCGGCGCGCGCGCGGCGCCCGACTTCCGCTTCTGCCCGCACTGCAAGCGCCGCCTGCTCGCGCTCGGGAGCCCCGCCTGCAACTACTGCGGCCGCGCGCTCCCCGAAGAGTACGTCCGCGCCCGCGAAGCCCTCTGGCAGAAGGTCAACGACGCCCGCGCGGGCAAGGCCACCCCCGAAGAACTCGCAGAGCTTGAACAGGACAGCGACAACGCCCTCAAGCGCGCCCTCAAAGCCCTCCTCGACCTCGACGGGAGGAAGAAGTAGACAGTAGACAGTAGACAGTAGTCAGTAGTCAGTAGGGAAGACGTAGAACAGCGCGGCTCTCATCATCGACCGATGAGAGCCGCGCTGTTTGTTATCTCCTACTACTGACTACTGACTACTGACTACTGACTACTGTCTACTCTCACTCCCTACTTCCCCCCTTCACGTCCTGCAAAATCTCCAGGGCGCGTTCGAGGGCGCGGTCACGGCGGCGGCGGAGGTCTTCGCGCGTGGGCTCGACCGTAACGTCGGGGCGAAGGCCCGCGCCTTCGAGGCGCGTGCCGGCGGCCGTGTGGTAGTCCATCTCGCTCACGTCGAGGACGCCGCCGTCGGGCAGGCGGTGGCGGCGGCGGATGCCGAGGACGCAGCCGCACGTCGCCTCGCCGATGACCGACGCGCGGTTCGTCTCGCGCAGGCTCGCGGCGAAGACCTCGGCCGCGCTCGCCGTGCGCGCGCCCGTCAGGAGCACGACGGGGCGGCCGAAGCGCTGGAACGAGTCGGCCGTCGAGACCAGCGCCGCGCGCGTGAAGGGCTCCAGCCAGACGGCGCCCGTGCGGTCGGTGAAGCGCCCGAGGCTGAGCCCCGCGGGCAGCAGCGTCGAGGCGAGGTCAGCCATCGACTGCGTCTCGCCGCCGCCGTTGTCGCGCAGGTCTATGACGAGCGCGCGCGCGCCCTTCAACTCATCCCTGAGCGCGCGCGCGAACTGCGACGTGACCTCGGGCGTGAAGATGTTGAAGCGCACGAGGCGGACGCCGTGCTCCTCCTCCTCCACGTCGAACGAGGGCACGCGCGTGCGCGGCTCGCGGCGCAGGACGGCGTCGCGCACACGCGTCTCGCCCGCGCGCGCGAACGTCACGCGCACGTAGGAGTCGCGCGGCCCGTCGAAGAGGTGCGAGACGGCGGTGAGCCGCGCCGACGAGGCCGAGGCGGAGCCCTGCTCGGCCGCCCTGCGCGCGACGAGCTGCGGGGCCGGCTCGCCGTCGAGCGCGAGCACCGTGTCGCCCGCGCGCAAGCCCGCGCGCCGCGCCTCCGAGTCGCGCTCCACGTCCGTGACGACGACCTGTCCCGCCAGCTCGCGCACGGCGACGCCGATTGAGACGTAGCGGTGCACGCGCCAGTCGTTGCTCTCGCCGGGCGCGTAGACGCGCGTGTGCGGGTCGCGCAAAGCCCCGAGCATGCGCCGCAGCACGACGTACAACTCGGCCTCGCCGCGCGCCTCGGCCGCACGCGGCCTCAGCTCCTCGCGCACGCCCCCCCAGTCCACGCCCTGGAACGAAGGGTCGAAGTAGCGCTCGCTCACCTGCTCCCACACCTCGTCGAAGATGCGCAGCCGCCCCTCGGGCGTCGAGGCGTACTCGACGGGCGCGCAGTCTTCCGGGGTCGCGCGCCGCGCGCCCGCCGACGGCGCGACGAGCAGCAGGCACACGACGAGAGCGCTGAGCGCGATTCGCAACGTCTTCGGAGCCTTCGTGGACTGCATACGCTCGGGTTCTCGGTTTCGGATTCAGGGACAGTTTACATCAAGTCTTCGGCGGTTTGCGGAAGTTATAACGCAGGAGGACGCGCACGGGCACCGGCTCGCCTTCGCGCTGCGCGGGGCGGAAGTGCATCCGGCGCACGGTCGCGACGACCTCTTCGTCGAGCCCGAAGCCGGCCCAGCGCACGACGCGCACGTCGCCGACCTCGCCGTCCGCGCCGATCTCGACTAAGGCGTCCACGGTCGCCTCGGCCTCGGCGCGCGAGGCCGCGTCGGTGTAGGCCGGGCGCAGGCGGCGGTAGGGCTCGGGCTCGCGCAAGTCTCTGTTGGCGACGGCGCCCTCGTCGGTCGAGAGGTCTATGACGGAAACCGTCGCGCTCTCTTCGCCCGCGAAGCGCCCGCGCTCCTCGCGCGCGGCGGCCTCCGAGACGGCCGCGGCGTAGCGCGCGCCCGCGCCCGCGTCGAGTTTGGCAAGCAGGGCAGTTTCGGCTGCCTCAATCGTGTCGGCCTCGGCCGCGGGTCTGTCCCAGTGGACGAGGCGGCCCGTGTGCGCGCTGACGACGAAGACGGAGGCGTACGACTCGAAGTAGACGGGGCGCGCGGAGGACGAGCGTCGCACGGTCTGCGCGTCGCCCGTCAGGAAGAAGTTGCACCCCACGGCCGCGCCGAGCGAGCGCGCCTCCGCCAAAGTCATGTTGAGCGAGCCCGCATAGCCGACCCCGCGCGCCGCCGCGCGGCTCATCCCGCGGTCGAGCACCGTGAGCCTCGTCTCCGTCATCACAGACGACCCGAGCGTCTTCGCCAGACGCTCGGCCACGCGCTCCGCCAGGGGCGTCCCGCCCACGTCGAGCACGGCCACCGTCAAGGGGCGCACCTCGCGCGCCGATGCCGTCAGGCACAGCGCCGAAAAGAGCGCGACGAAGATGAGGCGGCGAATCATAAAAATTAAACAGAACCACGAGCGGTAGCGAGCGGGTCGGCGTTACGCCGGCCGGCCCTCTTAAGTAACGCTGACCCGCTCGCTACCGCTCGCGGTTCTGTTTGAGCGGGTCTGCGTAGACGCCTGGGGAGCTATCGGGGATGAGCCGCGCGCCGACTGCGCGCTCGTAGAAGTCCGCGGGGCCGACGCCGCCGATGACGGCGTAAGCATAACCCAACTCGCGCAGGCCGCCGAGCGCCGCCAGCAGCAGCGCGCGACCCACCCCGCGCCCGCGCGCTCCTTCGATGACGCCCGTCGGCCCGAAGAAGTTCTTGCGCGTGCACTCGTAAGCGGCGAAGCCGACGAGCCGCCCCTCGCGCAGCGCGACGAAGACCGTCACGGGCTGCCGGACGAGCCCAACGGAGATTTCGTCGGCCCACGCCTGACTGAAATTCTCCCCGACGAACTCGCGCACCTGCGTCAACTCCCACGGCCGCGCGCGCCGCACGATGACGCCCGCGGCGCGCAACTCATCCGACGCCTCATCCACGGGCGGCAGGCGCAGGAGGTTGACGAGCATGTCGGGCACTAACTTTTCTCCCTGGACAGTACTTCCAGTCCTGCCGCAATAACCTCGTGGGGCAACTGAATTCTTCCAGCAAGTGTCGCCCGATAAACTGGAAATACGTTTAAGGCTGACGCGTCAATTGACCGCGGCGTCGGCGGCCGTCGGCTGCGAGTCGCCGTGGTAGAGCGCGTAGATTTCGTCCTTGACCTCGGGGGGGAAGCAGACGCGGTGGAGGCGGTAGCCGCGCAGACCCCGGACGGCGTCGCTGACCTCGCTGATCTCGCGCACGAGGGGGCGGGCGTAGCCGTCCTCACAGTAGATGAGCGACTTGGGCTCGGCGCCCTCGGCCGTGTAGTAGGAGTAGTAGGGCACGTCGCCCGCGTGGTCTTCGATGAAGTAGTAGGTCGGGTCGAAGCCGCGGCGGGCGACGACGGCGCGGGCGGTGTCGAGGAAGTCCGCGCGCTCGGTCTCGGGCATGTCGAGGTCGATGGCCTTGAAGAGGCGGCGGCCGACGAAGCGGCGGCTGAGGTCGCGCAGGATTGGGTCTTCGGCGCGCTGCCACTGCTTGATATGGAAAGTGACTTCGGAGTCGTCCAGCTCCAGATGGTCGGTGAGCGTGAGCGGGGCGCCCTTCAAGACCTTCTCGAAGGCCGTGTCGGGCGCGCACCAGACGCGCTCGCCCGCGCTGATGAGTTCGAGCGCGCGCCTGAGGGTCGAGCGCAGCACCGCCTCGGCCGAGCGCAGCGTGCGGTGGAAGTAGACCTGCCGGAACATGTAGTAGCGCGCCTGCAAATACTCTTCGACGGCGAAGAGGCCGCGCGCCGAGACATAGATGCGGTCTGACTGCTCGTCAACCTCGATGGCGTTGATGATCCATTCGAGGTCGTAGTTGCCGTACTTCGCGCCCGTCATCAGGGAGTCGCGCAGCAGGTAGTCCATGCGGTCAACGTCCAACTGCGACGAGACGAGCTGCGCGAGGAAGGCGGGCTGGAACGTGCCCTCGATGATGGAGGCGACCGCAACGGGAAGCTCCGGCGAGAAGTCGCGGAGGATTTGCCCGACCTCGGTCTCTTCGCTTAAGACGGCGCGGCGCGTCCACTCCTCGTGGTGGAAGTTCAAGACCTTCTCCATCACGTGCGAGAAGGGGCCGTGCCCCGTGTCGTGCAGCAGCGCCGCGGCGCGGGCGGCGGCGCGCGACGCCTCCGAGATCGGGTAACGCTCGGAGAGGCGGTCGAGCACGCGCGTCATCAGGTGGAGCGCGCCTAAGCTGTGCGCGAAGCGCGAGTGCTCAGCGCCCTGGTAGGTGAAGAGCGCGAGGCCGAGCTGCTTGATGCGGCGGAGGCGCTGCACCTCGAACGAGTCGACGAGGCGCACCATCAGGCGCCCCTCCGCGCTGTCCGTGCGCAGCCGGATGATGTTGTGGACGGGGTCGCGGTAGATGCGCTCCGACAAGTCTGGCCGTTCTTCCTCGAAATGTTTGTCCTGAAGAGCCTGTGTGAATATACTACTTCGGCACACCCGCTGGAAACGCCGACCGTCCCGAGGAGGTATCCATGAAGCCACAGCACACAACGCTTTTGCCGGCCGCCGCGGCCTGCGCCGCGCTCCTGTTCGTCTGCGCGTCGGCGCCGACGCCCGCCTGCGCGCAGGCCGCCCCGCAGCCGCACCGGCCGCCGCCGCCGGCCCAGTCCAACCCCAACCCGCGCGCGCCGAGCGTCCGCGAGCGCCAGCTCATGATGGACGAGATGTCGCGCGAGATGGGCAAGGGCACGCCGCCGCGCAAGTCCGAGGAGCTGCGGCTGTCCGAGATCGCGGAGGACTACCGCGACCTACAGCAGGTCAACAACAAGATGATGTCCGCCACGATGCGCGCGCCCGCGCCCGACTACGAACTCATCAACAAGTCGGTCGCCGACATCCGCCGCCGCGCCGAGCGCCTGCGGGAGAACCTGGCGCTGCCCGCGCCCGAGGCCAAAGACGAAAAGAAGACCGAGCCGAAGCCGGCCGAGGACTCCGCCGGGATGAAGGCCGCGCTGCTCGCGCTCGACCGCTCGATCATGAGCTTCGTCCGCAGCCCGCTCTTCAAGAACACGGACGTGCTCGACGCGGAGGCCGCGGCGCGGGCGGGCCGCGACCTCGCCGACGTGATCGAGCGCAGCCGCCTCGCGGCGAAGGACGCCGAGCGGCTGGGCAAGAGGGCGAAGAATTAAGAGGGTTAACGGTTAAGGGCGGCGGTAAAAAAGAAGGGGCCGGAGGTTAAGACCTCCGGCCCCTTCTGCTTTGGCCCGGCGGCGGGCGTTTAGAAGACGTAACGCAGCGCGAACTGCATGACGCGGCCGGCGCGCGGCTCGTTCAGGGGCGTCTGCGTGGCGGTGTAAGTCCCGAAGTCGGACGGCGCGCTGATCGGCTGGCCGCTGTCCACGTCGGGCAGGAACGGGTCGGCGATGAGCCCGAGCCCCTGGAGGCTGTTGTTGTCGAAGCGCTGGGTGTTGGTGACGTTGAAGACCTCCCAGCGGAACTGGAGGCGGTGACCCTCCCAGGGCATCTTGAACTGCTTGGTCAGCCCGAGGTCGAGCGCCATGTAGCCCTCGCCGCGCAGGATGTTGCGGTCGCCGACCTCGCCGGCGCGCGGCTCGCGCCAGGAGCGGAAGACCTCGTCCTGGTTGGTGAAGACGCGGGCGGTGCCGTTGCGCGTCGGCGAAGAATCAACCTCGCGGGCGCGCACCATGTTCGACTGAAGGTTCCAGTTCGTCGCCCAGCGGTCGGCCTGGAACGGCGTCTGGATGGGGAGGCCCGAGTTCCAGCGGAAGATGCCCGAGACCTGCCAGTCGCCGAGGACGGCGTTGAGCGGGCCGTTCAAGTCGTGGCCGAGCCAGCGGCCGCGCCCCACGGGGAGCGAGACGAGCCAGTTGGCGTTGATGATGTGGCGCACGTCGAAGTCGGAGCTGGCATAGTTCTGGTCGGGGTCGAGCGCGTTGACGATGAAGCCCGCGCTCGAATAAGCGGTCGCCGCCTGGAGCCCCGACGCGCTGTCGAGCGAGTGCGACATCGTGTAGTTGAAGTCAAACGCCAGGTCGTTGCGGAAGCGGTGGCGCAAGGAGAACTGGCCCGAGTGGTAGTTCGAGCGCGCGATGGTCGAGTAGGCCGCGAGCGCGGCGAACTGCGGGTGGAAGAACGTGTTGTTCAGGCGCGACACCGGCTGGTCGTCCAGGAAGGTCTGGATGAAGGTGTAGTCGGTGATGTCGAAGCCGCCGACCTCGGGGCGCGCCAGCAGCAGGTAGACGGCCTGCGTGTTGGTGAGCGTCGTGTCGCCGATGACGAACTCGGCCACGCCGGGGAAGAGATTCTCGAAGAACGGTATCGTCGGGATGTTCTCAAGCGGCGTGAAGCGGTAGCGGTGGTCGATGAGCCGGTTGATGGCCTGGTACCACGTCAGCCCCGACTGCGGGTCGCGGATGTTGTTGAGGTGCATGATGTCGCGCGAGGCCAGCAGGTTGCGCCCCAGACGACCGACATACGAGGACTCGAACGAGAAGCCCTTGCCCAGCTCGCGCCCGTAGGAGACGTTGAAGCTGTAGTTGCTCGGCGTTGTCAGCGAGTCGTCGAGCGACTGCTCGATGCGCTGCGCCTCGTCGGACGGGAGCGTCAGCGGGAAGTTGAGCGTCGGCGTGATCGTCCCCGGCGAGACGGGGAAGCCGCGGACGTTCGAGCCGAAGCCCGTGAAGAGCGGGGCCAGGCTGTCGCTGACGTTGAAGGTGTTGGCCCCGATGGTCAGGCTCGACGTGTAGCCGAGCGCCGAGTTGAGGTCGAAGTTGGCGGCGAGCTGGCTGCCGATGCGGTCGTAGGTCATGCGGAAGCCGCCGCGAATGACCGAGCGACCCTGGCGGCCGATGAGCTTGCCGAAGAAGTTGTCGCCGAAGTCGGGCGACCAGGCGACGGCGACCGACGGCCCGAAGTTATTCCAGTCCTGCTTGTAGTAGCCGGGCCGGTCGTTGGCGCGGCCGGCGAGGTCGAGCGTGATCGGGTCGTTGAGCGGCGTGCCGGCGGCGGCGCCCGACTGCCGGCGCGCGAAGTAGTCGGCGAGGCTCACCGTCGGCTTGACCTGAATGCCGTCCTTCTCGTAGACGGGCGTGCCGGTCGTCCAGCGCACGCCGTAGGTGAACGTCAGGTTCGGCCGCACGCGCCAGGAGTCCTGCCAGTACAACTCGTACTCCTCGGTGGCGAAGGTGCGCTCGGTCGGCGTGCCCGAACCCTGGAGCTGCCCCTCGCCGCTGTAGGTCAGGTTGGCCGAGTACTGCGAGAAGCGGCCGATGACGGCGGCCAGCCCGTCGCGCAGGTCGGAGCGCACCGCGACCGACGGGAAGAGCGAGGCGTTCGAGCCGTAGGAGTCGCGCGTCAGCACCGCGCCCGAGAAGTCGTACCACGAGGGGTTGATGACGGCCTCGTCGAAGGCGTTGGCGAAGGACGTGCGGTGGTTGCGGATGAAGCGGACGTTACCGCCGAACTGTAAGTTGTGGTTGCCCTTGATCCACGACACGTCCTCGACGAGGTTGTGGACGGGCGTGGTGCGGAAGAGCGTCGAGCGGAAGCCGGTCGGGCGGAAGATGAAGCGGAAGGTGGTGAAGTTGCCGTTGCCGCCGGGCAGCGTCCGGTCGCCGAAGTCGCTGAAGGCCGTGCGCGTCAGCCCGTAGGTGAAACGGTTGACGAGGTTGTTCCGCACCGTCCACGTGTGGCCGGCGGCGATGCCGATGGGGTGGTTCCAAATCTTGAGCGGCTCGGTGTCGGGGAAGCACTGCGCCGTGTCCGAGCAGTCGGTGGCGAAGAAGGAGCCCTTCGTCACGTTGTCCTGCTGGTAGTTGCCACGCAGGAAGAGCGTCTGGCGGTCGGTGAGGTTGAAGTCCAGCCGCATGATGTAGGTGTTCAGCTCGGCCGGCGTCTTGGCGTTGAAGCGGAAGCCGGAGGTGTTGAGGCCATCGCCGACGCTGGCGTCGTTGGCCGGGTAGCGCGCCGCGGCCGAGGCGAGCACGGAGAGCGCCGCCGGGTTGAGCCCGGGCGACGCGCCGTAGAGGCCGGAGTACGCGGCGTTGATCTCGGCCGGGGTCAGGCAGTTGACGCCCTCGGGGGTGCCGGCCGGGCAGCCCGCGTCGCTCGACCCGTTGGCCGTGAAGTAGCGGACGATGCCCTGGCCGAGCGTGGGGAGCGGCACCTCGCGCACGACGGGCGTCTCCGAAGCCTCGCGGAAGCCCTCGTAGGTGAAGAAGAAGAACGCCTTGTCCTTCTTGATGGGACCGCCGAGAGAGCCGCCGAAGACGTTGCGGAGGAGTTGCGGGCGCGGCGCGCGCGGGTCGCCGACGCGGGCCGCCCCGGTCTGGACGGCGAAGTCGTCGGGGCCGAAGCTGCCGGCCGCGTTGTTGAAGAAGTCGTTGGCGGTCGTGACGGTGTTGCGGTGGAAGTGGTAGAGCGAGCCGTGCAGCTCGTTCGTGCCCGACTTGGTGATGAGCGAGACCTGCGCGCCGGAAGAGCGACCCTGCTCGGCGTTGGCGTTGGTCGTGATGACGCGGAACTCCTGGAGCGAGTCGGGCGTCGAGCGCAGGACGGAGGCGAACGCCTCGTCGGTCACTACGTCGAGTCCGCGCTGCTGCTCGTTGTTGTCCACGCCGTCGAGCGTGACGTTGGCCTGGTCGGCGCGGCCGCCGTTGACGTAGCCGCCGCGGGTGACGCCGGGCTGGAGCGAGAGCAGGCCGACGACGTTGCGGGCGTTGAGGGGCAGCTCCTCGATGCGGCGCGACTCGAAGGCCGTGCCGAGGGTCGCGTCCGTCGTGTTGAGCGGAGCCTCGTTGCTGGCCGTGACCGTGACGGACTCGGTCTCAAGCCCCGCCTCCAGCGCCACGTTCACGTCCACGGGCGTGTCCACGAGCGCCTGCACGTCGGCGACCGTCGACTTCTTGAAGCCGCGCGACTCGACCTCGACGCGGTAGACGCCGGGCGGGATGGCGGCGAAGGTGTAGCCGCCCTCCTCGTTGGTCGTCTGTGTGCGGGTGAAGTTCTTGCTGGCGTCCGCGAGGGTCACGCTCGCGCCCGTGACGACGTTGCCCTGCTGGTCTCTGACCGTGCCGCGCACGGTGGAGCGGCCGGTCTGCGCGGACGCGGCGGCGGCGGCGAACAGCGACACGAGCATGGCGCAGGCGAGGGCTATGGCGCGGCCGCGGGGAAATGCGGGTCTTCTCATCGTTTCCTCCTAAGGCTGGCTGATGAATCGTGCGGCCCACTTACGTTTCAAGTGCGCGGCCGCTTCTGAAGCAGGTGATAGACCGTGTGCCGGATCAGAACGAAGAACGGATGAAAGAAGAAGGACAGTTCGTCTCGACCAACGAAATCAGCAAATGACGTTCCGCGCCCGCGCCACTTCGGGCGCGCCCCGCGCGTCGAGCTTTCTTGAGAATTTTTCGGGGCTGGCGTTTGGAACCCGCGACATCATATCCAAAAAAATGAATCCGAGTCTAGATTTTCGGGGGGCGCGCGGGAGCCTGAAATAATTTAGCAACCGGTAAAAAAAATCCCCGGCCGGTAATATCTCGCCTCCCCGCGCTTCGCGGCGTGCTCCTCGACGAGCAGCGCGGGCAGACGCTCCCGCTCGGCCTCCCCTCCGCCCGCGGGAAGGGAAGCAGCAGCAGCACGTCCGTCTCCGTCCGTATCGCCCGCGTCTCCATCGCCGAGGCGTAGACTTAATTTGAGTGTGTCGTGAGTGGTCGAAAAAGATGATCCCTTCCGCCGCACGTTTACGCGTTAACGTGTCGAGCAGCGCCACCCCGCCGCGACCATGCGCGGAAACCATTTTCCGACGGAGGTACTATCCGCGCGCCTCCGGCACCTTACCTCGTCGAGACATCACACGAGCGCGCACGCCTTAACACACGGCACGCGCGTCCCCCACAAAAAGGAGTCTGAAGAATGTTCAAGCTATCGCTCGCACTACTGCTCTGCTTCATCTTCGCGGCCGGCGCGTCGGCCGCCGACCTCTCGACCGTCGCGCTGTTCAACCCCGCCGCCTTCGAGACCCCCGAGAGCGTACAGTTCGACCGCCACGGCAACGCCTACATCAGCATGGCGCTCACCGGTGAAGTCCGTAAGATCGCGCCCGACGGGACGCAGACGACGCTGGCCTTCCTCCCCGTCCGGCCCGACGTTCAGCCCTGCGGCAACGCCTTCGGCCTCCCCATCATGGGCTCGATCACGCTCGACCATCAGGGCAACATCTACGCCTCGGTCAACTCGTGCAACCCGGCGCAGCTCGGCGTCTGGAAGGTGACTCCGGCGGGGGCGGTCTCGCTCGTCGCGGGGCTGCCGCAGGGCTCGGCGCCGAACGGCATCGCGTACCACGCCGGCTGGCTCTACGTGGCCGACACGCTGCTCGGGCGCGTCTGGCGCATACACTCCGACGGCACGGGCGCGCCCGAGGTCTGGACGGCCGACCCGCTGCTGACGCCGCTCTTCATCCCGCTCGTCCCCGGCCCGAACGGGCTGCAAGTCTTCCGCGGCGAGGTCTACGTTGCCGTCTCCGACCGCGCTCACGTCGCGGCCTTCAGGATTAACGGAGACGGGACGGCCGGGCCGGGCCGAGTCCACGCCTCGGGCATCGGGCTCGACGACTTCGCCTTCGACATCCACGGCAACCTCTACGGCACGACCGACCCTTCGAACACGGTCGTCCGCATCAGCCCCGACGGGACGCAGACGGTGCTGCTCACGGCGGCCGACGGGCTCGACGGCCCGACCGCCGCGGCCTTCGGCGTCGGGAAGGATAGTAAGAGCCTCTACATCGCCAACGCCGCTTTCCCCTTCTTCCCCGGCCCCGGCCCCGCGCGCCGCCCGAGCCTCATGCGTTTAGAGGTCGGCATCCCCGGCCAGCCGCGTCCGTAGAAGTTGAGTTGAGTGGGTAGGGATTTCAACACAGAGACGCAGAGACGCAGAGACACGGCTTGGTGAGTTATATCCTCAAGCCGTGTCTCTGTGTCTCTGCGTTGAAAAAGTCTTGCGCCTACTCGATGTGGTCGAGCAGGTGTCCCATCTTGGTCTTCTTGGTGCGGAGGTAGTGCATGGCGGCGTCGGCGGGCTCGACTTCGAGCGCGACGCGCTCGACGACACGCAGTCCCGCCTCCTCCATCGCGCGCAGCTTCAGGGGGTTGTTCGACATCAGGCGCACCTGGCACAGCCCCAGGTCGAAGAGCACCTCGGCGCACTGCCTGTACTCGCGCAGGTCAACGGCGAGCCCGAGCTGCTCGTTGGCCTCAACGGTGTCCGCGCCTTCGTCCTGCAAGGCGTAGGCGCGAATCTTGTTGATGATGCCGATGCCGCGCCCCTCTTGCAGTTGGTAGACGATGGCGCCGCGCCCCTCGCGCTCGATGAGCTGCATGGCGCTGTGGAGCTGCCGGCCGCAGTCGCACTTCGTCGAGCCGAACACGTCGCCCGTCAGGCACTGCGAATGGATGCGCGCGAGGGTCGGCTCGTCGGGGTTCATCTCGCCCTTGTAGAGCGCGACGAACTCCTCCTCGCTCGTCTTCGAGCGATACCCCGCGATGCGGAACTCGCCGATCTCCGTCGGCAGTCGCGCCACCGACACGCGCTCGACCGTCAGCGCCTGCTTCGACCACGGGCAGTCCAGTGTCGCTTCTTCTTTCAACTTCGGGTAACTCCTTCTGACCGGATTATAGGAGCCGCGCGCGCGCGCGACAAGGAACGCGCGACGGCCGGCGAAGGTCTGCGCCCCGCGCCGCCGCGCGAAAATTTTTCCCCGCCGGGCACGCGCCCGCGCTAAGATGCGGCCCGGCGACATGAGGCGCGCACGGCCGCTCGCCTGGAAATGGGAAGCGAACCCTTCGACACGACCGTTCAGATGCCGCGGCTCTCCGCGCCGCGCGAGCGCCACCCTGCGCTCGTCTTCCTGCGCGGCGAACTGCTGGCCGCGCCCATCCCGCTCGAACGCGACGAGGTGACGCTGGGGCGCGCGCTCGAAGCCGACGTGCGCGTCAACGACGCGCGCGCCTCGCGCATGCACGCGCGCATCACGG
This sequence comes from Pyrinomonadaceae bacterium, assembly GCA_040510435.1. Taxonomy (GTDB): domain Bacteria; phylum Acidobacteriota; class Blastocatellia; order Pyrinomonadales; family Pyrinomonadaceae; genus QHXN01. Next base: position 45,649 of record JBEVJD010000356.1, on the reverse strand, counting down.
TCGAGCGCGACGCAGCCACGGGCGACGCGCGCTATCGCATCACCGACCTCAACTCGACCAACGGCACGCTCCTCAACGGCGCGCCCGTCTCGGACGCCTACCTCCAGGACGGCGACAAGCTCACGGTCGGCGAACAGCTCCTGCGCTTCGACCTCCTCGACGACATAGACCGCGAGTACCAGCGCCAGATTCACCGCCTGCTCGCGCACGACGAGCTGACGGGACTGCTCACCAGCAAGTCCTTCTTCTCCGAACTGCGGCGCGAGGCCGCGCGCGCCGAGACCGAGGTGCGACCCTTCTGCGTCCTGATGATGGACCTCGACCACTTCAAGTTGGTCAACGACAAGCACGGGCACCTCGTTGGGAGCCAGACGCTCGAAGAGGTTGGCACGCTCATCACGGGCGCCCTGCGCGCGGGCGACGTGGCGGCGCGCTTCGGCGGCGAGGAGTTCGCGGCCTTCCTCCTCAACGCCGACTGCGCGCAGGGGCTCGTCGCCGCCGAGCGCGTCCGCACAGCCATCGAGCGCCACCTCTTCCCGGCCACGCGCCGCGGCGCGCCCAACGAGACGAACGAGACACTCCGCATCACCATCAGCCTCGGCGTCGCCGCCTACCCCGAAGACGCGCGCGACCCCATCGAGCTGGTCGAGCTGGCCGACACGGCCCTCTACCGCGCCAAGAACCTCGGCCGCAACCGCGTCGTCGCCTACTGCGTCTCCCCGCCCGACCTGCGCCCCGCCGGCCCCGGCCCCGGCGAGCCCCGCTGAAGGCAGGGGTCTTGCGGCGCAAAAAGAATCTGCTATCATACGCGCACCGCCGAACAACCCCCTTCCGAGTTCCCCTTTGAGCACGTCTCTGTTTAGGCACGCGTCTGCCGCGCAGAGTTTAGAGGTGAGGATGAGAGTGAGGCTCACGGCCTTCGTCAACTTCGTGCTCGCCGCCGTCTTCATGACGGCGTCGGGACTTTCGTCTGACGTGTCGGCGCAGATTACCGCGCCGCGTCAGACCAGCGCGCAAGGTCAGTCGCGCCCTGCGCCGCCGCGGCAGGGCACAAGCCCCGCGCCGCGCGAACCGCGAACGCCCCTTGAGAGCGAGGCGGACGCGAGCGCGGACGTTTCCATCACGGCGCGCGTGACGGCCGAGTCCCTGCGGTTCGACAAGGTGCCGAACCCGCGCGTCGAGTTCACGGGGCGGCCGAGGCGCGAGACCGCCTGGGAGTCGGAGCGCGAGAACCTGCCGCAGGAGGTTCGCCCCGGCGAGACCTACCGCAACATAGGCATCACGCTCCACATCAGGAGCGTCTTCGCCGACATCGACCGCATCGTCGCGGAGGCGCTGGGCGAAGTCCCGCCGAGCGACGACATACCGCCGCCCGCGCCCCCGCCGACGCAGCCGCCCGGCGCGGACGCTCCGCCGGCACAGTCAAACACTCCGCCGGCTCAAGCCCCCGCCGACAACGCCGCCGCGACGCGGCACAGGCGCGGGCTCGCGCGCAGGGGGAGGGGAAATTGAAACGCACGAATCTTCTTTCGGCCGCGGCCGGCCGTCTTCTTAAATCAGCGGCCGCGTCTCTTCTTAAATCCGCTATCGTGTGCTTCGTCCTCGCCGCAGCGTCTACGGGCGCGTTGGCGCAGACGCAGACTGTTGAGGCGCCCGCGGCCGCGCCTCCGCTGCCGACACAGGAAGCAGGCGCGACCGCCGACGAAGACTTCGAGCTGAACATAGACGTGCGCCGCATCAGCGAGAAGGACTTCCACGCCGAGACCGCGGTCGAGACGGACGGCGCGCGCGGACTGCGGCTCGACGTAGGTGTTACCCTGCGCGCGAGCGACATCGAGGTGCTCTTGCGCAACGTGCGCGGGCACGTCCGCTTCCGCGCGAGCCTCGCGCCCGTGCTGCGACTGCTCGATGCGCGCCGCGGCACGCCGACGCGGCCCCCGCCTTAACCCGCTTCAAAGTTTTGCGAACAAGAAAACCCCCGCCCGTACCGAGACGTTTTCGTCAAACATTTTCCGGAGGGAACGATGAAGAAGCTCTTTCAAGCAGGAGCCTTGCTGATCCTCGCGCTCCACGGCGTCGGCGCTTACGCGCAGACGACCACGACCACTAACCAGGGCGACCCGAACGCCTCCATCAACGCCACCGCGACCGGCACGCGCACCGCGCAGCAGCAGCCGACGCCGCGCCCTTCGCCGCCCGCCGTCACGCCCGTCCGCCCGCTCTCGCAGGAGGACATACGCCGCCAGCAGGAGGCGAGCGAGCGCCGGCGGCAGTCCGCGGCCTCGGGCGACCCGGACGTGCTCTTAGACGTGCCGAACCTCTCGGTCGAAGAGATAACTCTGAAGGTGAAGAACCTGCGCGCGCACGTCGCTCTGGACGCGCGCCTCGCCAACCTCCTGCAACTGACCGCGGGTGCCGACGTGGGGATTGACGACGTTGACCTCACCATCAAGGGCGTGCGCGCCGAGGTGCTCCTGAAGGTCAGGCTCGACAACGTCGCCGCCATCATCGACCGCACGCTGACGACCATCGACCGCAACCCGCAGATACTCGAACGGCTCCTCCAGAGCGTGGACAACACGGTCGGCACGGTCGGCGGCGTCGCCAACACGGCTCTGCAACCGGGCGGCGTCGTGGATCGCACGGTCGGCACCGTCGGCCAGACCCTCAACAACGTCACGCAGCCCGGCGGGCTTTTGAACTCGACGGTCAACAACCTCGGCCAGACCGTCCAGCGGGTCGTCGACCGCTCGGGCAACATCGTCGAACGCACGCTCGACACGGCCGGGACGGTCGTCGGCCAGCGCACGGTCGGCAGCGTGGGCTCGCTCACGCAGCAGGGCGCCGACACGACCAACCCTTCGGGGCAGACCGTCCGCCGCGTCCTCGACACCACCGGCGCCGTCATCGAACTCACGCTCGACGCCGCGGGCCGCGTCGTCAACTCGCGCGTCGTCAGCCAGGCCACCGGGCGGCCGTAAAAGGCAGTAGGCAGTAGACAGGAGTCAGGAGTCAGTAGAAGAACCAGGCGGCGCGCTCGGCCCGGAGGTTGAGACGCGCCGCCTCTCTTTTCTACTGACTCCTGACTCCTGACTCCTGTCTACTTGCCTTTAAGCCTCCTGCTTTTTCTGCAACCGCAGCGCGGTCGAGGCGTGTAATGGCGGGCGTGGGGCGGTTGCGTGCGTTCTCGCCGCGGGTTATCCTTTCAACGTCCGGTGAAGTCCCCCGGCTGCCGCGCACGCACCTCTTCGGAAAGCGAAAGAGCAAGTGATTTCCAGACTCAACTTAGCCAACGACCCGTTTCGGAATCGCGCCCTGCCCTGGACGGTGGCCGCCGCGGTCTCGGCCGCCTCGCTCCTCGCGCTCGTCTTTATCCTCGCCCGCTACAACGAGGTGCGCGCAGAGGCCGACCTCTCCGAGAAGCAGGTGGTGGTGATGCGCGAGCAGCAGAAGGAGTACGAACGGCAGGCCGACGCCGTCAGGCAGAGCATCCCGCGCGAGCAGTACCAGACGCTTGAGGCCGCGCGCGCGCTCATCAGCCGCAAAGGCTTCTCGTGGTCGCAGCTCTTCTCCGACCTCGAAGGCTTCCTGCCGAGCGACGTGAAGGTCTCGCGCATCAACGTCCGCGAGGTCGCGCAGGTCGGCGACCAGACGCGCACCGACCTCGACCTCACGGTCGTCGGACGCACGCCGACCGACGTGACCGGCATGATGGACGCGATGAACCGCTCCGGCACCTTCAACGTCGTTGCCGTCACCGAGAACCAGAAGTCCGGGCGCGGCGAGTCGGGCTTCGAGTGGCTGCTGCGCGTCTCCTACGTGCAGCACGCGCGGCGCGGGGGGCGCAGCGCGCCGGCCGGCGACATATCCGCCTCCGTGCGCGACGCCGCAATATCTATCTCTAAGGACGCGGGGGGGCGCGAGTAGCTTTGAAGAACGACACCGCAGTCACGGGGCCGGGCGGGGCCGGCGCGCGAGGCGCGGCCCTGCGCGCGCGCCTCGACACGCTCCGCGCCTCGCGCCGCCGCGGCCCCTTCGGCCTGCCCGAGCTGGGCGCGCTCGCCTTCGCGGCGCTGCTCCTGATGGCGGCCGTGCTCGCCTACCTCTTCCTGCTCGTCCCGCAGAGGTCGCGCACGCAGTCGCTCGACGCAGAGGACGCGAGCCTGAGGCAGGTGCTCGCGAGCCAGCAGACCAACCTCGGCACGAGCAAGGACACCGAGCAGCGCGTCTCGGAAATCCTGACGAGCCTCGAACGCTTCGAGACCGGCAACCTCGGCAGCGCGTCGAGCGGCACGAAGCTCGTCATCGAAGAACTGAACCGGCTCATCACTAAGAACGGGCTGCGCATCAGCGGCGGCATCAACTTCACGCAGCTTCAGGAGGTCGTGCCCGGCGCGGAGAACGCGCAGCGGGCGCGCCGCCAGGGGTCTGGCGAGCAGGGCGCGCAGCGCATCGTGCAGAGCATCTTCCCCGGCATCGGCGTCACGCTCACGGTCGAGGGCAACTACCCGAACCTCCGCCGCTTCATCCGCGACATCGAGGGCGACCGCCGGCAGTTCGTCGTCATCAACACGGTCGAGCTCGAAGGCGTCACTGACACGAACGCGGCGGAACAAATAGCGCCCCCCGTCGTCACCAACGGCGAGGTGCCCGGCGTGCCCCAGACGCAGCCGCAGGCGCCCACGCGCGGCGCGCTCGTCAGCCTGCGCCTCGACATGGCCACATACTTCCGGCGGGCGGCCGCCTCCGCCGAGGCGGCGCAGTAGCCCCGGGCCGCGGCCCTCACGCGCGACGAGCGAATTAAAAGTCATGGCACTCTTCGAAGGAAAGACACCGGCTGAGCGCAACAAGCTGATCGCGGCCATCGCGCTGCCGCTCCTCGCACTCATCTTCGCCTACAACATGCTCTCCGGCCCTTCGAGGCCGACCCCGGCGACCGCCAACACGAACAACAAGCGCGGCGGCGCGCGCCCCTCGACGGCGCAGCAGCAGGCGCCCGGCACGGCCCCCGAGGCCGACGCCGAAGTCTCCGCCGCCGACCTCGCCGTCGTCGTCTGCTGCCCCGAGCCCGCCACCGTCGGCGACGCAGGCCGCAACATCTTCGCCTTCTACGTCAAGCCCCCGCCGCCGCCGACCCCCATCCCCACCGTGCCCACGCCGGTGCCCACGCCGCCGCCGGACAAGATGCTCGCCGGCCTCATGCCGCAGAGCGTCTTCGCGCGCACGGCCGGCTTCACGCTTCAGCTCAGCGGCGACAAGTTCGGCCCCAGCGACCGCGTCTACGTCGGCGGTCAGGAGTTGCCGACGCAGTACAAGAGCGCCCAGCAGCTCACGGCCACCGTCCCGGCCTCGCTCATCTCCACCCCCGGCGCGCGCCCCGTCAAGGTGCAGACGCCCGACGGCCAGCTCTTCTCGAACGAGGCGTCGCTCAACGTCATGCAGCCGCCCGCGCCGACCTACACCTTCGTCGGCTTCCTCAAGCGCCCGCGCCCGAGCACCAGCACCGCCGTCCTCAAGGACGCGAGGGGCGAGCTCTACAGCGTCCGCCAGGGCGACCTCGTCGAGGGCCGCTTCCGCGTCACGGACATCTCCGAGCGCGGCGTCGAGGTCGTCGATAAGGACTTGAACATCAAGCACACGATGCCCTACGTGGACACGCGCGGCGGGCCCGGCGTGCCCGGCCGCGCGCCCGGCTCGATCCAGCCCCCGCCGCCCCCCGCCGAAGACGGCGACGAAGAGCCCTGAGCCCCGCGGCACCCGGACAGACTCGATGAAAGCACGACACGCAACAGGCGAACGCGGCTCGGGCGGGCGGGCCCCCGGCGAGCGCGGCTACGCGCTCATCGCGCTGCTCGCGCTGATGACGCTGCTCATGATCGCGATGATGACCGCCGCGCCGAGCATGCGCCAGCAGGCGCGCCGCGAGACGGAGCTCGAAGCCATCGCCCGCGGCGAGGAGGTCGCTGACGCCATCCGCCTCTACATCAGCCTCCACCCCGCGAAGCAGCCGCCGACCTCGATGGACGAGCTGCTCGAAGGCGTGGCGCCCGCCGGCCGCACGAAGAAGGTCAAGGTGCTGCGCGCCAGCGCCGCGCGCGACCCGCTCTCGGAGAGCGGCGAGTGGCGCACCATCAAGCTGCGGGATGAGGCGCTGGTGCGCTTCATCCGCGACCTCAGCGAGTACGCCGAAGGGCGGACGCCGACCGCGACGACTGACCCGTCGCTGCTGCCGCTCGCGGGTCAGCTCCCACAGCTCGCCGGCCTCGTCACCGGCATCGGCTCCAGCATCGGCGATAGCGACGGCGGCGAGGACAGCTCAATCTCAAGCAGCGGCCCTTTCATCGGCGTGACCAGCCGCAGCCGTCGCGACTCCATCATCACCTACTACGGCATCGAACGACACGACCGCTGGGTCTTCACGCCCTTCTACCGTTGAGGCTGCGCCGCCGCGCGCGGCGCGATTGAGAGAGAGTCACACGTCACACACAACACGTTCGCGCGCGACGAAGAGCAAAACAACTCTTCGTCGCGCGCGAATTTTTTTTAGCGCTAATGAATTAAGTTATTGACTTCTTTTTTTAATCTGTTTATAAATCCCAATATGTTGTGCGCTTTTTAGTCTAGGCCACAAGATGAAAATTGACACAGCATCTTGTGGTGAGGAACACCAAACCAGAAAAGGAGCAGGTACAGCTTATGGCAACAAAGAAAGCAGCGAAGGGCGGAGCGAAAAAGGGCGGCGCTAAGAAGGCCGCGGGCGGCGCCAAGGGCGGCGCGAAAAAGGGCGCCTCGAAGAAGGGCGGCTCGAAGAAGAGGTAGTTCCGGTCAAGGGGAGTACGCGCAACCTACAACAGCGCGCATAACATTCTTCGCCCGCGAGGGCGCTAATTAGGACGGCGGTTGCATCCAATGCACGCCGTCCAAATTATTTTTAAGCGACCGGCACTCGGCGTGCGGCTTTGCCCCGAGCCCGACGCCCCACTTCAACGCGCGCTTGCCACCCCATCACGCAAGTCAGACAATCATTCGGATTCATTGACGACGAAGTCGAAAGACGAAAGCCGAAGTCTGACCGCCGGCAACTTCTTATGTTCCACGTCGCGCTCGTCGAGCCGGAGATACCGCCGAACACTGGCAACGTCGCGCGCCTGTGCGCGGCGACGCGCACGCCGCTGCACGTGGTGGGCGTGACGGGCTTCCGCCTCGACGACCGCGCCGTGCGGCGCGCGGGGCTCGACTACTGGCCCGAGGTCGAGCTGCACCGCCACCGCGACCTCGACGCTCTTAAACAAGCGCTGCCCGCGGCGCGCCTCCTCTACTTCACGACGAAGGCCCAAACGTCTTACGCCGAGTGGTCATTCGTCGAAGGCGACTGCCTCGTCTTCGGGCCAGAGACGCGCGGCCTGCCCGAAGAACTCCTGCGCGCGAACTGGGAGAACTGCCTGACGATCCCGATGCCGAACCCGCGCGTGCGCAGCCTCAACCTCGCCACGTCGGTCGGCATCGCACTCTACGAGGCGCTGCGGCAGGCGGGCGCCGTCGGGCGCGGGTGACACGGGGGCGCCCGCCAAGGTACAATTTCCCGTTAAATTCAGCCCGAAATTTCAGGCAATTTTAGACAAGGGGGCGGCCGGACGTTCCGGGAATGTCGCGGCGCGCCCGGCGGGAAAGCACAGATGCACAAAGAGAGAGAAGACGTTAGAAACATCGCCATCATCGCGCACGTCGACCACGGGAAGACGACGCTGGTGGACGCCATGCTCAACCAGTCGGGCACGTGGCGCGAGAACGAGCATCACGTCGAGCGCGTGATGGACTCGATGGACTTGGAGCGCGAGCGCGGCATCACCATCATGGCGAAGAACACTTCGGTGCGCTTCGGCGGCGTGAAGATCAACATCCTCGACACGCCGGGGCACGCCGACTTCGGCGGCGAGGTCGAGCGCGTGCTGAAGATGGTGGACGGCGTGATGCTGTTGGTGGACGCGGCGGAAGGCCCGCTGCCGCAGACGCGGTTCGTGCTGAGGAAGGCTTTGGAGGCGAGGCTGCCGGCCATCGTCGTCGTCAACAAGATCGACCGCCAGGACGCGCGCCCCGAGGAGGTCGTCAACGACATCTACGACCTCTTCATCGACCTCGACGCGACCGACGAGCAGATCGACTTCCCAGTCCTCTACGCCGTGTCGCGCGACGGCGTGGCGAAGAAGGAGCTGAGCGACGACTCGCGCTCACTGCGCCCGCTCTTCGAGGAGATCGTGCGCACCATCCCGCCCCCGCGCGAGATACGCGAAGACGCGCTCCAACTCCTGGTCGCCAACCTCGACTACAACGAGTACATCGGCCGCCTCGCCATCGGCCGCATCTTCTCGGGCGAGATCGCGCAGGGCGAGACGGTCGCCGTGGTGAAGCGCGACAAGTCAATCGAGAAGATTCGCGTCAAGGAGCTGTACGCCTTCGAGGGCTTGAAGCGCGACTCCATCGAGCGCGCGTCGTTCGGCGAGATCGTCGCGCTCGCCGGCATCGAGGGCATCGAGATCGGCGAGACGGTGACGAGCGCCGACAACCCGCGCGCGCTCCCCGTCATCGCCGTGGACGAGCCGACCATCTCGATGATCTTCGGCGTCAACAACTCCCCCTTCGCGGGCACCGAGGGCAAGTACGTCACCTCGCGCCAGATCAAGGAGCGGCTCGACCGCGAGCTGCTCAGCAACGTCGCCATCCGCGTCAGCGAGACGGAGTCGCCCGACCAGTTCAAGGTCTCGGGGCGCGGCGAGCTACAGCTCTCGATCCTCATCGAGATGATGCGGCGCGAGGGCTACGAGCTACAGGTTTCGAAGCCGGAGGTCATCACGCGCGTCGAAGAAGGGAAGACGCTGGAGCCGATTGAGCTGGTCGTCATCGACTGCCCCGAGGAGTTCATCGGCGTCGTAACAGAGGCGATGGGGCGGCGCAAGGGCCAGATGACGAAGATGGTCAACCACGGCACGGGGCGCGTGCGCCTTGAGTTCGAGACGCCTTCGCGCGGCCTCATCGGGTTCCGCGGCGAGTTCCTGACGGAGACGAAGGGGACGGGACTCCTGAACACGATCTTCCTGCGCTGGGGCGAGTGGCAGGGGGCGATGCGCGGGCGCTCGACGGGGTCGCTCATCTCAGACCGCGCGGGGGATGCGACGACGTACGCGCTCTTCAACCTGCAAGAGCGCGGGACGATGTTCATCCGCCCGACGACGCGCGTCTACGAGGGGATGATCGTCGGCGAGAATGCGCGCGCCGTCGATCTGGACGTGAACATCGTGCGCGAGAAGAAGCTGACGAACATGCGCGCCGCGTCCGCCGACGAGGCGATGCGGCTCGTCCCCGTCAAAGACCTCTCGCTCGAACAGTCTCTTGAGTTCATCGCCGACGACGAGCTGGTCGAGGTCACGCCGAAGTCCATCCGCCTGCGCAAGCGCGTGCTCGCCGCGAACCAGCGCCCGAAGAAGGAGAAGGGCTGACGGGGAGAGCGGGGGGCGGGGAGACGGGGAGACGGGGAGATGTTTGGCGATGCAGCTTCTTGCTCCCCGTCCCCCCGTCTCGCACTCTCCCCGTCTCGCACTCTCCCCGTCCGCTTTAGTTTCTTGACAGGCGCGCGCGCGTGCCATAACGTCAGCGCGTTAATCTCGACAACCGTGGAAAGGTGGGCGACGTGAACGACAGGTCTTGCTGGAACTGCGGGCATCTGCAAGAGCACCACACGATTGCGGGCGGGTGCTCGTTCGCGGCCGAGGGCGCGGAGCGCTGCGACTGCCCGCGTTACGAGGACAGCGAGTATGAAGGCGAGCAGCGCAAGCGCGACACGTACACGCTCTCCGACCGTCGCCGCATCGGACAGGGCCGCCCGCCGCGTTAGCCGCCGGCCGCCGGCTCAGTCTCCTCACGACCGGGCTCGTCGTCCTCCGGCTCGTCCTCTTCTTCATCGGGCCGGTAGGTCTCGTAGCCGGTGGCGTCGTCGTAGTAGTAGCGGCCGTCCCCCGGCGCGGGGCGCGACTCGGCCTCCGGTTTTGTTGTATCATCCCGCCGCTCGTTCACCTTCAAAGTCTCCCTTAACTTTTCGTTGACTATTATACCGCCGTGCCTGAACAGAACCGCGAGCGTTCGCGAGCGGGTCGCAGGTACGCCGTGCGGACTAATGTCGTAAGACGCACCCGCTCGTTACCGCTCGCGGTTCCGTTTCACCGGGCCGCCGGCTCAGAAGAGGACTGAATGCGAGGACAAACTTTCCGCCGCGCGGCGTCGTGCGCGTTCGTCGCGGCGCTGCTCTTCCAGCAGACCTTCGCGCGGCAGCAGCCGCAGGCGCAAGTGGCGCCGGCCAAGGCGTTCGCGCTGACCGTGGACAGTATCATGCGCGGGCCCGACCTCGTCGGCTACACGCCGGGGGGCGTCTACTGGTCGCAGGACAGCCGGCGCGTCTTCTTCCGTTGGAAGCGCGCGGGCGAGCCGCGCCTGAAGGAGACAGACCTCTACACGGTGAACGCCGACGGCACGGGGCTGCGTAAGCTGTCGGAAGAGGAGGTGCGCAAGAGCCCGCCCGCCGCGGGCGAGTTGTCGAAGGACAGGCGCCTCACGGTCTTCACGGACGAGGGCGATGTCTTCCTCTACGACCACGAGAAGTCCGAGCGGCGGCAGTTGACGCGCACGGTCGAGGCGGAGTCGAACGCGCGCTTCACGCGCGACCAGCGCGCGGTCTACTTCACGCGCGCGAGCAACCTCTACGTGATGTCGCTCGACGGCGGCTCGCTCGAACAGCTCACGGACATACGCGTGCCCACCCCGCCCACCGCGGGTGGCGCGGCGGTGGGCGCGGGTGTCGGTTTGCAGGCGACGGTCGGCGCGGGCGGGCGCGCGAGCGAGAGCCAGGAGTTTTTGCGCAGGGAGGAGCGGCGGCTCCTCGACGTGGTGCGCGAGCGCGCCGAACAGCGCGAGGAGCAGGAGCGCCGCCGCCGCGAGCGTGACAAGGACAGGCGCAAGCCGTTCTCGCTCACCGCGGGTCAGACGGTGACGAACCTCCAGCTCTCGCCCGACGGCGCTTACGTCGTCCTGACGGTGGCTGACCCCGCGGCGGGCAAGAACACCATCGTCCCAAACTACATCGGCGACGGCGGCTACACCGAGGACATACAGTCGCGCACGAAGGTCGGCGACACGCAGGGGCGCACGCGGCTCGGGCTCGCGTCCGTGGCGACGGGCGAGGTCAAGTGGGTCGAGACGGGTCTGCGCGCGCAGGTCGCGCCGCGCGTGCAGCAGCGCACCGAGCAGAACGCGACCGAGTCCGCGCAGCGCGAGTCAGGCGCGCAGCAGACCGGCGCGCAGACGCAACAACAGACGGGCGCACAATCTCAACAGCAGACCGGCGCACAGTCGGGACAGCAGACCGGCCAGCCGCCGCGCACGCCGCCGCAGCAGACCGAGGGGCAGCAGGCGCGCGACCGCGAGGCGCAGCTCTTCCAGTTGCAGTGGAACGAGGACGGCTCGCGCGCGGTGCTGATGGCGCGCGCCTCGGACAACAAGGATCGCTGGGTGATGTCGCTCGACCCGGCGACGGGGCGGACGCGCGTGCTCGCCGTCGTGCACGACGACGCGTGGGTCGGCGGCCCCGGCGCGTTCACGCTGGGCTGGCTCCCGGACAACCGGCGCGTCTACTTCGTCTCAGAGCGCGACGGCTGGGCGCACCTCTACACCGTGAACGTTGAAGGCGGCGAGCCCGCGCAGTTGACCAGCGGCCGCTTCGAAGTCTCGGACGTGCGCCTTTCGACCGACAAGACCAGGTTATATTTCACTTCGAGCGAGGGCAGCCTCTTCGAGCGACACCTCTACACGATGTCGTTCGACGGCGGCGCGCGCACGCGCCTGACGACGATGACGGGCAACAACCAGGTTGACGTTTCGCCCGACGACCGCACGCTCGCCGTCGTGCGCTCCTACACGAACCGCCCGCCCGAGCTTTACCTACAGCCGAACCGGCCCGCGCCCGACCAGACCTCGCAGGCGCCGAACGCGCCCGCGGCGAACTCTTCGACGAACGCACAGGCCGCGGCCCCGCAAGGCACGAACGGGCACGCGCCGGACATCAGACAGGTGACGACCTCGCCCCTGCCCGAGTTCTTCACTCACAACTGGATCGACCCGCCCATCGTCAACTTCCGCGCGCGCGACGGCGCGACCGTCCACGGCCGTCTCTACAAGCCCGCGGGCGCGCGGCCGGGCGGGCCCGCCGTCCTCTTCGTCCACGGCGCGGGCTATCTTCAAGACGTGCATAAGTGGTGGTCAACCTACTACCGCGAGCACATGTTCCACCACCTCCTGATGGAGCGCGGCTACACCGTGCTGAGCATCGACTACCGCGGCTCGGCCGGCTACGGCCGCGACTGGCGCACGGGCATCTACCGCCACATGGGCGGCAAGGATTTGGACGACCACGTGGATGCCGTCCGCTACCTCGTCGCCGAGCACGGCGTTGACCCGCGGCGCGTCGGGCTCTACGGCGGCTCTTACGGCGGCTTCATCGCGCTGATGGCGATGTTCACCACGCCCGACATCTTCGCCGCGGGCGCGGCGCTGCGCCCCGTCACCGACTGGGCGCACTACAACCACCCCTACACCGCCAACATCCTCAACGAGCCGCACGACGACCCCGAGGCGTACCGCCGCAGCTCGCCCATCTACTTCGCCGCGGGGCTCAAAGGCCCGCTCCTCATCTGCCACGGCATGGTGGACACCAACGTCCACTTTCAGGATACAGTCCGCCTCGCCGAGCGCCTCATCGAGCTGCGCAAAGAGAACTGGGAGCTGGCCCCCTACCCCGTCGAAGACCACGCCTTCGACCGCGCCGACAGTTGGGCCGACGAGTACAAGCGCATCCTCCGACTCTTCGAAGCGAACCTGCGTCCGGACGACGCCGCGCCGTCGGCCGGCGCGCGCGGCGGCGGCAGGAGAAGCACACGCTGAGGTGAACCTCGTGCACGTTAAGATCGACGACCTGAGCGGCCCCGAGATACACGAGCTGCTGGGGGAGCACCTGCGGAACATGCACCTGCACTCGCCGCCCGAGAGCGTCCACGCCCTCGACCTCGAAGGGCTGCGCGGGCCGGGGATAACTTTCTGGACGGTGTGGGAGGGGGGCGAGCTGCTCGGCTGCGGGGCGCTCAAGGAACTGAACTCGCGCCACGCCGAGATCAAGTCCATGCGCACGGCCGCGGCGCACCTGAGGCGCGGCGTCGCCTCACACCTTCTGCGCCACATCCTCGAAGAGGCGGTGGGCCGCGGCTACGCGCGGCTGAGTCTGGAGACGGGGTCGGCGGAAGCCTTCGAGCCCGCCCGGCAGTTGTACGCTCGCTTCGGCTTCGCCTACTGCGGGCCGTTCGCGGACTACGTCGAAGACCCTTACAGCGTCTTCATGACGCGAGAGCTTTGAGCCTCCCCCGCGCGGCCTTTGGTGCGGCGTGCGGGGCGCGGCGGGTGGTGGTAGCATGTGCCGGGCGGCGCCCGCCGCCCGAGGGAAGGCCGGGGCGCGGAAGGTTTCCGCGCCCGCGCGACCCGGGGCTGACACGACGCCCCCCCGACTCTTCACGCGCGAAGGCCCTCCGCGTCCGACCCTGCATTTGGAGAATCCGCATGTACAGAAAGACCTTAGCCGCCCTCTCGCTCTGCGCGGCCCTGCTCGGCGCCGGCGCCGCCGCGCCCGCCCTCGCGCAGGAGTGCGCCCCGCCAGCAATCGTCGCCAACGCGAAGTCGAACAACATGTTCACGCCGGAGCAGGAGATGATCTTCGGCGAGCTGTGGGTGCAGAACATGGCCGGCGAGATTCGCTTCATCCGCGACGAGAGGCTGACGGCCCACCTCAACCGTATCGGCGAGCGCATCATCAAGCACCTGCCGCAGACCGGCCTCAAGTACCGCTTCTACCTGATGGACATCCCCGAGGTGAACGCCTACAACCTGCCGGGCGGCTACGTCGCCGTCTCGCGCAAGCTCGTCGCCTTCGTCAACAACGAGGACGAACTGGCCGGCGTCATCGCGCACGAGCTGGGGCACGCCGTCGTCCGCCACGGCGCGCAGGACATGTCCGACGCGCTCCGCAAAATCCTGAACGTGACCGCGCTCGGCGACCGCAGGGACGTGACCGAGAAGTACAACCTTCTCATCGAGCGCGCGCGCACGCGCCGCTACTCGCGCGGCCGCGGCCACGAGGACGGGCAGCAGTTGGAGGCCGACCAGATCGGCGTCTACGCCCTGGTCGCCGCCGGCTACGACCCGAAGGGGCTCTCGTCGTTCTTCGAGCGGCTGACCGAGAGCAAGGCGCGGGGCGGCTGGTTCTCGGAACTCTTCGGCAAGACGACGCCCGAGCAGAAGCGGCTCTACGAGATGGCGAAGGCCGCCGAGAAGATGCCGGCCCCCTGCCGCGAGCGCACGGCCGCGCGCCCGACCGAAGAGTTCCTGAAGTGGCAGGCCGAGGTCGTCTCGTACCGCGAGGCGAACCGCAAGGAGGAGCTGCCCGGCCTCGTCTGGAAGAAGGAGTTACAGCCGAAGCTGCGCAGCGACGTGTCGCACTTCGCCTTCAGCCGCGACGGCCGGCTGCTGCTCGCGCAGGACGACTACTCCGTCACCGTCATCGCGCGCGAGCCGCAGCCGCGCGTCCTCTTCCAGATTCCGGTCGAGGACGCCGACCGCGCCATGTTCACGCCCGACGGTCGGTTCGTCGTCTTCACGACCGAGAATTTGCGCTACGAGAAGTGGAGCGTCGCCGACGCCGCGCCCGTCGAGGTGCGCGAGATCGTCACCCGGCGCGACTGCTGGGAGCACGGCCTCTCGCCGGACGGCAACTACCTCGCGTGCGTGGACACCTCTGCGAACGCGCACGTGCTCGACGTGAAGACGGGCAAGAAGGTCTGGGAGAAAAAGGAGTTCTACCGGCTCGACGTTTGGGAGTACCTCGCGTGGCTCGGCTCGGCGTCGCGTCGCGGCGCGGGCGGCGACGACGACGGCGACGACGACGTGGGCTTCTTCCGCATCGGGTTCTCGCCCGACGGCCGCTACGTGATGTTCAGCCGCTCGCAGCGCTTCCGCTTCCGCTTCAAATGGGACGCGATGACCGTGGCCGAGTCGGAGGACACGGCCGCGGCCGTCGACCTGACGACGCTCAAGCAGGTGGACGTGGGCGGCGACCTCAAGAAGGTCGCCTCGCGCCCGTACGCCTTCCTCGACTCGGGCTCGGTCGTCGGCATGCCCTCGCGCAAGGCCGCCGACTCGGGTCTCTTCGCCTTCCCCTCGGGCAAGCGGCTCAAGAAGTTCGAGTTCGGCGCGAGGTTCATCGGGCGGACGGAGAACCCGGACTACGTCATCGCCAGGCCGATCTCGAACGCGAAGCTCGGCGTCTTCGACGTGAAGCGCGGGGCGCTCATCGGCGGGTTCGACAAGGACGACGCGACCTTCTTCGGCAGCGTCATGGCCTACGAGTCGGTCAGCGGCAACATCCTGCTGCGCGAGACGAGCTACGACGAGACGAGCAAGAGGCTCGACCTCAAGGACGTGGGCGCGGTCGAAATCCCCGTCAGCCCCGTCCGCGGGCTCGTCGCCTCGGACGTGTCGGACGACTTCGGCTGGCTGCTGCTCTCGTCGAAGACGCGCGGCGGGCTGTGGTCTCTGAAGACGGGCGAGCGCAAGGTCTTCGTCCGCGGCTTCCGCGGGGCCGTCACCGCCAACGACGGCGGCGCGGTCGGTGACTTCCCCAAGCTCGGGGACGCGCCGCACAGCCTCGTGCTGATGAGCGGCGCCAGCGGCGACGCGAACGCTTTCCGCGAGCTGCCCGAGAAGGGCGCGCGCCAGTACGGGCGCTTCGTGCTCCTGCGCGCGAGTCTCAAGGCGAAGCCGGCGAAGGACGACCCCGCGGCGGCGCTGGCCGCCGCGCAGGGCGACGACGACCTCGGGCTGCGCCGCGAGGTGCGCTTCGAGTTGAAAGACATCGTGCAGGACAAGGTCATCTGGTCGCGTGACTTCACGAAGGAGGCGCCCGAGTTCTCCTTCGACGCCTACAGCGGCCGCCTCATCTTCTACTGGCGTCTGGGGAGCGACGTGGGCAAGGCGAAGCTCAAAGAGTCGGCCGAGTTGAAGGCGAAGGCCGACGCGCTCGGCAACAAGGCCGACGACTACCTCGTCGAGGTCGTGGACGCCTTCTCGCAGAAGGCGGTCGGCACGATGCTGCTGGAGACGGGGCAGGGCTCGTTCGACGTGGGGCGGGGCTTGTCGGAGGGCGACCGGCTCGTGCTCCACGACTCGGAGGGGCGAGTCCTCATCTACTCGCTCAAGACGGGCGAGTTGCGCCACCGCTTCTTCGGCGGCACGGCGGCCGTCAACCCGCGCCGCGACCTCGTCGCGGTCGAGAACTTCCCCGGCGAGCTTTCGCTCTACGACCTCGAAACGGGCGACCTCAAGGCCAACCTCCGCCTCGCCGGGGCGTCGGCCTTCGTCCGCTTCAACCTCGACGGCAACCGCCTCTTCGTCCTGAGCGACGCGCAGACGGCCTACGTCTTCGACCTCGACAAACTGACCGCGGCCCCGGCGCAGGCGGCGAAGTGAGACGAAGTAATAGAAGCCGACCTGTAAAGCCCCGGAGGAGCGTGATGTTTATAGCCCCGCGTATTTAATTTTCTCCCGAGCCCCGTCGGGGGCGAAATGTGACGTGCCGCCCCTGACGGGGCTCGGACGACAAAAAAAGCATGCGCGATAAAAATCACGCCCCTCCGGGGCTGCGACTTCTCAAACAATCCGTCGGCGCCGTACTGCTTTCGCTGTGCGTGGCCTGCGTGTCCTGGGTGCCGGTGGGCGCGCAGGGGCGCGTCAGCGTGCGCGCGAAGGGGCGGCTCGGGGTCGTCGTCACGGAGGGCGGCCGCGCCCGCACGCTCGACCTGACGAAGCACGTTGACGCGATGCGTATCGAGGACGTGTCGGTGCTCTTCCTGTCGCGCGCGGGCGGCTTCACGTACCTGCTGCTCGACGTGTGCGGGCTGTCGAAGGTGCCGCCCGACGACCGGCAGTGCGGCGCCGGGACAGAGTGCAACGTTGTCTGGCTCAAGCTCGACGGCGCGTGGCGCGTGCGCGACGCGAAGAACGAGCGCTACGAGTCTTGCTGGGCGTCCGTCACCTCCGAGGAGGGGCCGAAGGTGTCCGGGCGGCGCATGACGCTCGCGCTCGATGACTTCAGAGAAGAGGTGCACCGCGAAGTCGCGTATGACGCCGACAACCCTGAAGCCGGCCTGGCGGTCAAACAGACGCCCATCCCGAAGACGAACCCTTAAGACCCTCCGCGTGAAGGTGAAAGCATGAGAATGTTTTTGAAGGGGGCGCTCGCCGTCTCCCTGCTGCTCTCGTTCGTCTCGGCCGCGCCGCTCGCCGCGCAGGTCGCGCAGGCGCCGCGCGGCGTCACGGCCGAGGACTACTACTCGTTCGAGTTTCTCTCCGACCCGCGGCTCTCGCCCGACGGGCGCTGGGTGGCCTACGTCGTGACGAACGTGGATCAGAGGCAGAACCGCCGGCTCTCTCAAATCTGGTTGGCGGCGACCGACGGCAGCCGCACGCCGCGCCAGTTCACGACGAGCCCGCAGTCCTCGACCTCGCCGCGCTGGTCGCCCGACGGCCGCTCGATAGCCTTCCTCTCCTCAAGACCCGCGCCCGATGTCGCCCCGTCTTCGCCGCAGGGAAGTGCGACGCCCACGCCGACGCCTGCGCCCGCGACTTCGGGCGCCGCGCCGCAGTCGCAGGTCACGGCGACGACGCCGGGGATACCTTCGGCGCTCCAGACCGCGACGCCCGAGGCGACGCCGCGCGCGCAGGTCTGGCTGCTCTCGCTCGAAGGCGGCGAGGCGCGGCGCCTGACGAACCTCAGGAACGGCGTCGGCACCTTCGACTGGTCGCCGGACGGAACACGGTTGGTGCTAACGAGCCGCACCGGCCCGAGCGACATCAAACCGCCTTCGAGCGACGTGCGTCACTACAAGCACACCTCCTACAAGTTCAACGACACGGGCTGGTTCGACGACAAGCGCAGCCACGTCTGGGTCTTTGACGTGCGGAGCGGCGCGGCCTCGCAGATAACCTTCGGCGAGGACTGGAACGACTCCGACCCGCAGTGGTCGCCCGACGGCAACCTTATCGCCTTCGTCTCCGACCGCACGGGCAAAGCCTTCGACGAGAGCCGCAACACGGATGTCTTCGTCATAGACTCGGCCGGCGGCCCCATCCGGAAAATCTCCGACCACGACGAGGCCGACAACAGCCCGCGCTGGTCGCCCGACGGAAAGACCATCGCCTTCCTCGGCCGCATACGCGAACGCGACCACCCGAAAATCTTCTTGGCTCCGGCCGCGGGCGGCGCGCCCTCGCGCAACGTCGCGCCCGAACTCGACCTCATCCCCTCGAATCTGACCTGGGCCGAAGCGGGGCGCGCGCTCTACTTCGAGACCGGCGTGAAGGGTGAGGCGCATCTGTTCCGCGCGGACGCGCGCGACGGAAAGATCAAGCAGGTGACGAAGGGCGCGCGCGCCGTCCGCTTCGTGGACATCTCCAACGACTCGCGGCGCCTGGTCTACGCCGCGAACGACTTCCGGCGCCTCGACGACCTCTACACGGCAGACCTCGACGGCTCCGACGAGAAGAAGTTGACGAGCCTCAACGCGCGCCTCTGGCCGCAGCTCCAACTCTCGGCCGTCGAGCGCATGACCTACAAGGGCGCCGACGGCTGGGACGTTGACGGCTTCCTCGTCAGACCCGTCGGCTGGCGTGAGGGCGTCAAGTACCCGTTGGTCTTGAGCATCCACGGCGGCCCCGCCTCGATGTACGGCGTGGACTGGTTCCACGAGTTTCAGGTCTACGCCGCGCGCGGGTGGGCCGTCTTCTACACGAACCCGCGCGGCTCGACGGGCTACGGGCAGCGTTTCGAGCGCGGCATCGAGGGCGAGTGGGGCGGCAAGGACTACGTGGACGTGATGAACGGCGTCGAGGAAGTCCTGCGCCGCAACCCCTGGATAGACCGCGAGCGCCTGGGCGTGACGGGCGGGAGCTACGGCGGCTACCTCACCAACTGGATCGTCGGCCACACGAACATGTTTAAGGCGGCCGTGACGCTGCGGAGCGTCGTCAACTTCATCAGCGACGAGGGCACGCGCGACGGCGCCTACGGCCACGAGGACGACTTCGGCGGCGACCTCTTCGAGAAGTTCGACCTCTACTGGGAGCGCTCGCCGCTCAAGTACGCGAAGAACGTCAGGACGCCCATCCTCATTCTCCACTCGGAGAACGACCACCGCGTCCCGCTCGAACAGGCCGAGCAGTGGTTTCGCGCCCTCCGCCACTTCGGCGCCAACGCCGAGTTCGTCATCTTCCCCCGCGAGAACCACAACCTCACCCGCACGGGCGAGCCCAAACATTTAGTCGAGAGCCTCAACTGGCAGCTCTACTGGTTCGACCGCTACCTCGACGGCAAGCAGACGGCCGTCCCACCCGACGCGAGATAAGATAAGGACTGAGTCAAATGCTGCTCTTCACTCAGTCCGCAGAGTCTGTTTGAAAAGTCCCGTAGGGACGTGATGTTTATAGCCCCAGTGTTTCAACCAACCCCGAGCCCCGTCAGGGGCGACATAGACATGCCGCTCCTCCGGAGCTTGGTTGAATAATACTCGCTTAAGCTATAAACATTTCGCTCCTCCGGAGCGAGTACTCTTTAAGCAAGCTCTCAGTCCTTATGATTTTAGAATTGCCAAAGCTCTATCCGATTACCGACCGGCGTTTGTCGGGGCTCACGCACGCGGAGCAGGTGGCGCGTCTGTGTGAGGGCGGGGCGCGTTTGGTGCAGTTGAGGGAGAAGCGGTTGGCGGCGCGTGAGTTTTACGGGGAGGCGTCGGAGGCTTTGAAGGTGGCGCGCTTCTTCGGGGCGAGGTTGATCGTCAACGACAGGGTTGACGTGGCTCTGGCGGTCGGGGCGGACGGCGTGCATCTGGGGCAGGACGACATGCCGCCGGAGGCCGCGCGGGCGTTGCTGGGGGAGGGGAAGATCGTCGGGTTCTCGACGCACAACGTCGAGCAGGCAATCGAGGCCGCGCGTCTGCCGTTAGACTACATAGCCCTCGGGCCGGTCTTCGACACTTCGTCGAAGGAGAACCCCGACCCGGTCGTCGGGCTCGAAGGCTTGAAGCGTGTGCGCGGGGCGGTCGGCCGCTCAATCAGGCTGGTCGCCATCGGCGGCATCACGGCGGAGGGCGCGCCCTCCGTCCTCGAAGCCGGCGCCGACTCGGTCGCCGTCATCGGCGCGCTCGTCAACACCACAGACCCAGCCGAAATCACCCGCCGCACCCGCGCATTTTTCGCCGTGCTCTGAGACTTTAACCCCGAGACAGTGCCTCAGAGGCTCGCTACCGCTCGCGGTTCTGTTTGGGCCCCGGTCGCACCCGACCGCAAAACTGCTAAAGTCAGGTAAGTCTTAAGAGATGAGCAGGTTAAAAGTTTTAACTTGCTTTTCCCATTCCATTCAGACATTATAAAAAAGGTCGTCGGGGGCAGTGCCCCGTTCCCGGCCTCCTGACTTAAAATCCTGCCCCGCGTTCTTTACCGCCCGCCACACGGAGTCGCCAATCCCCGCATGAAATATTTCGACTTGCCGCCCGTCATCGAGCAGATGCTCAAGGCCGCCGAAGGCATCAGCGACCTCAACTTCTCCGTCGGCCAGGCGCCGCAGGTGGAGGTCAACGGCCAGTTGCGCCCCGTCCAGACGTTGGGCTTGCAGAAGCTGACGCCGTACCAGACCGAGGTCATCGCGATGACGCTGATGCACGGCAACCCGGACGCGGCGCAGCGCCTCGTGCACTCCGGCTCGGCCGACCTCAGCTACTCTCTGCCCTCGCGCACGCGTTTCCGCGTCAACATCTTCCAGCAGCGCGGCACCTACTCCATCGTCATGCGCGTCATCCCAACCGAGATACCGACGCTCGAATCCCTGACCCTGCCGAAGCAGCTCGCCGACATCGCGGAGCTGCGCAACGGCATCGTGCTGGTGACGGGGCCGACGGGGTCGGGCAAGTCCACGACGCTGGCCGCCGTCATCGACCTCGTCAACCAGCAGCAGCACTACCACATCGTCACCATCGAAGACCCGATTGAGTTCCTGCACGCGCACAAGAACTCGACCATCAACCAGCGCGAGGTCGGCTCCGACGCGCGCGACTTCCCCTCGGCGCTGCGCTCGGCGTTGCGGCAGGCGCCGAAGGTCATCCTCATCGGCGAGATGCGCGACTACGAGACGACCGAGATCGCGCTCGAAGCGGCCGAGACGGGTCACCTCGTCCTCTCGACCCTGCACACCATCGACGCGTCGAAGACCGTCGACCGCATCATCGGCCTCTACCCGAAGAACGAGGAGCAGGTCATCCGCACGCGGCTCGCGCAGACGTTCCGCTACATCGTCTCGCAGCGTTTGATCCCGCGCGCCGACGCCCGCGGGCGCATCGCGGCGGTCGAGGTCTTGAAGTCCACGCCGCGCACGCGCGAGTACGTCGCCGCGGGCGAGTCGGACGGGAAGTCTCTGCTCGACGCGATGCGCGACGGGCGGCTCGACGGGATGCAGGACTTCGACAACGTCATCAAGGGGATGATCGAGGCCGGCACGATCACGCTCGAAGACGGGCTCTCGTTCGCCACGAACCCCAACAATCTACAACTCGCGCTCAAAGGCATGTCGGCGACGGACGACTTCCGGCCGGCCGAAGCCTCGGGCTTCACCGCGAAGCGCCCCGCCGCCCCCCCACGCGCCTTCCCCTCCGCCCCCACGCGCCCCGCGGGCGGCGGCTCCATGCTCGATATGATCGAGTGAGAAGGGAGTCAGGAGTCAGGAGTCAGAAGTCAGAATGTAGAGCGGGTGTCGTCTTGTCCGTTACGACTGACTTGATACTCAACGACCTTTGACTCCGAAGCTCCAGACTACCGGCTCTTAACTTCTGACTCCTGAGTTCTGACTCCTGACTCCCTGCCATGATAGTTACCTGTCCCAACTGCACCACGAAGCTCCAGCTCGACGGGGCCAAAATTCCTGCGCGCCCGTTCAGCGTGCGCTGCCCGAAGTGTCAGCAGATCGTCAACGCGCAGCCGCCCGCGCAGGAGGCACAGCGCGACGCCGTGGCGGCGGTCGGCGACTTGCCGGCCTCGGCGCGGCCGCGGCAGGATTCTGCGCCCGCGGTCGCCGCGCCGCTGGTGAGCGACGCGCCCGCGGCCGCACCGCCTCCGCCCGAGTCGAGCGAGGACGTGCTGCGGCTGCTCGCGTCGCTGCTGCGGCGCGAGGCGGCGGGCGAAGTGGGCGGCGCGCGGGCTTCGTTCGCGGGGAGCGGGCGCCGCGGCGATTGGGAGTGCAGGCGCGCGCTGGTGTGCGCGGGCTCGTCCTTTGGCGGCGACGCGGCGCGCGGCCTGAGCCAGTCCGGCTACGACGTGTCGGTCGCGGCCGACGCCGCGCAGGCCGTCGAGCGCATGCGCGAGGAGCAGCTCGACGTGCTCGTGCTCGACCCAGAATTCGACCCGCGCGCGCAGGGCGCGGTCGCGGTCGGCCGCGAGTTGGTCTCGATGCGCAACGCGGAGCGGCGCCGCCTCGTCTTCGTGCTCCTGACGAACACGGCGCGCACGGGCGACGCGCACGCGGCCTTCCTCGCCGGCGCCAACCTCGTCGTCCAGATGAAGGAGGTCGGCGACCTCCCCCGCGTGCTGGAGAAGAACATCCGCGACCTCAACGAACTCTACCGCGACTTCAACCGCGCCCTCGGCCTCGCCGAGCTGTGAGGGGGGAGTAGGCAGTAGGCAGTAGAAAGCAGAAGGCGCCTGAATTGAATCGAAGGCGGCGAGCAATGAATCTCGCCGCCTTCGATTCGTTCAGGGCGAATGCGTCAAACGAGTCTTATTGTCTTTCAACTGCCATCTGCCAACTGCCTACTAACTGCCTCTGTCGGGCTCCGGCGTAATCTGCTAAGCTTACCGCTTCGACGGCGGCGGGAGGTCGGGAATCCCTTAAGGCAGATGGCTTCGGAGAACGGACACCGGCACGCGCACGGCGCGCACGCGCACACTCACGACACGCTCTCGGCGCGCGGGCGGCGGCGGCTGCTCCTCGTCCTCTCGCTGACGGCCGCCTACACGGTGGCCGAGGCGGCGGGCGGCTGGTGGACGGGGAGTCTGGCGCTGCTGGCCGACGCGGGTCACATGCTCGCTGACGTGGCGGGGCTGGCGCTGGCGCTGGTGGCCGCGCGGTTCGGGGCGCGCCCCGCCAACCCGACGAAGACGTACGGCTACTACCGGCTGGAGATACTCGCCGCGTTCACGAACGGCGTCGCGCTCGCGGCCGTCTCGCTCTTCATCCTCTACGACGCCTACGGCCGCTGGCTCGCGCCGCCGCCCATCGAGCGCGGGGGGACGTTGACGCTCATCGCCGCGGGCGGCCTGCTCGTCAACCTCGTCTGCGCGTGGGTGCTGCACGGCGACCACGAGCGCGACCTGAACGTGCGCGGCGCGTGGCTGCACGTGATGGGCGACGCGCTCGGGTCGGTGGGAGCCATCGCCGCGGGCCTGCTCATCACGCTGAAGGGTTGGCACGCGGCCGACCCGTTCTTCAGCGCGCTCATCGCCGTGCTCATCGTGTGGAGTTCCTGGAGCCTCATCCGCGAGGCGACCAACGTCCTGCTGGAAGGGACACCCGCGCACATCAACCTCGCCGCGGTCGAGGGCGCGATCCTTGAGACGGCGGGCGTCGAGGACGTGCACGACCTGCACGTCTGGACGATCACCTCGGGGCGCGACGCGCTCTCGGCGCACGTCCGCCACGCGCCCGCCGCCGCGCCCGCTGAGCTGCTGCGCTCTTTGCGCGCCAAGCTCCACGACCAGTTTGGCGTAGACCACCTGACGATTCAGATGGAGACCGAGGACTTCGAGGACGAGACGTTCCACTTTTGCACCTCCGGCACGGCCTGCTTCCGCTCGACGAAGGAATGAGATGTGAGCTGCCGGATGCTGGACGTTAGTGAAAAGGCACGCACCAGCATCCGGCAGCTCACATCTAACATCTGTACTTATGGAGATCAGCCTTCTCATCGTCCTCGATTTGCGCGAGCAGGCAGCGTTGCAGGCGGCGCTGATGACGCACGGCGCGCCGGACGCGCTCGTGACGCTGGCGCTGACGGGCGCGTGCCGCATCCAGACGCTCGACGAGGCGCGGCAACTCCGCCGCTGGCTCGCAGAGACGCGCGCCTCCGGCAAGACCGACTTCGCCTCGCTCAACGTCATCGAACGCGAGCTGGTGCGCTTCGGGGTGTGAGGGGGAAGGGAGTCAGGAGCCAGAATTCAGAATAAAAAGTGGTGCCGCATCTTCTTCATTCTGACTCCTGACTCCTGACTCCCTGCTTTTTATGACCACAATCCAACTAGGCTACGGCCGCGGTCACGTTTCTTTCGAGTTCGAGGGCGGGCGCTTCGAGGTGCTTGAAGGCGAGGCGCGCGAGGAGCGTGCGCTGTCGGACGCGGAGGTCGGGGCGGCGATTGACGACCCCGTCGATTCGCAGCCGCTGGAAGATATCATCAGCCCGGGCGAGAGTATTTTGATCGTCGTCTCGGACGCGACGCGCGCGACGGGGAGCGCGCAGGTCGTCAACCTGCTCGTGCGGCGCCTGATCGCGCTCGGCGTCGCGCCTTACGACCTGCGCGTCATCTTCGCGACGGGCATCCACCGGCCGGTGACGCGCGAGGAGAAGGCAGAGCTTCTGACGCCCTTCATCGTGCAGCGCGTCCGCACGCTCGCGCACGACGCCGACGACGGGTCGCAGCACGCCTCTTTCGGCGAGACCGAGCGCGGCACGCCCGTCGAGCTGAACCGCGCGCTCTTCGAACACTCGCACGTCATCCTCACGGGCGGGGTCGGCTTCCACTACTTCGCGGGCTTCACCGGCGGGCGCAAGAGCGTCTGCCCGGGACTCGCCTCGCGGCGCACGGTTGAGGCGACACACCTACAGGCTCTCGACTTCGAGCGCGGCGGGCGGCGCGCGGGCGTCGGCACCGGAAGGCTCGACGGCAACGCCGTCCACGAGGAGTGCGAGCGCATTGCGGCCGAGGCCGCGCCGTCGTTCCTCATCAACACGGTGACCGACGCGCGCGGACAGATAGTGCGCGTGTATGCCGGCGACTGGCGCGTGGCGCACCGCCTCGCCTGCGCCGAGTACGCGGACTCGCACACCGTCAAGATTGAAGAGCGCCGACCCGTCGTCGTCGCCTCCGCCGGTGGCGCGCCTTTCGACCTCAACCTCGTGCAGGCGCACAAGGCTCTGGAGATGGCCTCGCACGCGTGCGTGGAGGGCGGCCACATCGTCCTCGTCGCAGAGTGCGCCGACGGACTGGGGCGCGCCGACTTCCTCAAGTGGTTCGACTCGGCAGACTCGCGCGCGCTCGAAGCGCGCCTGCGCGACGCTTACGAGGTCAACGGCCAGACCGCTTGGTCGCTCCTGACGAAGGCCGAGCGGTTCCGCATCCAGCTCGTCTCGAACCTGCCGGAAGAGGAGGTGCGCCACATGCGCATGACGCCCGCGCGCACGGTCGAGGAGGCGCTTGCGCGCGTCGAGCCGGACGCCGCGGGCTACGTGCTGCCGCGCGGCGCGGCCTACATGCCGGTCGTCGCGGGCTGAAGAATTTGTCAAAGGGTCGCCGCGGCCTGTACTCTCTTGGCGCGCGGAATACCGCAACGGAGGGGAGCAGGTGAGGACTAAACTTTTCAGGACGGCGTCTCTGCTCGCGGCCGTCGCCGCGTGCGTGTGCGCGGCGTCGGCGCAGACGGCGGAGGCGACCCCGCAGCAGACGGCGGCGAGCACTTCGGACGTGCGGCCGAGCGAGCCGCACGTGCCCCTGGCGCAGGCGGCAATCGCGTACGACGTGGCGGGCAACGAGGCGTTGGGCGGTCGCCTGCGCACGCAGTCGCTCGTGGGAAGCCCCGAAGCCCCTGCGCGCAACACGCGGTTCGTGGTCGAGAACCGCAGCCCCGTCTTCTACAACTACGTGGCGGGGTGGGCGACCTTCTACGGCGAGGACGGCGTGCGCTGCGGCGAGGGCCTCTGGAAGCTCGAAGCCTTCGCGCCGCGCGAGCAGGTCGAGGTGGACACGCCGGGGCTGCGCCTGACCTGCACGCCCGCGACGTGGCGCATTGTGGCGACGACGCTCCTGACGCGCACGGGCGACGTGGCCAAGCCGCGCGAACAGACCCCGCCGCCGCCCGCCGAGACGGGCGCGCCCGCGGGCGCGACGCCCGCAGCCGACACCTCCGCGACGGCGCCCGCCGCCGCCGTGCCCCCGCTCGAAATCAACGTCAACGGCAAGACCATCCCCCTCCAACTCGGCAACCCGCTCGAAATCGTCGTTGGCAAAGAACGCGTCCGCATCGTCGTCCAGCAGGCACCTTGAGCTGAGTCAGACGGGGAGAGTGGGAGACGGGGTGACGGGGAGAGAAAGCAGTCATGTACTGCTTGCGATGTCTCTCCGTCACCCCGTCTCTCACTCTCCCCATCTTGACTTAAGCGGCGTCTCGGGTCGAAACTTAGGCGCAAGTACCCCGACCACGAACAGTCGAAAACGAGGAGGTTGAGATGGCGGACGAGAGGCCGAAGAACAAGTGCGCTCGCGAGACCTGCGACTGCCCGGCGGCGGAGGGCAGCAAGTACTGCTCGGAGGAGTGCGAGGACGCGTCCAAGGTGCACATGATGGAGATCGGCTGCACCTGCCACCACCCCGACTGCGGGTGAGTGAGCCGACGCCTCCGTCGCTGCGCCTTCGCGCGCGACCTTATTAACCACAGAGACACAGAGACACGGCTTGAACACAGCCTGATGACTTTAGCTGTGCCTTAGCGTGTCTCTGTGTCTCCGTGGTTAATTCCTTTAAGCCCCGTCTCCTCATGACAAGCGCAATGTAACGGATTCGCAATCACGCGCGGGGTATCTCCGCTTAACCTCAAACATCACAAAGAGCGCCCGCCCCGGAAACGGCGTTCGGCCACTGCACGCGGAAGGCGTGGGGGCCGATGCGGTTCCGGGGCGGGCGCGAACGTTTTTGAGCGGCGCTCTACTGCTTGAGATGTGCGGCGTAGTCCTGGAGGAGCTTCTGGGCGTGGGCGCCGGGGCTGATGAGCGCGACCTTGCGTGTGTAGTCGTAGCCGCTGAAGACGCCGACGAGTTGTCCCTTCTCGTTGAAGACGGGGCTGCCGGAGAAGCCGTCGCGCCCCTCGATCTTGGCCGACCAGTATTCTTTGCCGCGGTACGTGTAGGGGCCTTTGAAGCCGCCGCGCTTGACGGCCTTGTTGCCGTTGGGGCGGGCGATGACGAGCAGTTCCTCGTCAGGGCTGACCGCCTCCTGCACGGCGAAGGTCGTGGCGTGCTTCGGCGTCCCGCAGATGCCGAGCAGCGCGAGGTCGGAGTCCGGGTCGATCTTGAGCACCTTGGCGACGCAGCCCTTGACCGACGCCTCGACCACGAGCTGGTCGTCGAGGGTGAAGCCGAGCTGCCGCCGCTTGTCAGCGCTCAAGCCGCCCGAGACGACGTGGTAAGAGGTCATCACCAGCCCCTCGCCGACGACGAAGCCGGTCGCGTAGGCGTTCGGCCCGTTGTCGCCGAGCAGGTCGCTGACGACCCGCTCCAGAGAGTCGCGCTTCTTCTTCTTCACCCTCAAATCCAGAGAGACGGTGTAGCCCCCCTGCTTCAGGACGGAGGCCAACGAGTCTTCCGCCGCTGCCGCGCCCGCCGAAGGGAGCGTGGGCGCCGCAAAGACGAAGAGAACGAGGAGGCAGATTCCCCTTTTCATATTCATCCCTTCATGTCTGAGAGCGAAAACGATTGTGAGGCTTCAGCACACGCCGCGGGCCACGCCGGCCTGTCGGGTTGAGGGGCGACGGCCGCGGACTGTATGGGAGCGCCCGCCTCCGTCCCGTAATGGGCGAGCATTCTAAACACTTTCGACCGGTCTGGGAAGGAAAATGTTGGGGAGGGGAAGTGGGCGGTGAGAGTAGGCAGTAGGCAGATGGCAGCAGGCAGGTAGAAGGCTGTTTGAGAAGTCCCGGAGGGGCGGGATGTTTATAGCTCAAGGGTAATACTTAACCTGACAAGCTCCGGAGGAGCGGCATGTGTATGTCGCCCCTGACGGGGCTCGGGGTCTTTTACACCGTGGGGGCTATAAACATCCCGCCCCTCCGGGGCTCACTGCTTACTGCCCTCTGCCTACTGCCTACTGTTCTTCCCGTGTTGATGAGCCGCGCCGCGCACGCTAGTATTGGGCGAGGGAGCAAAGCTTTACAGGATGAGCCGGACGATTCATTTCGCAGACAAAGGTGTGCGCGCGCGCACGGCCGCCTCCGAGCCGGAGGTGCTGGCGCGTCTGCGCGAGACGGTCGGCGCGGAGAACGTGCTCGTGGACGAGGAGCGGGTCGAGCCCTACGCGGGCGACGCGCTGAAGGAGAAGTTCCCGCCCGAGGCCGTCGTGCTGCCCCGCTCGGCCGAAGAGATTTCCGCGATACTGCGCCTCGCCAACGAGTGGCGCTTCCCCGTCACGGCGCGCGGCGGCGGCGTCGGCTACACGGGCGGCGCGGTGCCGGTCGAGGGCGGCATCGTCATCGGCACCGATCGGATGAACCGCATCCGCGAAGTCTCGGTCGAAAACCTCTACGCCGTCACCGAGCCGGGGGTGACGACCTACGCGCTGCAACAGGCCGTCGAGGAGATGGGTCTCTTCTACCCGCCCGACCCGGCCTCTTATAAGAACTCTTTCATCGGCGGCAACATCGCCGAGAACGCAGGCGGCATCCGCTCGGCGAAGTACGGCGTGACGAAGCACTACGTGCTCGGCCTCGAAGTCGTCCTCCCCACGGGCGAGATCGTCCGCACGGGCGGCCTGACGAGCAAGAACGTCGTCGGCTTCGACCTGACGGGTCTCATCTGCGGCTCGGAAGGCTTGCTCGGCATCATCACCGAGGCGACGCTCAAACTCCTGCCGCTGCCCGAGACGACGCGCACCGTGCGCGCGACCTTCAAGACGATGACCGCGGCCTGCGCCTGCCCGCCCGCCTTCACGCGCGCGCGCGTCACGCCCGTCGCCATCGAGGTCTTAGACCGCAACGCCATCCGCGCCGTCGAATCCGAGTTCGCCTTCGGCATCGACCCCGAGGCCGGCGCGCTCCTGCTCGTCTCCGTGGACGGCCCGCGCGAAGAGGTCGAGCGCGAGATTCGTTTGGTGGAGGAAGTGGTGAAGGAGTTGGGCGGCTACGACATTCTGCGTTCGGAGTCGCGCGAGGACGAAGACCGCCTGTGGGACGTGCGGCGCGCGCTCTCGCCCGCGATCAAGAAGTTCGGCACGCTCAAGTTCAACGAGGACGTGGTCGTCCCGCGCTCGCGCGTGCCCGAGCTGATCGAGCGCGTCGAGGAGATAGGGCGCAGGCACGACACCTTCGTCGTCAACTTCGGCCACCTCGGCGACGGCAACATCCACGTCAACTTCATGTGCGACCGCGACGACCCCGCGGCGGTCGCGCGCGCCCGCGCCGCCGTCGGCGAGACCTTCGCGGTCTCCGTGAATTTGGGCGGCACCATCAGCGGCGAGCACGGCATCGGCTACGTCAAGGCCCCCTATCTCGACATGGCGCTCGGCTCCGACACCATCGAAGCCATGCGCCGCATCAAACGCGCCCTCGACCCCCTTGGAATACTCAACCCGGGAAAGGTGTTTGTTTGAGTGATAAGTGATGAGTGATAAGTGATAAGACTAAACACGGGCCTTGTATTCTCTTATCACTTATCACTCATCACTTATCACCCCTGTTATGCTGAGCGTCCTCCTCGAACTACAGCGTTTGAAGCGGCTCGACCGGACGGGGTGGGTCTTGCGGGGACTGCCGCCGGGGGCGGAGTCGGTGGCGGCGCATTCGTACGGGGTGGCTCTGACGGCGATGCTTCTGGCGGACGAGTGCGCGGCGCGCGGCGTTGCGGTGGACGTGGGACGGTTGTTGCGCATCGCGCTGCTGCACGACTTGCAGGAGACGCGCACGGGCGACATGCCGCGCACGGTCGCCGACTACTACGGCCGGGAGGCGCGGCGCGCGGCCGAGCGCGCGGCCTTCGACGACATCATGCGCGGCGCGGGCGCGGCGCACGCCGCCCGTTACGCGGAACTGCACGAGGACTACGAGTCGCGTGCGAGCCTGGAGGCGCGGCTCGTCAAGGCGGCTGACGTGATAGACCTGCTGGCGCAGGCGTTCGCCTTCGAGCGCGCCGGCTCGCGCGGCCTCGACGAGTTCTGGGAGGGAGCCGCCGAACGCGACTTCCAGCTCGAAGACCCGGCCCGCGAGGTCGTCCGCGAGATGGTCGCGGCGCTCGTGGAGGAAAGAAAGCAAGTAGTCAGGAGACAGTAGACAGTCGTCAGTAGGCTCCGCCCGGCGGACGTTGTACTGAAATACTGACAGCCCTACTCATTAAGGGGTTTCTACTGACTACTGACTACTGACTACTGTCTACTTCTTTTATGATTGACTGGCTGACGGAGACGATTCACGGGTGGGGGCTGACGTGGGGGCAGGTGCTCTTCGGGGTGCTGTTCTCGGTGGTGACGTTCGTCGCGAGCATCGGCGTGGTGACGGTGGTGCTGGTGAAGCTCCCGGCGAACTACTTCCACTCGTCGCACGACCGCGAGTTCCTCGTCCACCGCCATCCAATCCTGCGCGCCTTGGGCATCTTCGCGAAGAACCTGCTCGGGCTGGTGCTGGTCGGCTTCGGCGTCGTCATGTCGCTGCCCGGGGTGCCGGGGCAGGGCGTGCTCACGATCCTGCTCGGCATCATGCTGTTGGATTTCCCCGGCAAACGCGCGCTCGAAACGCGCATTGTCAGCCGCCCCCGGGTCAACGCCGCCGTCAACGCCGTCCGCGCCCGCTTCGAGAAGCCGCCGCTGATGCTGGACTGAGTGGGGACGGGGAGAAGGGGTGAAGGGGTGACGGGGTGACTACCGCCACGCTGTATCTCCCCCTCCCCCCGTCGCCCCTTCTCCCCGTCCCAACTTCTGCCCTTCGTTGACAAGGCCGAAGCGCGTTTGTTAGCTTCCCTTAACTGATTTCGGGAATCTTTGCGGGGTGGCGGGTGGCGCGGGTTCGACTTTTGCTTTCGATGCACAGGCTGAAAAACTGGGGGTGTGTCCGGGTCGCGGCCGTCCTGGCCGTGCTGTCGGCGGCGGTGCTGGTCTCTGGGTGCGGCCTCTTCAAGGCGTCGAGGCGCATCTCCGTGCCGCAGCCGCTGACCCCGCTCGTCGAGGCCGACATGCCCCAGATGTTCGAGGAGGTCAACCGCCTCGCCGCGGTGCGTTCCCTGAACGGCCGGGTTGACATACAGTTCCTCGACACGAGCTACGCCCCCTGCGGGCTCGCCGAGAAGTACCGCACGGCCGACGGCAGGCTGGTCGTGCAGCGACCGGGGCAGGTCTACCTGACCGTGCAGTTGCCCATCGTCGGCACGAAGGTCGCCGAGATGAGCTCGACCGGCGAGCGCTTCTGGGCGGCCGTCTACATGGGCGACGACAAGTACAAGCGCTTTGTGACGGGGTCGAACGCCGCGCAGTACGAGCGCCTGGAGGCCAACGGCGCCAGTGCTCAACTCGACTGCAACCTGAGCGGCAAGCGGCGCGAGGAGGCGATGCAGCGCGCCACCGTCAGCGCCCTCTCCTCCCTCCGGCCGCAGCACTTGACCGACGCCGTGCTCGTCCCCCCCGTCTCTTTCGAAGACACGAAACACGTCTACGCGCAGGCCGAGACCTACGAGGAGGAGGCCGACACGCGCTCCGGCGCGCAGAAGGGCGCGCGCGTCGTGCGCGGCTACTACGTGCTGTCGGAGCTGGAGCTGGTGACGCAGAACCGCGCGCGCGTCACGCGCCGCTTCTGGTTCGACCGCGTCGGGACGCTCCGGCTCGCGCGCGTGCAGATGTACGGTGACCGCGGGCAGCTCATCACCGACGTGGTCTACAGCAACCCGCAGCCGTTCGGCGAGGATGGGCGCCTGCGCCAGCCCGCGCAG
The DNA here is from genome assembly GCA_040510435.1 of Pyrinomonadaceae bacterium. Taxonomy (GTDB): domain Bacteria; phylum Acidobacteriota; class Blastocatellia; order Pyrinomonadales; family Pyrinomonadaceae; genus QHXN01. The sequence goes on along the minus strand of JBEVJD010000356.1, from coordinate 13,520 downwards.
ATCGAGCTGACGCGTCCGCAGGATCACTACTCGATCCGGCTCGCGTTTCAAGACCCCGGCGCGGTCAAAGTTGACCAGACCTACGACCCCGAAATCTTCGTCCTGAAGAACAGCTCGAACCTGCCGGAGGTCAACCTTGATGCGCGTAAACCGTGAACCGTCAACCGTGATAAGAGGAGAGCAGGTTTTATCTCGTCACGGTTGACGGTTCACGGTTTACGCGAACGAAGTGAGCATGGACAGTCTCGTCACAGCCAACGTGCGCCAGCGCCCCGTGCGCGCCGTCGTGAGCGCGGCGGGCGTGGCGCTCGGGGTCTGCCTGGTGATGCTCTTCACGGGGCTGGCGCGCGGACTGTCGAACGACCTCGAACGGCGTTCGCAGAACTTGAAGGCCGAGATCGTGTTTACGCGCGACGCGGGCTCGACGCAGTTGATGAGCACGTCGGCCAACCTGCCCGTGCAGTACGCCGACGAGCTTTTAAAGATCGAGGGCGTCGCGACGGCCATCCCCGACATCCGCTATGTCTCGCAGGGCGGCAAGGGCTTCGGCTTCGAGCAGGTCGAGGGCGTGGACTGGGAGGCGTTCGCCGCGATGAACGGGATGAGCCTCGTGGCGGGGCGCCCGCCGCGCTTCGTCGTTAACGAGAACGGCGAGCCCGTGACCAGGGAGGTCGTCATCGACGAGGCGAAGGCGCGCAACAACAACCTGACGGTCGGCAGCGAGATGAAACTCTTCGGCAACCAGTCCTACACGGTCGCCGGCATCTACACGCCCGAGGCCGGGCCGCGCGTCAAAATGCCTCTGGCCGCGATGCAGGACGCGCTCCAGGCGCCGAACAAGTGCACCTGGATTTACGTCAAGCTCAAAGACCCCGCGCGGGCGGTCGAGATGGCGCGCAAGATCGACCAGGAGCTGCCGGGCAACAAGATTCAGCTCACGCGCGACATCATCACCAACATCGAGAAGAGCATCCCGTACCTCGGCATCTTCCTCCGCACGCTGGTCGGGCTCTCGGCGCTGGTGAGCGGGCTCGTGGTGATGCTGGCGATGTACACGACCATCACGGAGCGGACGCGCGAGATCGGCATTCTGAAGGCGCTCGGCGCGTCGCGCGGCTTCATCGTCGGCGAGATCGTGAAGGAGGCCGTGCTCATCAGCGTCATCGGCGTCGTCGCCGGCTTCGCCATCTCGTTCCTGGTCGGCTACGTGATCCAGAGCGCCTACGCCCTGCCCTTCGAGTACAGTTGGGCCTGGGGCTTAACGGCCGCGCTCATCGGGCTGTTCGGCGGCGCCCTGGGCGCGCTCTATCCGGCCGTCCGCGCCGCCAACCTCGACGCCGTGAGCGCGCTTGCTTATGAGTAGTCAGGAGACAGTAGTCAGTAGGCGCTCCGCGTCGCCGACGTTGACCTTCTTAAGCTGACTGTTAAGATGAAGAGAATTTTTCTACTGACTACTGACTACTGACTACTGGTTTCCGATGCGAACGATTCTACAGGCGGAAAATCTGACGAAGGTCTACCGGGTGGGGAGCGTGGACGTGCCCGCGCTGCGGGGCGTCTCGCTCGACGTGGAGGAGGGCGAGTACCTCGCCATCATGGGGCCCTCGGGTTGCGGCAAGTCCACGATGCTGCACCTGCTCGGCGGACTCCTGACGCCGACGACGGGTCGCATCGTCATCGACGACGAAGACCTGACGGCCGCCACGGACGCCAAGCGCACGGACATCCGCCGCCGCAAGATCGGATTCGTCTTCCAGCGCTTCAACCTCTTCCCCACGCTCACGGCCGACGGGAATCTGAAGCTCGCCGAGAGCATCCACGGCGGCGCGGACGGCAAGAAGGGCGGCGACCCCGAGCGCCGCCGCGAAGTCCTCCGCCTCCTCCAGCTCGAAGACAAGATGCACCACAAGCCGCTCGAACTCTCGGGCGGCGAGCAGCAGCGCGTGGCGCTCGCCCGCGCCATCGTCAACCGCCCCGCCCTCATCCTGGCCGACGAGCCCACCGGAAATCTCGACACAGAGAACTCCGCCATCGTCCTTAACATGTTCCAGGAGATGAACTACCGCTTCAACCAGACCATCATCATGATCACGCACAACCCGGAGGCGGCCGCCATGTGCCGCCGCATCATACAGATGCGCGACGGACAAATCGTTGCCCCGGGCCCCCGTGTACAGATATAATGCAAGGGTGATGAGTGATGAGTGATAAGTGATAAGAGTATTGCAGTTTTCTTATCACTTATCACTCATCACAGGTGTCTGAATTTATATGCTCCTGAACGTCTTTAAAAAGGTCATCTTCTGGTCTTACGGGCGGACGACGTGGCAGTACGACGTGCTGTGCGTCGCCATCCTCGCCTTCGTATTTCTTACGCCTAAAGGGTGGTTTGAATGGGGCGAACTCGCCTGCGCGCCGGCGCATCAAAATGCACTCGGAGCGGCACAAAAGCTGCTTATCAGGACGACGGGTGTGGCTGCGACCGCCGAGCCCGACGCGCACGACATCGAGCGCTGCGCGCGCAAAATCACCGGTCAGCCTGACCTCCGCGTCAGCGGCTGGAGGGAACTGAAGAGCACGGACGGTCGTACGGTCGGTTTTGAGGTTGACATAGAGCCGTAATTGCCTATACTTACCCGGTTTTTGTGACCGGCAGAGGAGTCTCCCCGGAATGTTTGAAGGAGTTAGCATGAAGAAGATGTTCGCGCCGGCCCTCGCCGCGTTGATGCTTTTGGCCTCGCTCTCTGTGGCGCCGCCCCCCGCGCAGGCGCAGGGGCCGGGTCTGATCAGCTCCATCCTCAACAAGATGGATCGTAACCGTCGCTCGCTCGGCTCGCTGCGCGCCGCGGTGCACATGCAGAAGTACAACTCGCAGATTCGCACGACGGACGACCAGTACGGCGACGTGCAGTACCTCGCCGCCAAGGGCCGCGACGCCAACGTCCGCGTTGACTGGAAGCGCCCCGTCGTCGAGCTGCTCGCCGTCTCCGGCGGCCAGTACACGCTCTACCGCCCGCGCCTGAACCAGGCTTACCAGGGCTCGACCAAGACCGCCGGCAACAACAAGGGGAAGGCGGGCGGCGTGCTCAGCCTGGCGCTCAACATGTCGGGCTCGCAGGCGAAGAACCAGTTCAACGTCGAGCTGGTCGGCGAGGGCGAGCTCTACAAGGGCAGCCCGCACGTCTGGTGGCTGAAGCTCGTGCCGCGCGGCCGCGCCGATTTCCAGTTCGCGGAAATCTGGGTGAGCGACGACGGCATGCCCATCCAGACCCGCGTCACCGAGAGGAACGGCGACGCGACGACCGTGCGCCTGACCAACATCCAGCGCAACCCGAATATCCCCGGCAACCCCTTCCAGATCGAACTGCCCGCGGGCACGAAGATCGTCAAGGGCTAAGTCCCGCGAGTCCCGCGAGTTTGAAAGTCTGAAAGGCGAAGGGTTCTGCCCGCCGTGAGTGGTCAGAGCCCTTCGCCTTTTTTTACGCCCGGCCGCGCCGTACGCAGCCGCGCGGCCGGGGCGCTTGATTTGGGCGGCCGCATTGCGTATTGTCTAGCAGTCATTTCCCCGAAGGAGAGCCCGCGCCAGCCGTGACTCCCACGGCGCGGGCGTGCAACTAGATACAGCCTTGATGAAGCGAAGCACGTTTCTGAAGTTGAAGCTGCGCGAGGCGAGATTCATCACCCGCGCGCTGATGCACACAGACCACCCGGTCTTGGCGCACATCATCCCCATGCGCCGCTGCAACCTCGCCTGCACCTACTGCAACGAGTTCGACAAGACCTCCGACCCCGTCCCGCTCGACGCGATGAAGAGTCGTCTGGACGCGCTCGCGCGCCTCGGCACGTCGGTCATCACCATCTCGGGCGGCGAGCCCCTGATGCACCCCGAACTCGACGAGATCATCAGCCACATCCGCCGCCGCGGCATGATCGCCGGGCTCATCTCGAACGGCTACTACATGACGCCCGAGCGCATCCGGCGCCTGAACGAGGCCGGGCTCGAATACCTCCAAATCTCCATCGACAACGTCACGCCCGACGAGGTCTCGAAGAAGAGTCTGAAGAACCTCGACCGGAAGCTCCAGAACCTCGCCGAGCACTCCGACTTCCACGTCAACATCAACTCGGTCATCGGCGGTGGCATCAAGAACCCCGACGACGCGCTCGTCATCGCGCGCCGCGCGCAGGAGCTTGGCTTCTCGACCACGGTCGGCGTCATCCACGACGGGCACGGCCTGCTCAAGCCCTTGGGCGAGCGCGAGCGCGAGGTCTACGACGAGTTGAAGCGCGTGTCGAAGTCCGAGTACGCGCGCCTCGGCTGGTTCCAGGACAACCTCGCGGCGGGCAAGGAGAACAAGTGGCGCTGCCGCTCGGGCGCGCGCTACCTCTACGTCTGCGAGGACGGGTTAGTCCACTACTGCTCGCAGCAGCGCGGCACGCCCGGCGTCCCCGTCGAGCAGTACACGAAGGCCGACGTGGTGCGCGAGTACAACACCGAGAAGTGGTGCGCGCCGCTCTGCACCGTCGCCTGCGCGCACAAGGTGGCCATCCTCGACAACTGGCGCGACCCGCAGAAGGGCGAGGGCGACACCGAGGTCGCGCCCCAGCGCCTGCGCGACGCCATCGTCCGGACGCTCCGCGCCGGGTAGAGAGACAGTAACGCGAGCGGTCGCGAGCGGGTCAGCCTTACGCCAATAATTTTCAAAGCGTAAGACTGACCCGCTCGCCGTTCTGACAGAGTTAGAGAGAGAGAGTATGAGAACCCTTCTGCCCTTCATCCTCGCCGCGGCCTTCCTCGCCGCGGCGCCCGGCTCGGGCGCGCAGACCGCGCCGCCGAAGGAGTTGACCGCCTCCGAGCGTGCGCTCGTCGCCGGCTCGCGCGCGGCCATCATCGAGACCGGCATCAGCGCCGCCTTCTTCGACCAGCACTTCCGCATCGCGCGCGTCGTCGACCGCCCGGGCGACCGCCGCGTCGTCTGGCGGCTCTCGGTCGGCGGCTACGAGGCGACCGTCAACGACTCGGTCGGCTTCTACACCGAAGGGCCGCGCCGCGTGGACACGCACTCGGTCGCCACCTTGCTCCCACAGACCTCCGACATCACGCGCACCATCACGCGCCGCCGCGCCGAGACGCTCATGCGGCGCTGCATCGGCTCCTCCTTCAAAGACCCGCAGGTCGAGTACCGCGCGAACGGCGCGGACGGCCACGCGGCGCTGCTGCTGACGGCGCACACCGTCGTGCCCCCGCGGCGTGAGAGCGCCGCCGAACGCGCGCAGAGGGAGAAGGCCGAGCGCGAGGCGGAGCAGTTACAGGTGCAGGACGGGCCGGCGCGCGACCAGTTGCGGAGGAAGAAGGGGGGCCCGAGCCCTGTCATTCGCCTCGGCGCCGTTGACCTGGTGACCGGCGAGTGCACCGTCGGCATCGGGCAGGCCGGGTCGCCCAAGCCGTCGCCGTAGTCCCGCCAAAGTGGTTGCGGGCCGCGGCGCCATCGTTTATTATTCACTCGATTCAGCCCCCGTTCTAAAGACGTCTTCAGGCAGTAACCCCCGCCGGAGGCCACGTCTCGTCCCGAACTGACCGCGCGGTGCTGTGGGGGCTCGAAGGGAGCCGCGGCCGGCAGTTCGCACTTCTCAATTCAGTCCATTTGCCATCCGAGTCCCGGCGTTGCGTGTTCTCCCACTCACGCGCGCCGGACTGTCGGGGCGCACGCGCGTCGGCGCGTCGCCCAACCCCCAACACGTCATCGTTAACAGGACGAATCGTCTCTAAGACCCCGAATTTGAAGGAGCACCCTCTACTATGAGTAGTAATAGTTCCAGAGCCGGCCGCGCGGGCGCGCGGCGCAAAGTAGGCATGGACACCGCCGCCGGCAGGCTGGGCCTTCTCGCACTGCTGCTCTTGGCGCTCGTAATCCCGGCGCTGCTCGTCGGCGTCGCGCGCGTGGGCGCGCAACGCGCCACCACCGTCAAGATCAAGCCGCAGGCCCCCGTGACGACACGCGGCCCGGTGCAGACCACCGCGGCCGAAGACCCGCCCGCCGTGACCTCCAAGCGCGTCGAATCGGTCACGGCGACGAGAATCAACCTCAAGCAGTTGAGCGATGCGGCCAAGCGTGCGCGGACTGTCACGCTGAGCACCCAGACGCTGCGCGTGCTCCCGGCGCCGATGACCATTCAGGAGGACGGGACAGGCGCGCCGGCCGCGGGCGAGGCCGGCGAGGGCGGCGACACCCTGGGCAGCCCGGGCCCGGTGCTTGAGTCCGACACGGGCGGCCCGCTCGTCCCGTCGCCGTCGCCGTCGCAGAACTTCCTGGCGCAGGAGGACGCGGCGAAGGTCGGCACCGGCACCTTCACCATCCCGCCCGACACGATGGGCGCCGTCGGCATCGACAAGGTCTTCACCAACGTCAACAACAACTACCGCGTCCACGACAAGACGACGGGAGCGGCGCTCTCGACCGTCTCCATCGACACGTTCTGGGCCTCGACGGGCGCGACCGGCGTCTTCGACCCGCGCGTCCAGTACGACCCGTACCAGGGGCGCTGGCTGCTCTCGGCCGTCGCGGGCGCGCAGACCGCCAACTCGTCCGTGCTGGTCGGCATCTCGGACACCTCCGACCCGCAGGGCACCTACACGCTCTACCGCCTCATCGTCGGCTGCGCGCCCGGCGCCGCGGGCTGCAACGCGCAGGGCGAGTGGGCCGACTTCCCGATGCTCGGCTTCAACGCGAACTGGATCGCCATCGGCTGGAACCAGTTCACCATCAACACCAGCGCCTTCGTCGGCGGCAAGATGCTCGTCCTCGACTACCCGACGGCGCGCGCGGGCACGGCCGCCGGCACCATCTTTACGAACGCCTCCGCCGCCACCGGCTTCTGCATGCACCCGGTGACGACCTTCTCCGCGACCGAGGCGACGCTCTACGTGCCGACGCACCAGCAGAGCGGCGGCGCGCTCTACCGCCTGCACAGAATCACGGGCACGCCCGCCGCGGCCACGTTCACGCTCGACGCGGTGGCGCGCGTGCGGCCGGGCGGCGGTTGGACGCAGCCCGGCGGCGACAACCTGCCGCAGCAGTGCGTCCCCGGCGTCTCCATCCCGACGCAGACCTGCCCGGCCACGCCGCGCGGGCTCGAAGCGTCCGACTCCTTCATCCGCTCGAACGCCGTCTTCCGCAACGGGCTCATCTACTACCCGCAGGCCATCGCGCTCCCGGCGGGGGGCCTGACGGTCGCCTCGCGCTTCGCCGTGCAGTGGACGGGGCTCAACCCCGACGGCACCTTCAACACGGGCGGGCGCGTCGAGGACGCGACGGCGCAGATCTTCAACGGCGGCAAGCACTACTCCTACCCCTCGCTCTCGGTCAACAAGAACAACGACATCCTGCTCGGCTTCTCCGAGTTCGAGTCGGACGACTACGTTGACGCGGGCTACACCTACCGCGTCGGCACCGACGCCGCGGGCACGATGCGCGACCCCGTCATCTACAAGGAGGGCGAGGACTACTACCAGAAGACGTTTTCGGGGACGAGGAACAGGTGGGGCGACTACAGCCACACGGTCGTCGACCCCGTGAACGACCGCGACCTGTGGACGATTGAGGAGTACGCACAGCCGCGCGTCGGCGCGACGGGGCAGGGCTCGAACGACTCGCGCTGGGGCACCTGGTGGGCGAAGGTCACGGCTCCGGCCGGCTCGGGCGACCTGCTCATCTCGGAATTCCGGACGCACGGCCCCAACGGCCCGGCGGGCACGCCCGCCCCCGAGCCGAACAACGACGAGTTCATCGAGATTTACAATAACAACGACTCGCCGCTGACCGTGACGACGACCGACGGCTCGGCGGGCTACGCGGTCGCGGCCTCGGACGGTGTCATCCGCTGCACCATCCCCGCGGGGACGACCATCCCGGCGCGCGGCCACTACCTCTGCGTCAACTCGGCCGGCTACTCGCTCGCGACGTACCCGGCGGGCAACGGCACGACCGCCACCGGCGACGCGACCTACACGACCAACATCCCGAACAACACGGGCATCGCGCTCTTCAGCACGGCGACCGCGGCCAACTTCTCGCTCGCGACGCGGCTCGACGCGGTCGGCTCCACGTCCGAGGCCAACACGCTCTACAAGGAGGGTGGGGGCTACCCGGCGACCGTGCAGTTCCTCATCGACCACAGCTTCTACCGCGACCTCTGCGGCAAGGGCGGTTCGATCACGACGCTCGGCCCGTGCCCGACCGGCGGCTTCCCGAAGGACACGGGCGACAACGCGGCTGACTTCGTCTTCGTGGACACGAACGGGACGAGCGCGGGCGCGGGGCAGCGCCTCGGCGCGCCGGGGCCCGAGAACCTTTCGAGCCCCATCCAGCGCAACACACAGTTCCCGGGCGGCAACCTCGACCCCGGGGTCGGCACTTCCAGCCCGCCGAATCGCGTGCGCAATTTCACCTCCGACCCGGCGAACAACTCGACCTTCGGCACGCTCCTGATCCGCAAGACGATCACGAACAACACGGGGGCGCCCGTCACGCGGCTGCGCTTCCGCGTCATCGACCAGACGACGTTCCCGGCCCCGGCCGGCTTCGCCGACCTGCGCACGCGCTCGTCGAGCGCCACCCCGCTCGTCCCGGACTTCGTGACGATCACGGGGATAAACCCGGCCTGCCCGGCCGGCACCTGCCCGGTGCAGCAGACGGAGATGGAAGTGCCGCCCAACCAGCCCAACGGCGGCGCCTTCAACACGTCGCTCTCGGTGGGCACGGTGACGCTGGCGACGCCGCTGGCGAACGGCGGCCAGATCAACGTCCAGTTCCTGCTGGGCATCCAGCAGACGGGCACGTTCAAGTTCTTCGTCAACGTCGAGGCGCTGCCGTAAGGCACGCCCGCCGCCGGCGCGGACTTACAAAAAGGGCTCGCGGGATTAACCTCCCGCGAGCCCTTCTCTTTGCGAGTCGTTCACTTCTTGACGAACTCTCTACGTCTCGCCGGCCGCCGCCTCGGCCTCGGGCGCGAGCCCTTCGGGGGCGACCGGCGAGGCTTTCGGCGCGCGGCGCAGCACGACCAGCGCGACGCCGGACAGGATGACGGCGCCGCCCGCCACCGTCCTCCAGGACATCTCCTCGCCGAGCGCGATGACGCCGAGCAGCACCGCCGCCAGCGGCGTCACCAGCGCTATCAGCATCGTCTTCGTCACGTCCACGTGGCGCACCAGCCAGTAGAAGAGCAGGAACGCCGCCACCGACCCGACCAGCGTCAGGTACAGGAGGCACGTCAACGCCAGCGGCGTCCAACGCAACTCCCGCGGGTCGCCTTCGAGCACCAGCGCGGCCGACGCCAGCGCCACGAAGCCGCACGCCATCTGCCCCGCCGACAGCACCGACGCGTCGAGTCTCATGCCCCTCGCCTTCACCAGCACGTTCGCCCACGCCGCGAAGGCCGCGCCCAACACCACGGCCGCGCTCCCCCACAAAGCCATCGAGCCTTCCGAGCCCAACTGGTGCGAGAAGATGACGCCGACGCCCACGACCCCGAGCAGCGCGCCCGCCAGTTTGCGCGCGTTCAGGCGCTCGCCCGGCAGGTAGGGGTGGGCCAGCAGCATGCCGAAGACGGGGATGGTCGCCTGGAGCAGCGCGGCGAGCCCCGAAGAGATGTGCTGCTCGCCCCAGAAGAGCAGCCCGTAGTTGAGCCCGAAGGCCAGCACGCCCGTCTGCGCGAGGAGCATCCACTCGGCGCGACCCTTCGGCAGGCGCGCGCGCCGCGCGGCGACGACGGCGGCCAGAATGGCGGTGGCTAAGAGGAAGCGCGCGGCCGCGAAACTCAACGGCGGGAGGTCGCGCAGACCGAGCTTGATGAACATCCAGGTCGAGCCCCAGATGCAGCACAGAATCACGAAGACGACGCGAACCTTCATTCGCCTTTCTATACGCGACTCGGAGTCGAAAGGCAAAAGGGGCGAAGTAGAGTAGACAGGAGACAGTAGTCAGTAGCCGGTAGGAAAGACGAGGCGGCGCGCCCGACCTGAAGGTTGAGGCGCGCCGCCTGTGTTTTCTTCTACTGACTACTGACTACTGACTACTTCCTCCCCTACTCCTCGCGGTAGAGGCCGACGACGTTGCCGGTGGTGGCGGGGGTGGCGTGCGGCTGGATGCGGTAGCGCTTGATCTTGGCGTTGAGGGTGGTGACTTTGAGGTTGAGCATGCGCGCGGCGCGGCGCTGGTGGCCGCCCGTGCGCATCAGCGCCCAGCGGATGAGGTCGGTCTCGAAGCGGCGCACCTCCTCCGAGAAGTCAACGCTCGGCTTCGCTTCGAGCGAGCCGCTGCCCTTGATCGAATCGACCTCCTGGAGGAGCGCAAGCGCCAACTCCCTCAAGGTCTTGAGTCTGACGGCCGCGCCCTGTTCGGGCGGGGCGGCGGGGGCGGGCTCGGGCTGCTCGGCCGGCCGATTGAACGCGTAATGTCTCTGTTCCAGCATGTTCGGTAGAACTCCCTTCGGGTAAGGTCGGGCGGGGCCGGGACTCCACCCATTCTAAGGCGCCGGGCGCCCAAGGCGCAGGCGGCCGCGGGGCTGCCGTGTCGAGGGGGATTCTAAAGAGCAGTTGGCCGTTCGCGAAGGCTTTTGTGATGAACTGGACTCGCCGCGTGATGAACTGGACTCGCCGCCCGCTCGTCCGTTTTCGACCACGTCACAGACTGTTGCCGAGCGCGGCCTGGAGCTTCTCGCGGTAGCTGCGCGAGAGGGTCAACTGCGTCCCGTCGTGGAGGATGACGTGGTACTCGCCGTGCGACCAGGGCTGAAGCTCCTTGATGCGGTTGATGTTCGCAATCGCCGAGCGGTGGATGCGGACGAAGTCCTTCGGGTCGAGCTGCGACTCAAGGCTTGAGATGGTCTCGCGCAGCAGGTACGACTTCTTGCCCGTGTGGATGGAGACGTAGTTGCCCTCGGCCTCGATCCAGTCGATCTCGTCGGTGTTGAGGAAGAAGACGCGGCCGCCGGTCTTGACCACCAGCCGCTCGCTGTAGCGCTGCTGCCCGCGCATCTGCTCCAGGAGCGCGATGATGCGCTCGTCGAGCGCCCCGCCGTTGTCGCGCCTGATGTGCCGCTTGGCCCGCTCCATCGCGGCGCGGAAGCGCTCGCGGTCGAAGGGCTTGAGCAGGTAGTCGAGCGCGTGGAACTCGAAGGCGCGCACGGCGTAGTGGTCGTAGGCCGTGATGAAGATGACGGGGGGCAGCCCGTCGTCCTTCAGGGCTTCGAGCACGGCAAAACCGCCGACCTCGGGCATCTGCACGTCGAGCAGGAGCAGGTCGGGCTTGAGCGTCTGGACGGCCTCGATGGCCTCGGCGCCGTTCGTGCACTCGCCGACGACGCGCAGGTCGGGGTCGTCGGCTGCCATGCCGCGAATCTTCTCGCGCGCGAGCGGCTCGTCGTCCACGACGAGCACGCGGATGGGCGCCTGTGCGGCTTCCGTCATAATTTTTTGTGAACTGTGAATCGTAAACCGTGAAGCGGCGTGCCGGCGTGCCTGAAGTAAAGCGTAGTCCGTGGAAAAGCGGGACGGGCTACGACTGTACGATTCACGATTTACCGAACAGAAAACACCGCACTGAACCTGTTTGTGACAAAAAACGACTTCAGGTTTCAGTAAAGGTTACGAGGGGACGTGAGAAGGGTTCCAAAAATCAGGCGGGGGTGCCCTCGGCGGCCGGTATCTCCATCGTGACGAGGAGGCCGCCGCCGGGCGCGTTTTCGAGATCGAAGCGGTGCGCGTCGCCGTAGAGCTGCTCCAACCGCGCGCGCGTGTTCGAGAGCCCGACACCCTCCTTCAACCCGTCGTCCGACCTTGTGATGGCCGCGAGCCCTGGCCCGTTGTCCCGCACGCGTATACGCAGGGAGCCGTTCTCGCGTTTCGCGGAAATCTCGACGCGGCCGGGCCCGCGCGTCTGGGCGATGCCGTGGCGGAGGGCGTTCTCGACGATGGGCTGAAGGATGAGGTTGGGGACGGGCGCGTCGAGCGCTGCCGGCTCGACCTCGACGCTCGTCGTCAGTCGATCCTGGAAGCGCACGCGCTCGATTTCGAGGTAGCAGGTCAGGAATTCAAGCTCCTTCTGGAGCGAGACCACCTGCGCGCCGGAGTTCTCCAGCGTCAGGCGCAGGAAGTCGCCGAGGCGGGCGATCATGCGGTCGGCCGCGTCCGGGTCGCGGTGCAGCAGGGCCGAGATGGAGTGGAGCGTGTTGAAGAGGAAGTGCGGCTGGAGCTGCATCTTGAGGGCTTCGAGCTGCGCGCGCGTCAACTGCGTCTGGAGGCGCGACGTGCGCAGCTCGCCCTCGCGGAAGCGGCGGTAGTAGCGGAAGAGCTGGTTGAGCAGGAGCAGCAGGCCGTAGATGCCGTAATTCTCGGACGAGTTGTAGATGATCCACTGGAGCGTCGTCGAGAACAGGTAGGGCTTGTCGGGGGCTTGGACGAAGAGGAAGTGGTAGATGATCTGGAACGAGGCCGAGATGACGCAGACGAAGCCGGTGGCGAAGAGCAGGTGGCGCAGGAGGTTGCGCCGCCAGCGCGTGCCCTCGACGGGGTAGCGGTCGGCCAGCCACAGCGCGAGGATGCTGCCCACGGCCCACAGGTAGGGGGCGATGAACTGCTGCGAGGCGGCGGAGCCCCAGGACATCGGGCGCTCGCCCAGCAGCCGCGTGTAGTAGAGCTGCCCCGTGAAGAAGAAGCCGAGCACCGTCCAGCCGGCGAAGATGAGCCCCCAGCGCGCCGCGCGCCCGCGCCACGGGCGGGCGACGACAACGGCCCACTCGTCCGCGGGGAGACGGACGCTGTCGAGTGTCTCCGCTTCGGTCATCTAAGGGAAAATCCCTGCCTTTTTACTCTGCACACCTGCGCTCCGGGTCGTCCCCCTCGCGGGGGCGCTGCGGTCGCGCGTGGATGTCGGGTTGACGCTTTCGGCGCGGGGTGGCGCGCGGTCGGTCGCAAAACGGGAGGATAATCGTCCGCGCCCGGGTTGTGAAGTGTTGTGTGACCAACCGGACTCCGGCCGTGACGAACGGGCGCGGGCGCTGACGGCCTCCCGTGCCGTCCTGTGGCAAAATTAGCGCATGGGGCGTGACTTGAGATTCGTCGTGCAGGAGCACCACGCGAGCCGTTTGCACTGGGACTTCCGTCTGGAGATCGGGGGGACGCTGAAATCCTGGGCGGTGCCGAAAGGGCCTTCGCTCGACCCGGCAGCGAAGCGGCTGGCCGTCGAGGTGCCCGACCACGCGCTCTCCTACATGAACTTCGAGGGGGTTCTGCCCGAGGGGACGTACGGCGCGGGGCGCGTCTACCGCTGGGACGCGGGGACGTTCCTGCCCGAAGGCGACCCGGCCGCGGGTTGGCGCGCGGGCTCGCTCCGCTTCCAACTCGAAGGCGGGCGCCTGCGCGGCGCGTGGCGCCTCTTCAAGATGAAGGGGCGCGAGGAGGCCGGCCGCCCGCTCTGGCTCCTCCAGAAACTCCCCGACGAGTTCGCCGTCCGCGGCCACGA